>JAQBPE010000202.1 GCA_028287685.1 Cyanobacteria bacterium RYN_339 | reverse complement strand
TCTTGGCCGGGGCCGGGCGAGGGGCCAGCCCCGCGGGGGGCGCCGGCACGGCGGGCGCCCGCTCCGCCAACCGGGCCGTGGCCGCGCGTTGCAGGGGGCCAGGCTCCCCGGCGGGGCGCGCGCCGCGCAAGAGCGGTCCCACGTCGCGGTCGGGCTGCCAGCGCTGCAGCAGCGCCATGAACTGCTCGCCGGCCTGCACGATCGCCGCGAGCGGGATCGCGTTGAGGTAGAGCGCACGCTCGGCGGGGCGTTCGCGCGTCAGCGCCGCGTTGAACGCCTGTTGGTGCTGGTTGACGATGTGGGCCGCCCGCGAATGGGCATCGACGAGCTGTCGCAAGGCGGGCCCGCAGGCTGGATCGGCAGCCAGGCGCCGGGTCAGGGCCTCCGTGCCCGGCCCGGCCTTGCCCATCAGAACGCCCGCGATCGTAGCGAGGGCCGGGCGGTGCCTCGTCAGCACCCCGGCGGTCAGCGCGAGGGCTTGGCGCAAGTCTTCTTGGCGATCGCCGCTGCGTGATCGCGGTGCGGCACTCCGTTCCAGCAAGCAGCCTCCCGTCCGGGTCTTATACCCGGCCTAGACCGGTGCCCGGACGGGCTGGCCAGTGTATCGCGCAGGACTGGGGCTTGATGGCAAGGAGCCGGCTCACGCCTTTACCCGGGGTTGTACAGAAGTGAGCCGGCGACGCAGCCAGCAAGTTCCAGGACAAGCGAGACGCGGCCAGACCTTTCGGGCATCGGTCTAGTGGGTATACAGGGCCTGCCCGCTTGGAGGATTCCCCTTGGCAGCCATCCGTTTGGCCTGGCAGTTCGACTTCGCCGCACCCCCCGCGTTGGTGTGGCCCTTCGTGGCGGACACCAACCGCATGAACCTGCTGGCCGGCATGCCCCCGGTGCGCTACGAGACGGTGGCCGGGGCCCGCGTGGGCGTGGCCCGGCAGGCGGGCATGGAGCAGCGCTGGGACGAGCACCCCTTCACCTGGCGGCACGCCGAGCGCCACGAGGTGGTTCGCACGTACCATGGCGGCCCGCTGCGGGCGTATCGCTCCAGCGTGACCCTGACGCCGCATGGGGAGGGCACGCGGCTGGAACACGTGGTCGAGCTGGAACCGCGCTCCGCGCTGATGGCGCCGTTGGTCTCGCTGGGTACGCATGGGCTGGAAGCGGCCTGGCGCAAGGCCTACGGCGCCGTCGACGCCTGCCTGAAGGGTGTAGGCGCCTACCCCTTCGCGCCGAGCGCGGAGGCCCCGGCGCCGGCGGCCCTTGCGCCCTTCGTCGAGCGCCTGGTGGCGGCCGGCCGGCCCGAGGCGTTGGCGCATCGCCTCGCGACGCTGGTGGCCGAAGGCAGCGACCTGGAGCTGCAACAGCTGCGGCCCTTCGCGCTGGCGGACCGCTGGGGCGAGGACCGGCATGGGGTGCTCGAGCTGTGCCTGGAGGCCGTGCGCGTGGGCCTGTTGGAGCCCCGCTGGAGCCACATGTGTCCGCGCTGCCGCGGCCCCAAGGCCGGTGCGGCCAGGTTGGCGGAGCTGGCCGGCGAGGCCGGCTGCGAGGATTGCGGCGTGCGCTTCAGCGGCACCTTCGACCGCACCGTCGAGCTGGCGTTCCGGCCCATGCCCGCCGTGCGCGCGGTGGAAGAGCTGGTCTATTGCGTCGCCGGCCCCGGCGCCACGCCGCACATTGTCTTCCAGGGCGACGTGCCGCCCGGCAAGCTGGACCTGGCCCTGGACGTCGAGCCCGGGACCTACCGCCTGCGGGTGGGCGACGCCGAGGCGTACGTGGTCTTCCTCGGTGACGGCGAGCCCGTGGCCGGGGAGCTCGCGCTCGATGCCCTGCGGGACCTCGATGCGCTGGCCGGCCCCCGCCTGGCGTTGACGCTCGCCAACCCCACCAATAGCCCGCTCAAGGCCGTGCTGGAGCGCGAGGCCTGGAGCGACCAGGCCGTCACGGCGGCCTATGCCGGGACGTTGGCGGCCTTCCGCGACGCGCTCGGCTCGGAAGGCTTGACCACGCCGATGCCCGTTTCGCTGCTGGCATTCCTGGTCCTGCGGGCGCGCGGCACGGCGGCGGTCTACGCCGATCTCGGGCCGGCGGCGGCCCATGCGATGATCGGCGGCTGGCTGGACGGCTGGAAGGCCGCGGTGGCCGCTGCGCGAGGCACGGCCTTCAAGGGCGGCGGCGATACGGTGCTGGCCGCCTTCTACGACCCCTTGGCGGCCGCGGAGACGGCCCTGGCCATCTTGGAACTGGCCGCGGAGCTCGAGCCGCCCCACCCGGCCCTGGGCCTCGCCATCGGCGCCGACGCCGGGGCCTGCGTGGCGTTGGGCCCAGGCGTTGATTTCGCCGGCGCCCCGGTGGAACGCGCCCTGGCGGCCTCGGGCTACGCGCGACCGGGCGAGCTGGTGCTGGGCGAGGCGCTGGCCGGCGAGTTGGGCGTCCAGCTGCTGCTGGGGGCGTCCGAGCGCTGGTCGACCGGCCTGCCCGAACAGGACGAGGAAGGGCTCGCCTACGTGCGGGCAAC
>JAQBPE010000172.1 GCA_028287685.1 Cyanobacteria bacterium RYN_339 | reverse complement strand
TGGGCAACGTGCCGATCGTCGACCCCAACGCCATCACGGGCCGCAACGCCGGCGAGCGCAGCGCGGCGCTGCGGAACTTGCTGGCGCAGGCCAAGAAGGACGGCGCGCCGGGCATCCTGATCCCGGTGCACGGCCGCGGCGGCAAGCTGCACATGATCATGGTGACGGCCATCGACCCCAAGAGCGGGGCCGTCACGGTCTACGACCCCGAGAAGGGCAAGACCACGACCATCCCGCAGGACAAGTTCGACCAGTGGGTGGCCTGGCAGGTCAGCGCCTGGGACGACATCGGCGGCTCGGGTGGCTCCGCCAATACCGGCAGCGGCACCCGCCCCCACTAACGGGGGATGGTTGCGGTCGCGGCAGCGGGTCCGTTCATCGTAGCGACCGCTGCCTTGGCGTGCGCCAGCAGCGGCACGGCGCCAGGCAACAGGGCGGTCAGGTTGACCGTGCCCACGCCGGCCCAGATGACGGCGACGGTGGCGTACGCGATCGCCACCTTGCCGGTCCAGCCGGTGGGCTGCTCCGTCTCGGCCTCGTCGGCGGGCTTCATGTACATCACCACGATCACGCGCAGGTAGTACCAGACGGACAGGATGCTGTTGATGATCGCGATGATCACCAGGGGCACGTAGCCGGCCTTGATGGCGGCCAGGAACAGGTAGTACTTGCCGAAGAAGCCGGCGGTCGGCGGGAAGCCGATCAGGCTGAACATGCAGACGGCCATGCCCAGCCCGGCCAGCGGGTGGCGCCACGCGGCCCCGGCGAAGTCCTCCACGTTCTGGAGGCGTTCCTCGCGGTGCTGCAGCCAGCTGACGCAGGCCAAGGCGCCCAGGTTGGTGAACGCGTAGCCCACCAGGTAGAACATGATCGCGGCCGCGGCGTCGGCGTCGGGCAGGGCGCAAACGGCCACCAGCAGGTAGCCGGTGTGGGCGATGCTGGAGAAGGCCAGCAAGCGCTTGATGTTCTGCTGGACCAGCGCGAAGACGTTGCCCACGAACATGGTCAGCACGGCCAGGTACCAGACCACGGAAACCGCGATCTCGTGCAGGTCACCGCTGGCGAACAGGCCGAAGAACAGGCGGAGCAGCAGGGCGAAGGCGGCGGCCTTCACGCCGGTGGCCATGAAGGCCGTCGCGGGCGTCGGGGCGCCCTGGTAGACGTCCGGCAGCCACATGTGGAACGGGAAGGCGGCGACCTTGAAGGCCACGGCCAACAGCACCATCAGCGCGCCCAGCACCATCAGCGGTTGCGCCGCCAGCGAGGGCGAGAGCAGCAACTGGTGCAACAAGGTCAGGTTCACGGTGTGGGCCGTCCCGTAGATCAGCGCGATGCCGTACAGGAAGATGGCGGCCGCGAACGCGCCCAGGAAGTAGTACTTGAGGATCGCTTCGTTGGAGGCGGCCACGTGCCGGCGGTAGCCCGTCAGCGTGTAGACGGCCAGCGACATCGTCTCGAAGCCCAGGAACAGCGTGATCAGGTCGTTGGACGACACCATCACGAACATGCCCACCAGGGCGAACAGGATCAAGGTGTAGTACTCGCCGTGGTTCTGCTGGTCGCGGTCCAGGTATGGCACCGCCATCAGGATCGAGATGATGCCGATCATCACGAACAGGCCGTAGAAGAAGACCGAGAAGCTGTCGATCCAGACGGCGCCGCCGAACATGCGGGCCACGCCACCCGGGTAGTGGGCGCCGTAGGCCGACGACCCCACGCCCACCAACGCCAGGCCGGCCACGCTGAAGTAGGCGACGCGGGTGGCGTTCGAGACCAGCACGCTGAGGAGCATGGCCACGAGGGCCAGGATGCCGAGCGCGAGGAACGGGAAGAGGGGGTAGAGCTCGAGGGTCATTGGTGGTTACCCGTGGGAAGCACCACCTTGGAAAGGTAGGCGTCCGTGGCTGGATTGATGCGAGACAGCAGGATCTGGGGCGCAAGGCCCACGGTGATGATGAGGGCCACCATCGGGATGAAGACCATGCCTTCCCGCCACGTGAGGTCGGGCAGGCGCGGGGCCAGCGTGTCCGGGTTTTCGGGGCCGAACATCAGGCGCTGGTAAAGCCAGAGCATGTAGGCGGCGCCGAAGATGATGGAGCTGGCGGCCACGACGGCGGCGGTCGCGTGGTCGCGGTATGCCCCCAGGAAGATCAGGAACTCGCCCACGAAGCCGGACAGGCCAGGCAGGCCGACGGAGGCCAGCATCACGATCATGAACACGGTCGCGAAGACCGGCACCGCCTTGGCGGCACCGCCCCAATCATCGATCAGCGTGGTGCCGCGACGCTCGTAGAGGAAGCCGACCAGCAGGAACAGCGCGCCGGTGGACAGCGCGTGCGCCACCATCTGGAGCACGGCGCCGGACAGGGCTTGGGGCGAGAGGGTGAAGACGCCCAACAGGATCACGCCCAGGTGGCTCACGGAGCTGTAGGCCAGCACGCGCTTGGCGTCCTTCTGGACCAGCGCCACGAAGGCGGCGTAGACCACGCCCGTGGCGGCCAGGCCGACCAACACGGGGGACCAGGAATGAGCGGCGTCGGGGAAGAGCGGCAACGCGACGCGCAGGAAGCCGTACACGCCCATCTTCGCCATCAGCGCGGAGAGCATGAAGGTGACGGGCGCAGGCGCTTCCGCGTAGGTGTCGGGCAGCCAGGTGTGCAGCGGGAAGAGCGCGGCCTTGATGCCGAAGGCCAGCACGAAGGCGAGGAAGGCGACGGAGGCGGCGGTGGGGTCCATCGTCAGGCCCACCAGGTCGTCCAGGTCGAAGCTCCATGCGTGGTGCAGCGCGTAGTAGCGCCAGCCGGCGTAGACCACGCCAACGAGCATCAACAACGAGCCCACCATCGTGTAGATCACGAACTTGGTCGTAGCCTGCACGCGCTTATCGCCGCCGAACACGCCCACCAGGAAGAAGGCGGGGATCAGCATGACCTCCCAGAAGACGTAGAACAAGAACAGGTCGTGCGCGGCCAATACGCCGACCATGCCGCCGGAGAGCAACAGCATGCACCCGTAGTAGACGTGCGCCTTGGCGCCGGAGATCAGGTGCCAGCTGGCGGCAATGGCTGCCGGCGTCAGGAACGTGACCAGCACGATCAAGAAGACCGACAGGCCGTCCGAGCGCAGGTGGTAGGTGATGCCCAGCGCCTGGATCCACTTGAAGTGCTCCTCGTAGGGCGCCACGGAGAGGTTCATCACCCCATCCACGGCCTTCCCGCCGGAAAGCAGCATCAAGGACAGCAGCGCGTTCGCCAGCGACGCCACCAGGGCGGTGCTGCGCTCCATCACGGGGTCCGTGTGGTCGCTGATGAAGAAGATGATGATGCCTGCCAAGATGGGCAGGAAAATCAACAGGGAAAGCAGGCCGGGCAAGTGCATATGGGTCTACGTCCTAGGCTAGATTTTCAGCAGCGAGAAGCGGGTCATCACCATATAAAAGATGACCAGGGCGCCGACGAGCATGGCGTACGCGTACGACCGCGCCATGCCGGTGTGGAGACGGCGCACGCCGTTGGCGACGCCGAAGTAGCCGCGCGGCAAGGCGCGCACCACGCCGTCGATGAAGAAGTCGTCCACCACGTGCCAGAGGCCCCAACCGACGAAGGCGATCGAGCCCTTCACGAAGACGACGTCGAAGATGTCGTCGATGAACCACTTGTTCCGGAAGAACTTCAGCAGCATGTTCTTGGGATAGGCGAAGCTGGGGCGGCCGTTGCCGTACTTCATCCAGGCCACCAGGATGCCCAGCGCGCCGGCCACGATGGCCATGCTCATGAGCAGGTACTCCGTGGAGTGGAAGGCCCAGGTGGCCTCCTCGGACAAGGCCTTCGCCGGCTCCTGCGTCAGGGCCGGGGCGAGCCAGGCGCCGAACAGGGAGCCGCCCATCGCGTCGGGCAGGCCCAGGAAGCCCACCAGGCAGGTGCCGATGGCCAGCACCAGCAGCGGGAAGTTCATCTGCCACGGGCCCTCGTGGGCGTGGTCGTAGTGGTGGTGGATGTCCCGGTTCTTGCCGAAGAAGGTCAAGACCAGCATGCGGAACATGTAGAAAGCCGTCAGGCCGGAGGTGAACAGGCCCAGCCAGTAGATCCAGCCCCAACCGCGCTCCCAGGCGGCCGCCAGGATGGCGTCCTTCGAGAAGAAGCCCGCGAAGGGAGGCACGCCGGCGATGGCCAGGCAGCCGATCAGCATGATGGCGAAGGTGAACGGCAGCTTCTTGCGCAGCCCGCCGTAGTGGTCCATCTCCTCCTCGTGGTGCAGGGCGTGGATGACCGCGCCGGCGCCCAGGAAGAGCAGGGCCTTGAAGAAGGCGTGGGTGAAGAGGTGGAACACGCCCGCGGCGTAGGCGCCGGAGGCCACGCCCACGAACATGTAGCCCAGTTGCGACACCGTGGAGTAGGCCAGCACGCGCTTGATGTTGTTCTGGGTGATGGCGATGGTGGCGGCCACGAAGGCCGTCAGGATGCCGACGGTGCCGATGACCTCGGTGGCGAAGGGCGCGTAGGTGTAGATGAACGACATGCGGGCGACCATGTAGACGCCCGCCGTGACCATCGTGGCGGCGTGGATGAGGGCGGAAACCGGCGTGGGGCCGGCCATCGCGTCCGCCAGCCACACGTGCAAGGGGATCTGCGCGCTCTTGCCGCAGGCGCCGATGAAGAAGAGCAGGCCGATGGCGCTGGCGATCGCCGGCGCGTGTTCGAAGATCTCCTTGTGCTCGCGCAGGACGGCGAAGTCCAGCGACGGCACGCCGTGGTGCTGCGCGAAGTAATACAGCATGAACAGGCCGACGAGCAGGCCGAGGTCGCCCACGCGGTTGACGATGAAGGCCTTGTTGGCCGCCTGCGCCTTCGCCACGTCGTTGAAGTAGTAGCCGATCAGGAGGTACGAGCAGGTGCCGACGCCTTCCCAACCCAGGAACATCATCGGGACGTTCTTGCCGAGCACCAACACGAGCATCGAGAAGGTGAAGAGGTTCAGGTAGCAGAAGAAGCGCGTGAAGCCGCGCTCTTCCCACATGTAACCCACGGAGTACAGGTGGATCAGCGAGCCCACGAAGGTCACGATCAAGATCATGACGCCACTCAGGCGGTCCGCGTAGAACTCGACGGGCACGCTCAGGTCGCCCACCGTGAACCAGGTGTAGACGTGGTGGGCGAAGCCGCCCGGGGTGGTCATCAGCCCGGAGAACAGCTCGAGGGCGACGAAGCAGGAGGCCATGGGCCCCGCGCAGGCCAGCAGCCCGATGAGCGCCTTGTTGGGCCCGCGCTCGTTGTGCGACGAGACCAGGGCCACGAGGCCGATCAGGATCGCGCCCAACAGCGGGAACAGCGGGACGAGGGAGACGAGGGCGGAGATGTGCATCATGGCTAGTACTTCAAGCTGTTGTAGTGATCCAGCGAGAGCGCTTCGCGCTCGCCTTCCGGCGTATCCGTGGCGTTCTTGAAGATCAGGATCACGATAGCGAGGCCGATGGCGGCTTCCGCCGCGGCCAGGGCGATCACCAAGAAGGTGTAGACGTGGCCATCAAGGCTGCCGAAGTGGCGGCTGAAGGCCAGGAAGCTCAGGTTCACGCCGTTGAGCATCAGCTCGATCGACATGAAGATGATGAAGAGGTTGCGGCGCGAGACGAAGCCGGCGACGCCGATGCAGAAGAGCAGCGCGCTCAAAATCAGGTAATGGGTAGTGGGAACCATCGTCGGGGCCTCCTAGATGCGGCGCTTCGCGAGCACGACCACGCCGACCACCGCCACCGTGAGCAGGATCGAGATGACCTCGAAGGGGAACGTGAAGCGGGTGAAGAGGTGCAAGCCTACCCACTCGATGCCGCCGAACTTGGCGGGCACGGACTCGACCATGTCGTTCGGGTACTTGTTGATGGCGGGCACCAGGATCATGAAGAAGAGCACGGCCATCGTGCCGAGGCCGATGCCGACGCTGCGCACGAGGTTCGGCTCGGAAGGCAGGTCCTCGTCGCGCACGTTGAGCAGCATGATCACGAAGACCACCCGCGCCATGATCGCGCCGGCATAGACCAGCACCTGGAAGATGGCGAGCAACGGCGCCTGCAGTTGCGCATACAGGCCCGCCAGGCCCAGGAAGCAGAGCACCAGCGAGAACGCCGCGTTAAGCGGGTGGCGCTGGAAGATCATGGTGGTCGCGGATACGACCACCAGGAAGCTCAGGAGGTAGAACATGATTGACTGCATCGGCGGGCTCGGATTCTTGCGGCGGGTGTAGCGGGTGGCTTAGACCACCTGACCTCGCACGTGGGGGTTGGGTTTGACGGCCAACAGCTCTTCCTTGGTGACCATGAAGCTCTCGCGGTCGAACGCCGTGAGGGAGTAGACGCCGGAGTCCATGCGGATGGCGTCCACCGGGCAGGCTTCCACGCACATGCCGCAGAACACGCACTCCAAGAGGTCGATGTCGAAGCGGTCGGGGTAACGCTCCACGTCCGGGTCCTCGCTCTCGGCGGGGATGATGTGGATGCACTCGGCGGGGCAGGCGGTGGCGCACATCATGCAGGCCACGCACTTGCTGGTGCCGTCTTCGCGGGTCGTCAGGCGGTGCTTGCCGCGGTAGCCTTCCGGGATGTCACGCGTGACCTCCGGGTAGTGCACCGTGGGGATCTGCTTCCAGCCCACCAGCTGGCTCATCATCTTGCCCAGCGTGATGAAGAGGCCCTTGACGATCTCGATCAGGTAGACCGATTCGCCCATGGAGTTCGTCTCGCGCAAGACGGCCTGCGTGGGCACGTGGCCGATGTGCTCCGGCTTGGGCGGGTTCACGTTCACCAGCGGGTCACGCTGCTTGAAGGCGTTGATGTCGATCGGGCTGTGGGAATCGTTGGTCATCATGGCATCAACACCGGGATCAACACGCCGGTGAGCAAGATGTTCACCAGGGCGAGGGGGAGCAGCGAGCGCCAGCCCAGGTTCATGACCTGGTCGTAGCGGAAGCGGGGCAGCGTCCAGCGGACCCAAACGAAGACCCAGCAAAGCAGCAGGAGCTTGGCCGTAAACATACCAAATTGCGCCAGGCCCGCAAAGGCAACGCCGAACCAGGCCGGCAGCTGCAGCGCCATCACGAGGAACAGGCCGCCCAGGGCCGTCACGGCCCCGCCCAGCACCAGGATGCCGAGGATCAGGCTCTCGTAGTCGCGCCAGTCCTTCCAGCGGCCCACGTTCGAAGCGAAGTTCACCAGGAACATGGCGGTGAGAGCCAAGCCAAGCCCGAAGGCGATGCCCAGCGACCACTCCAGCACCGGCTTGGCGTTGGCGATCAAGGCTTCCGTGGGCAGCAACGGCACCTGGTAGCCGCCCAGGAACAGCGTGACGATCAGGCAGGAACTGACGACCATCGCGACGTACTCGCCCAGGAAGAACATGCCGAACTTCATGGAGGAGTACTCCGTGTGGTAGCCGGCCACCAGCTCGCTTTCGGATTCCGCGAGGTCGAAGGGCACGCGGTTGGTCTCGGCGAAGCCGCAGACGGTGAAGATGATGGCGGCCAGCGGCTGGTAGCAGATGCCCCACATGTGGTGGCCCTGCCATTCGCTGATGGTGCTCAGGTTGACCGATTGGTACATCATCAGCGGACCGATGACGGAAAGGCCCATCGGGATTTCGTAGGAGAGCACGGCGGCGGAGGCGCGCATGGCGCCCAGCAGCGCGTACTTGCTGCCGCTGGACCAGCCGGCGAAGATGATGCCGTATACCGTCAGGGAGGCGATAGCAAAGAACCACAGGATGCCCGGGTCGATGTCGATCACGGCGCCGCTGATGCGGGGCCCGCCCCAGGCGCGCAGGTCGACGTTGCCGAAGAACGGCACGCACATGACGGTGGTGAAGCCCACGGCCACCACGATCATCGGCGCGAGCACGTAGAAGAAGCGGTTGGCGCCGGCCGGGATGATGTCTTCCTTGGTCAGCATCTTGATCGCGTCGGCTATCAAGTGGAACAGGCCCGCCAGGCGGAAGGGGCCAACGGCCGCGCGCTCCGGACCGGGACGGTCCTGGATGTAGGCGGACGCCTTGCGCTCCAGCCAGACCAGCAGCGGCACGAGCGAGAGGGCAACAAGGAGGATGGTGAGCGCGTGGACCGGAATGATGATCCAGTCGAACCACTGCATGGGCATAAGGGCGGGTCCTCTAGATCAAGTGGCGGCCGCGGCCGGCTCGCGCACCAGCGACGGGACCTGGAAGCCCTCGTCACCGATGCCGTACCAGCTCAGGTCGCCGAGCTCCGAATAGCGGGCTCGCAGGTCGGCCCAGACGTCCTCGACGTCGGTGTAGTCAAAGGCCTGGTCCACGGTGCCACCCAGGTGGGACAGCAACCGCAGCTCCTCGGCGGCGTTGCCGGCCGCGTCGTAGGCCCGGTAGAAGCGCTGGATGCGCCCCTGGTGGTTCATGAAGCTGCCGTACTTCTCCGCGTGCGAGGCGCTGGGGAAGACGAAGGTCGCAAGGCCGGCCGTGGCGTTCACGTGCGAGCCCAGGTAGATGATCGTGCCGACCTTCTTGAGGGCCTCGGCGAAGGCGGGATCCGCGGCCAGGTCGTTGCCGAGGATCACCAGGACCTGGGCGCTGCCGCTGGTCAGGTAGTCTAGCAAGGCCTGGCGGTCGTCGTTGAAGCCCAGCCAGCGAACGCCGGTGCGGTTGGGCGTCTTGTCGGCCTTGATCAGGAAGTCATCAGCGAAGCCGTCCGGCGTGGGGTTCCAGCCGAAGGCGCGGTCGGTCTTCAGGGCCTTGGCCAGCTGCAGCAGCGCGAAGTTCTCTTCGACGGAGGCGAACGGCGAGCCGACGACGGCCACGGCGCCTTCCGGGCGGCTGCCCTGGAACAGCGAGCTGGCTTCCTTCATGGCGTCGCCGACGGTGGTGGGCACGCCGCGCAGCATCACGTGCTCCAGGCGGCCGTCGTTGAGGGCCTTGTAGCTCAGGCGGCCGGCGTCGCACATCCAGTAGTCGTTGACCTGCTGGTTCTCGCGCGGGCGGTAACGGTAGGTCACGCCGTCCTTGTGGTCCAGGAAGACGTTGCAGCCGTTCGAGCAGCCGGTACAGACGCTCTTGTTGCTCTGCATGAACCAGACGCGCATCTTGAAGCGGAAATCCTTGCTGGTCAGCGCGCCCACCGGGCAGACGTCCACGACGTTGCCGGAGTAGGGGTTGTCCAGCAACGTGCCGGGGAAGGTCTCGATCGCGGACATGTCGCCGCGGCCGGAAACGATCAACTCATGGGACTTGGAAATCTCGTCCGTGAAGCGCACGCAGCGGGTGCAGAGGATGCAGCGCTCCTGGTCCAGGATGACCATCGGACCGATGTCCATGGCCTTTTCCTTCTGGACCTTGGACACGTCCGAGCGGTTCTCGTACTTGCCATACTCCATGTAGTAGTCCTGGAGGCGGCACTCCCCGGCCTGGTCGCAGATCGGGCAGTCGATGGGGTGGTTGAGCAGCAGGAACTCCTGCACGCCCTTGCGCATCTTCTCGACGGCCGGCGTGTCCGTGCGGACGACCATGCCGTCCTTCACGTTCTGGCTGCAGGCAATCTGCGGGCCGCGGGCGCCTTCCACCTCGCACAGACACATGCGGCAGTTGCCCGCCACGCTGAGCCCGGGGTGGTAGCAGTAATGGGGGATCGTCACGCCGTTGAGCGCGGCCGCCTCGATGAGGTTCATCCCATCGGGGGCGTCGACCTGGTTGCCGTTGAGCGAAAAAGTAGCCATGTCGATTCCTTACAGCGCCGCGGGCTGGAGGTAGCGGCCGCGGTTGTCGACCGGGATGCCGCCCTTGGTGAAGCACGCCACGAACTCGTCCTTGAACTTCTTGATGTAGGTGCGCGTGGGCATGGTGGCGGCGGCCGCCAGCGCGCAGATGGTCTTGTTCTCCATGTTGTCCGCGATGTCCAGGATCTCCTGGAGGTCGTCGGGCGAGCCCTTGCCGGCCAACATGCGCGTCAGGATCTTGTAGAGCCAGTCCGTGCCTTCGCGGCAGGGGGTGCACTGGCCGCAGGACTCGTGTGAGTAGAAGCGCAGGAGGTTGTGCAGCGCCCAGACCAGGCTGGTCTCTTCGCCGATCACGATCATGCCGCCCGAACCGAACATGGTGCCCAGCTTGGCCATCGACTCGTAGGTCATCTCGGCCTGCATGGCCTCCTCGGCCGTCAGGATCGGGCAGCTGGAACCGCCCGGGATCAGCGCCTTCATCGTGGCGCCTTCCTTGAGGCCGCCGCAGTAGTCGTTGATGTAGTCCATCACGGTGATGCCCAACGGGATCTCGTGCACGCCGGTCTGGTTCACGATGCCGGAGATGCACATCAGGCGCGTGCCGCGGCTGTCGATCACGGGCTTGCCTTCGGCGTTCGTGACGTACTTGCCGATCTTGGCGTACTCGGCGCCGCCGTGCTCGATGATCCAGGGCACGTTGGCGATGGTCTCGACGTTGTTGACGACGGTGGGGCACTGGAACAGGCCGTGGGTGGCCGGGAAGGGCGGC
This sequence comes from Cyanobacteria bacterium RYN_339, assembly GCA_028287685.1. Taxonomy (GTDB): domain Bacteria; phylum Cyanobacteriota; class Sericytochromatia; order S15B-MN24; family JAQBPE01; genus JAQBPE01. Next base: position 13,422 of record JAQBPE010000172.1, on the reverse strand, counting down.
TTGAGGCGCGGGTAGCCGCGCTCGCCTTCCAGCGAGGTCAAGAGGGCCGTCTCCTCGCCACAGATGTAGGCGCCGGCGCCGGAGTGGACCGTGATGTTGAGCTTGAAGCCGCTGCCGAAGCAGTCGTTGCCCAGGTAGCCCTTGGCGTAGGCGTCCTTCACGGCGTTGTTGAGGATGTGCTGCTGGTGCCAGAACTCGCCGCGCACGTAGATGTAGCAGTCATGCGCGTTGATGGCGTAGCTGGCCAGGATGCAGCCTTCGATCAGCATGTGCGGATCGTTCTCGAGGATGGCGCGGTCCTTGTAGGTGCCCGGCTCCGACTCGTCGGCGTTGATGACGAGGTAGCGCGGCTTGGGGTTGTCCTTGGGCAGGAAGCCCCACTTCATGCCGGTGGGGAAGCCGGCGCCGCCACGGCCACGCAGGCCGGACTTCTTGACCTCATCCGTGATTTCTTGTGGATTGCGGCCGGCGCGCATGGTGTCATGCGCCACCTTGTACGCGCCGTTCTGCAAGGCGCGGTCGATGGTGTGGGAATCAGGCTGGTGCCAGTTCTTGGTGAGGATCTTGGGGAAGTCGGCGATCATCGTCTTCTCTCTTACGGAAGGCTAGCCAGGAGCTCGTCCACCTTCGCGGGCGTCAGGTGCTCGTGGTATTGCTTGCCGTTGACCTGGCACATGGGGGCGTAGCCGCAGGCGGCCAGGCACTCTTGGGTGGCGAGGGTGAACTTGCCGTCCGGGGTGGTCTCGCCCAGGTGGACGCCCAGCTTGGCTTCCAGGTGGTCGATGATCTCGAAGGCGCCGGCCATCGCGCAGCTCAGGGTGCGGCAGACCTCGATCTTGTACTTGCCGACGGGCTTGAGGTTGTACATCGTGTAGAACGACGCCACGGAGTACGCCTTGGAGGGCGGCAAATCCAGCAGGCCGGCCACGTACGTCAGGGCCTCGGGGCTGAGCCAGCCGCCGAACTCCTCCTGGGCCATCCACAGCGCGGGCAGCAAGGCGGCCTTCTTCTGGGGGTAGCGCGTGACCAGGGCGTCGAAGCGTTGCTTGGTTTCGGGGGAGAATTGCAAAGACATTGGCTTATCGTTCCAGCTCGCCGGCGATGATGTTGATGGAGCCGAGGGTGGCGACCGCGTCTGCGATCATGTGGCCTTCGACCATCTCGTGGAAGGCGTTGAAGGCGTAGAAGCAGGCCGCCCTGCAGTGGATGCGGTAGGGGTAACCACTCCCATCAGACACCAGGTAGAAGCCCAACTCGCCGTTGGCCGCCTCGATCGCGTCGTAAATCTCGCCCTTGGGCGCCTTGACGCCCTCGAAGATCAGCTTGAAGTGGTTGATCAGGCCTTCGATGTTCTGGTAGGTGTCCTGCTTGCCCGGCAGCGTGACGCGCTTGTCGTCGACGTTGATCGGGCCGCCCGGCAGCGCCTTGATGGCCTGGCGGATGATGCGGGCAGACTGCTCCATCTCCACGAAGCGCACCATGATGCGGTCGTAGGTGTCGCCCGTGGTGCCCACGGCCACGTCCCAGTCGAACTGGTCGTAGTAGTAGTAGGGGTTGGTCTTGCGCAGATCCAGGGGCACGCCGGTGGCGCGCAGGTTCGGGCCCGTGAAGCCGTAGCTCATCGCGCGCTCCGGGGTCAGGATGCAGATGCCCTGGGTGCGGTCCACGAAGATGCGGTTCTTGGCGATCAGGCGCTGGACCTCGCCGCTGGCCTCCTCGATCTCCTTCAGAACGGCCAGGACTTCGTCCTCGAAGCCGTCGTAGAGGTCGCGGTAGAGGCCGCCGATGCGCGTGAAGCTGTTGGTCAGGCGGGCGCCCGTGAGGCGCTCGAGGATGGTGTAGACCTTCTCGCGCTTGTTGAACAGGAACCAGAAGTTGGACAGCGCGCCGATGTCGACCAGGTTGGTGCCGATGCAGATGCAGTGGTCCACGATGCGCATCAGCTCGCCCACGATCACGCGGATGAACTTGCAGCGGTCGGTGATTTCGATGTCGACCAGCCGCTCCACGGCCTTGGCGAAGCCGATGTTGTTGAGGATGGCCGAGCAGTAGTTCAGGCGGTCCGTGTAGGGGATGACCTGGTTGTAGGTGCGGTGCTCGCAGGTCTTCTCGAAGCCGCGGTGCAAGTAGCCGATTTCGGTCACGGCGGCGGCGATCGTCTCGCCGTCGAGCGCCACAAACGTGCGCAACGTGCCGTGGCTGGCCGGGTGCGACGGGCCGATGTTCAGGAACATCAGGTCCGTGTGCAGATCCCGGTAGAACTGGGGATGCTCGTTGATGACGGGCGCCTTGTTGTCGATGCGCAGATCCATGGCAAATACCTACTGTTCAGCCGGAATGTCGGCCTTGAGGCCCTTGAAGCGCAAGCGCTTCTCCATTTCGTCCACCATCGTGTCCGACTCCAGCAGCACCTGGCGGCGCTTGACGTCGTAATCTTTCAAAAGCGGGTGGCCCTTGAACTCGATGTGCGTAAGCAAGCGCTTCAAGTTGGGGTGGCCGTCGAACTTCACGCCGAACATCTCCCACGTCTCACGCTCCGACCAGTCGGCGGAGGCCCACAGGTGGTGGACGGAGGTCACGGAGCCCTTGTGCTCGACGGGGCACTTGATGCGGATGCGGTGGCCGTACTTCAACGAGTACAGGTGGTAGACCACCTCCAGGCGCTTGGCCTTTGGCGTGGGGTAGTTCACGTAGTCCACCGCCGTCAGCGACATCAAGAAGTTGAAGTCGAGCGTTGGCTCGTCGCGCAGGAAGCGCAACACGGGCTCCACCGCTTCCTTCTTGATGACGACGGTTTCGTCGCCGCGGAAGCAGTGGGTCTCGAGGATTTGGTCCGGGAACTGGGCCTGAAGCGCAGCGGTGATGGCGAGAGAGGTCGCTTGCATGGTGTTGCCGTCCTGGTTCTAGCTTTGCGCGCCCTGGTAGGTGGGCTTGACCGCTACCACGCCGCCCGGGCGCTTGACGCCCATGGTCTCGACGCGGCCCTGGAGCTTCATGACCGCGTCCAGCACGGCCTCGGGGCGCGGCGGGCAACCGCCGATGTAGATGTCGACCGGGATGATCTCGTCGATGCCCTGGACCACCGCGTAGTTGTCGTAGAAGCCGCCGGAGCTGGCGCACACGCCCATCGAAATGACCCACTTGGGGTCGGGCATCTGGTCGTAGACCCGCTTGAGGATCGGGGCCTGCTTGTAGTTGATGGTGCCGGCCACGATCATCATGTCGGCCTGGCGCGGGCTGAAGCGCACGACCTCGGCGCCGAAGCGGCTGATGTCGTAGGCGCTGGAGACGGCGCCCATGAACTCGATGGCGCAGCAGGCGGTGCCGAAGGGGATCGGCCACAGCGAGTTCTCGCGGCCCCAGTTGATGATGGCGTCAACCGTGGTGGTGATGATGTTATCGGGCAGCTGGGCTTCTATTCCCACTTGAGCGCCCCTTTCTTCACGATGTAGATGAAGCCGGCGAACAGCACGGCGATGAAGGTGAACATCTCGATCATGCCGGGCAGGCCGAGCACGCGGTAGTTGATCGCCCAGGGGAAGAGGAAGACCGCTTCCACGTCGAACACGATGAAGAGGATCGCGACCAGGTAGAACTTGATCGAGAAGCGCTCCCGCGCCGAGCCGATGGGCGTGGTGACACCCGACTCGTAGGGCTCGAGCTTACGCTGCTGCTCCTTGTGCGTCAGATGCGGGTTGGGCCCGCCCAGGGCGGCCGATAAGGCCACCATGACGAGGGGAGCAACCACGGCGAGGGTCAGGACAACGATGATGGCGTAAAACGTTTCGGTCATGGCGGTCAGATTCTCGCATACAACTGAACGTGCGTCCATTGGAGCGGCGGGCAGGTGCACCGGCGGCACCTTGCTTGTCCTGGAACCCGCTCGCGTCGTCACTCATCACTCACATACCTACTCGGTATGCTCGCTCTTCGTTCCTAGCGATCGGGCCCCAGTCCTACGCAAGGCACTCACCGGCTCACCAGCCCACCGCTCCCGACCCCTTGATTTACCCCCGGCCCGCGCTATTAAATGGTGAGTGAGTTATGTGATCACCATAACTTCCGAACCCTGGGTAAATGAGTAGTGTAGGGCATCGTGCGTGAGCCGACCCCCCACAGTACACGTATCACGAGGTGATGGAGCATGCGGCCTGACGACGGCATCGACGAGGAGCTGGCGTTCCTGCAAGAGATTCTCGAACGGGCGGGCGATTCGGCGGTTGCGACCGACGAGCTCGACTCGATCGAGATGCTGCGCGACGAAGGCGCGGTAACGAACCCGCGTCCGCGCTACGAGCGCCGCGGTCCCCTGCTGACGAAGGTGGCGGCCGTTGGCCTGGCCTCCTTCCCGGCCGTCTTGTCACCGCTGCCCGCGATGGCCGGCCCCACCCCGCTGCCGCCGAGCTTGGCGATCGCCATGGCAACCCGGCCGCCGGCCCCGCCGGTCGCGCATGCGCAGGTCAAGGACCTGTTCCCCTTCACGCCGCAGATGCACGACATGCAGGCGCGGGCCCGCTTGGGCTTGCCCACCACGCACAACAGCCTGCTGGCGGCCCACCCGGCCCCGGCGGTCGACCACGTTCGGCACCAGGCGGCGGTCACGCCTAACTTCCAATTGAACCCGCGCCTGAAGCGCGTCTTCACGCAGCAGCGCAAGGTCGCCGTGACCACCAAGCGCCAGCTGGCGGCCAACTTCTACCAGGTCTCCAACGGGGACTCGCTTTATTCCATCGCCGCCGACCTGCTGGGCAGCGGCAACCGCTGGCGCGAGATCTACAAGGCCAACCAGCGCAAGATCGGCGCGGGCTACACGCTGCGCCCGGGCCAGCACCTCACGATCCCCGCGCAACGGGCCGTACCCGACGCGCAGCTGGCGCACTTCCGCAAGGGGCAGCCGGCCAACTCGCCGCAGCTTGCCACCGCGGGCAGCAGCCAGAAGTACATGGTGTCACACGGCGACAACCTCTACACCATCGCCGCCAGGCGCCTCCACAACCCCATGCGTTGGCGCGAGATCGTGGCCTTGAACAAGGCCGTGCTGAATGGGAAGACGGTGATCTATCCCAACCAGTGGCTTCAGTTGCCCTCTTCGACCGTCTAGTTAGATGCTCCATGAGCTGGTCGGCACCAGCATCGTGTTGTCCCTGGACGGCCAGAAGGTCACCGGCAAGGTGACGGCCGTTCAGGAAGACAAGCTCGTCGTGCGCCTGACCATCCTCCAGCCGGCCAAGGCCTACCAGGGCGTGACGGCGCGAGCCAAGCTGCCGGGCGGCCAGGAGGTCTCCTTCGACCTGGGCGGCCAGGCCTACTATTCCGAGCTGCTGGTGGAGGTCCCGTTGCCCGTCGGCATGCGCGCCATCGCCACGCCGCGCCCCACCGCGTCGGTGGCCGCCCCGCCGTCCGATGCGCCGCTGCCCGTCGCGGCCGTGCCCGTCCAGGCTCGCCCGGTGCGCGACATCCTGGGCGCCAAGGAGCCGACGGCGCTGGAGAAGGCCAAGGAGAAGCCGGCCCTCAACAAGGTCGAGGCCGACGAGGAGCCGCCGGCGCCGCCGCCGCCGAAGCCCACGGAGCCGGTCAAGGACGATCGCCGCCACTTCTTCCGTTTTGCCGTCGACTGCGACGTGGACCTGGTGGAGAACGTGGGCCACACGCGGGAATACGTCCGCGCGGAGGGCCGCACGCTGAACCTCTCCGGCGGCGGCATGCTGGCGGAGTTCGAGGAGCCCGTGCCGCCTGGCAACTACCGCTTCCGCCTCTACCTCAACGAAGAAGAAGCCATGCTGCTCACGGGCAAGGTGATCAAGAAGGGCGAGGGCAAGTCCCGCGTCGCGGCCATCGAGTTCGTCGATCTCCACGAGGCCGACCGCTCCAAGCTCATCCGCTTCATCTTCAACATGATGCGCACGCTGAAGCAGGCAGCGCGCGGCCTGCCGCTGGACGAGCCCAAGGGCGAGGCCAAGGAGAAAAAGGAAGAAAAGGGTCACAACCGGCGCCGGGAGCGATTCTTCAGGCCCGGGAAGATCCGGTACTGGTAGGTGATGGACCCCTCTCTCACGTCCCAGGCCCTGGCGGAGTTGAACGAGCTTCTGTGGACGCTGCCGTCCTCGCTCGATCCGCAGGAGATCGTGGCGGTGCTGTTGGAGCGCTGCACGCGGCTGTTCCAGGCGCCGCTCGCCGCCATGTGGGTGCGCGACCAACAGGGCATCGGCCTCGCGGGGGTCTATGGCTTCTCGGAGAAGAAGGCGGAGCTGCTCTGGCAGAAGTTGGACCTGAGGACGGCCACGCGCGCCCGCCAGCTGGACGGCCAGGAGCTACACGCGCTGGGCGGCTTCGGCAAGCGCCGGCTGAGCAGCTTGATCACCGTGCCCCTGCAATCCGCCCGCGGCCTGGCCGGCTGGCTGGTCTTCGCCCGGCTGGAGCCGGCGCCTTTCACGGACCTCGAGCGTTCGTTCCTTGAGATCCTCGCCAACCGCGTGGCGGGCTCGCTGGACAACGCGCGGGTGTACCAGGAGACGCAAGCGCGCTCTCGGGAGCTCGAGCTGCTCAACGAGATTGCCGCCCTGCTGGTCAGCACGACCCGCCTGGACGAGCTGCTGACCCGCCTGGTGAGCGGCATCGTCGACACGCTGGAGCTGTCCAGTTGCTACCTCTATCTCTTGGAGGGGCGCGGGCCGGAGATGCGCCTGCGCGCATCGCACCACCGCGACCCGACCAACGCCGAGAGCTTACGCAGCTTCCTGGCCGAACGCCCGCTGCGCATCGACCAGGGCCGCAGCGCGGAAATCTACCGCCACGGCCGCCCGATCCTGGTGCCCAACATCGCCGAAGAGCAGGTGATGCCCGAAGACCTTCGCCAGCGCGTTGGCCCGGGCTCCGTCCTGATCGTGCCCTTGAAGGTGCGCGGCGAGTTCCTGGGCGCCATTTACCTCGTCCGCACCGGGCGCGCCCCGGCGCTCACGGAGGAGCTGCTGCCGCTGGTCACACACTTGGCCAACCAGGTGTCGGTGGCGATCGCCAACGCGCGGTTGTATGAAGGCCTGGAGAACGAGGTCGCCAAGCGCGCGGCCGACGTCCAACAGGACTACGAGGAGCTGGCACGGCGCTTCTCCGCCGGGCGCGACTTCTTCGAGCTGGTGAGCGCGGACCTCCAGGCCGACCTCCAGGCCTTGGATGCCGGCTTGGCCAACGGCGCCGATGACCCGCGGCTGGCCGATGCCCGCGCCGCCGCGGCCAGCCTTAACGCGCACCTGGGGCAGCTTTTCAGTGCGCAGGCGACCGGCCGCATCCATGACGGGCGCGTCGGCAGCGAGGATCGATAAGCCCGGTTTCTGGGTATTTCATCACCAGTCAACCGACTGATCGACCTTTCTTCGCACTACAGGAGGCTGCCTTGTCCTTGCTCCGTACCGCCGGGTTGGCGGGTGCCGCCGCGCTGACCCTGGCCGTGGGCCTGGTCGCGTTGCCCGCGCCGGCAGTGGCCGCGCCGCAAGTCTCCCAGATGCAGGATCTGCCGCCCGACCACTGGGCGTACAAGGCCATCCAGCAGCTGGTCGAGAAGTACGGCGTCATGGAAGGCTTCCCGGACAGCACCTTCCGCGGTACCAAGACCGTCAGCCGCTACGAGCTGGCCGCGGCCCTGACCAAGGTCATGCTGCGCATGGACGCCGTGGCGGCCGCCCGGCCCGCCGGCGCGCCCACGGCGCCCGCGCCAAAGTCCGTTCCGCAAGTGACCCCACAGGATACGGCCTCCGTCGACAAGCTCAAGACGGAGTTCAAGACGGAGTTGGACGCGATCGCAGGCCGCCTGGACAAGGACGAGGCCTCGATCAAGGAAATCCAGGACAAGCTCGCCAAGCTCGTTACCGTCTCCGGCAGGGTGTCGACCGTTTACGCCGACGAGACGCTGGACACGGGCAAGGACCGCACGCTGCCGTACATCGCCAGCAACCTGAGCGTCACGTTCAAGGGCAAGGTCTCCGATTCGACGACCTTCGACACCACCATCGGCGGCGCGCTCAAGGCCGGCGGCTCCGGCGACGTGCCGGCCGTCATGGCCGGCGCCCTGGGCAAGACGCCCACCACCGACCAGGTGTCGGTGAAGGGCGCGCGCTTCACCAGCAAGATTGGCGCCACCACCATCAACGTGGGCCGCTTCCGATTGGACGCCGTGGACTTCGGACCCTACTCCGACCTGGCCTGGCGCACCGGCGACTTCGACGTAGGCGTGGGCGCGGTGTCCCAGGACGCCAGCAGCCTGCGCGTGGGCGGTGACGTCGGCGCCTCGCTGGGCACGGAAATCGGCCCGGTCAAGGTGTTGGGCGGCTTGAACTCCAACATCGTGGCCGGCCAGGTCAACCTCGGCCTGGGCCCGGTCACCTTGAAGGCCGGCTACGAGACGGACCACAAGGCCATCACGCAGAACCTCTTGAACGCCGCCGCGGCGCCGGTCAAGACCACGGACAACGCGGCTGTGGTGCTGGAAATCGGCGGCGAGGGCGCGTTGGGCGCCACCGCCCAGGTCAATGCCACCAACTTCGCGCTGACGGCCTACGGGCTGGGCCTGCGCGCTTCTGGTAACGGCATCGACGGCAACCTGGTCGCCATGATCAACTCCGACCCGGGCAAGACCGTGACGGTGGCGAGCTTCGGCGCCGTGGTGGGCACCCCGCAAGTGCCGCTGCCCTGGAACTTGAAGATCCCGGCCTTGCTGCTGGCCTTCACGGACAACTACACGATCGATGCCCCGGCCCGCGCCGACGGCAAGGCGACCACGGGTGCCGGCGGCCAGGCACTGGGCAAGCTCGCGGGCGTCAGCTTGCGCGCCGACCTCGACAACCCCTTGATCCCGGGGTTGGTGGCGGAGTACAACGTGCAGGCCAAGCTGATCGAAGACGTGTTCCTGCCGAACGCCGCGGACCCGATCACGTCGGAATCGCTGTTCTTCAAGTCGGTGATCAAGTTCTAGAGCGCTTTAGTGGGAATAATACCGGCATGACGCGCTCGCTTGCGGTGGTATCGATGCTCTCCTTGCTGTCCGGCTGCGGTTTGTGGCCTGGCAGCAGTGCGCCCAATGGCGTCGTGACCGGGATGATCACCTACGCCGGTCTGCCGGCAGCCGGCAAGCTCGTCACGCTCGTTGGCGCCGACGTCCGCACCAGCACGGACGACACGGGCCGGTACACCTTCCGCAGCGTGCCCGCCAAGCGGGTGCAGGTGCTGTACGCCTCCCAGGGCGATCGCGCGAAAGCCAAGGGCGACGCCTACGACGTCTTGCCCAACGAGGTCCAGAGCTGGCGCTCCCTCCCCGTGGACATGACCGACGGGGCAGGCAAGGAAGTGCCCTCCTTCGAGGTCTCGTACAACGGCCTGCTCTACCCGGATCGCGGCGTCGCCCTGGTCGTCAGCGACAAGGCGCTGGTGCCGTTCCACTTCTCCGTCCACTCGCAGGGCCAGAAGTACCGCGTGAAGCTCAGCACCGACGCCAAGGAAGCCATCTGGAGCAGCGAGTGGGCCAGCGATCCGACCGCCGTGTTCGGCAAGGCCGTGGCCCCCGGGCGCTACGTCTGGAGCGTCGAAATCGATGGTGGGGATCGCGGGGTCGGCACGACGCGCGACCGGGGCGTGGACTTCTAATGGCGGAGGCGCCCGCGCCGCGCAAGCGCAAGCCGCGGCCCACGCCCGTCGCGGCGGTGGAGACCGGCGTCAAGGCGCCCGTTCGGTCGAAGTGGATCTCGCCCAGCTGGGTGGACGAGCAACTCGCCGGCCTGGCCTTCGGCAGCGTCTACGAGCCCTTCGCGGGGCAGGCCAGGCTGGCCGCGTACTTCAAGCGTCGCGGCAAGCGCGTCGTCGCCGGCGATCTCCTGGAGAGCCATTATTGCCATGCGCTGGCCCTGATCGAGAACGACGGGCGCGTGCTTTCTGCCCAACGGGCGCAAGAGTGGACCCAGGTCATCAAGGATGCGGAGGTGGCCACGCGTTTCCAGCCCTGGGCCAACCGGCACTTCACGCCCGAAGAGACCATCTGGCTGGGCATCTGGAGTGCGCATCTGGGGCGCACGCCCGACCCGATCGAGCGGGCCTTGGGCGCCGTGGCCGTGTGCCTCACCATGCAGTATTGGCTGGGCTTCGGACGGGCCGCCCACAAGCCGATGGCGCCGGCCGTGGCCTTTTCGCATTATTTACAAACGGTGAACACCTGGGTATGTGGTAGTCAACATCAGAACCAGGCGCTTTGGGGCGACGCGTACCACCTGGCACCGCGGGTTGAAGCCGATTTGCTTTTCTGCTATCCTCCCACGGACCAGGGGTTCTTCGATTACCCGGAACCCTTGTTATTGTTCGAGTCCTGGGTGAAGGGCGATCCGCATCTGGTCCTTCCGGGCCTGTCGGAGCCCACGTCCGGTCCCCCCACGCTCGGTCTGCCCCTCGGTGAGCCCTCCATGTATGCCGATGCCCTGCGGCGTTTCCTCGCCCGGGCGGAGCACATCCCCCTCTGGGTCCTCGCATTCAACGATAGGTACCCACTAGAGGAGGCGAGCATGGTTCAATTGGTGAAGGAATTCCGACCGATCGTCCGGCGCGCGGGCCTGGACGTCGCCACCGGCGAGCGCGGGGCGCCCCCGGGGGAACGGTTGATAATCGCCCAGTCACGAAAGATAGGAACCGTTCGATGATCACCGAAGGCAGCCTGCAAGACTTCAGCCTCCCCGACCTTGCCCAGATCCTGTCGATGGGAAACTCCACCGGGACGCTGACCTTGCGCAGCGAGGGCCGCCAGGGCCAGCTGTACTTCCAGGACGGCAAGCTGCTTGCGGCGCGCCTGGGCGATCGCTGGGGCGCGTTGGCCGGTGCGGATCTCTTCATCTGGACCAGCGGCGTCTTCGACTTCGAGCCCGCGCTGCCCACCGATCTCAAGACCGACGAGCCGCTCTCCTTGGAGGACGTGACCCGTGAAGGCCTGCAAGAGCTCGAGCGCTGGCGCAAGCTGGGCCAAGAGCTGCCGGACTTCTTCTCGCCGCGGGCCTGGGTCTTCCCCATGCAGATGTATGTTGACCAGAAGCCCGCCATCGTCGAGGTGCTGGGCAGCGGGATGACCTTCGCGGAGCTGGTCCGCAAGACCAACAAGGGCGAGCTGCAAGTGCTCGAAGAGGTCACGCAGCTCTTCAAGGCCGACCAGATCGGCCTGTCCTGCGCCCCGGAGGAGCAGCTGCGCCAGATCTTCCACCGCGTTGCCAACGAGCTCTTCAACCAGTTCGCGTCCATCAGTGGCGTGAAGATGGTGGACGGCCTGGAGACCCAGCTGAACGACCAGGCCCGCAAGGCCCACCTGGGCTTGCGCTGGCGTGGCGGCAAGGTGCAGGACAGCCTGCCGGACACCTGGTCCAAGGAGCAGTTGGTGGCGGCCTACCGTCCCCTGATCGCCACCTTGCAGGAGTTCGTCGCCAAGATCTACGGCGCGGCCTTCATCGATCGCGTGGTGGGGCCCCTGCTTGAAGAAGTGCCCGGCCCGCAGCGCGCGCTCTGGTCGGAGCTGACCAGCCTGCCCACCCCCAGCTAGCCTCGTAGGGACCGCGATCACCATGGCCAAACCCTCGGGAAACCTCGTTCTCACCGAAGCAGGCGTCAACGCCCTCAACGGCATGACGCTGCAGCTGCAGCAAGAAACCGGCGCGCGCGCCGTCTTGCTGATCGAGAAGAGCGGCCAGCTGATCACGGCCCAGGGCCAGACCAGCACGCTGGACACGCTGTCACTGGCAGCGCTGATCAGCGGTTCGTTCGCCTCGACCCGCGCGTTGGCGCGGTTGCTGGGCGAGAAGAACTTCAAGACGCTGTTCCAGCAGGGCAGGACGGAGAGCATCTTCGTCGTCGCCCTGGAGACCACCGACACCGTTGCCGTGGTGTTCGGCGAGAGCGTGACCGTGGGCCTGGTGAAGTTCAAGACCATGCAGGCCCTGGACAAGCTCAACGCCCAGGTGCGGGCGCTCTACACCGACAAGAAGCCCTCGCTCGGCAACATGGGCGCCGCGATCGATAATCTCTTCTAGAGCTGGAGGCCCCGTGGCGCTGATCAACTACGCGAACCGCGAAATCAACTGCAAGCTCGTGTATTACGGCACGGGCTTGGGCGGTAAAACGACCAACCTCGAATTCATTCACAAGCAGGTGCCCCCGCACGTGCGTGGCGACATGGTGTCGTTGGCCACGCCGACGGAGCGCACGCTCTACTTCGACTTCCTGTCCCTCGATCTTGGCAGCGTACAGGGCTTCAAGACCCGCTTCGCGCTGTACACGGTCCCCGGACAGGAGGAATACAACGCCAGCCGCAAGCTGATCTTGAACGGCGTGGACGGGATCGTCTTCGTGGCGGACTCCGGTCGCGACAAGTTCGAAGAGAACATCTCCTCGATGCGCAACATGGAAGAGAACCTGGCGGAGTACGGCCTGAGCCTCGATGAGGTGCCCTGGGTCTTACAGTACAACAAGCGCGACATCCCGGGTGCGGTGTCGGTAGAAGAGCTCCAAGCGGCGCTGAACGAGCGCGGCGTGCCGGCCTTCCAGGCCGTCGCCGTCAACGGCGCCGGTGTCTTCGATACGCTCAAGGCGCTGAGCAAGGGCGTGCTGGCCCGCCTCGCTTAACGCGAGACTGGATCTCCAGCGAGCGTACGTGGTACACTCCCCGTTCGTGTGAACTTAACCTCGCCCCGCTGCTCTGGGGCTTCCACTTTTCAAGGAGTCCCCAGTCCATGACCAAAGTCAATGCCCGCGAGCTGATTAGCGGCGTCGAGCAGCCCCACCTGAAGGCCAACCTGCCGGACATCAACCCCGGCGACACCGTCAAGGTGTTCGCGAAGATTCGCGAAGGCGGCAAGGAGCGCATCCAGGCCTACGAAGGCACCGTGATCAAGCTCCAGGGCGCCGGTATCTCCCGCGCCGTGGTTGTCCGCAAGACCTTCCAGGGCGTCGGCGTGGAGCGTACGTTCCCGCTGCACTCCCCCCGCGTAGACCGCATCGACGTGCTCCGTCAGGGCAACGTCCGTCGCGCTCGCCTCTACTACCTCCGTGGCCTGCAGGGCAAGGCCACCCGCATCAAGGAAAAGACCACCCAGCGTCCTACGAAGTAGGAATGCCGGTAACAGGCCCCGCCTCCCTTCCGGAGGCGGGGCCATGTTTTTGGCTACCGGCCGGCGGGAAGAATACCAACAGGCGAGCGGGTTCGGGATAGCCTGCTCTTTTCTCCAGGAAGCCGAATGGCCCTCTGCGTCTACCACGAAACCACCGAGGCCGTGGCCACTTGCCCTGTTTGCAAGCAGGGCATCTGTTCCAAGTGCCTTGAATTTGGCCAGGAAGGCATGTGCGGCATGTGCGTGGAAATCGCCAGCGCCCGCAAGGCCAGCCACCAAACCAACCAGGCCAACCGGGCCG
>JAQBPE010000146.1 GCA_028287685.1 Cyanobacteria bacterium RYN_339 | reverse complement strand
CGTCCCGATCTCGACGACGAACATGACCGGGTTCTTGGCCATCACGCGCGGGTCGAGCTTCTTGAAGGCGTCTGCCACGGCGCGTTGGTAGAGGCCCGAACGGTCGACCTTGGGGGTGTGACGGCGTTCGTCACGGGGCCTGCCGCGCGGGTCCGAGGGTGCGGTGGTCGTCATTTCAGAAGGCCTTTCCGGCAAGCATCGCCAGGTGCTCGGCCACCGGGCCCAGCGCCACGACGGGGAAGAAGGTCAGCGCGCCGACGATCAGGATCGTGGCGAGCCAGAGGGCGCCGAACAGCGCGGTGTCCGTGCGCAGGGTGCCGGGCCCCACGGGCACGCGCTTCTTGCGCATCAACGAGCCCGCGATCGCCATCAGAGCGATGATCGAGACGTAGCGCCCCAACAGCATCACCACGCCGATCGACACGTTGTACCAGGGCGTGTTGGCCGTCAGTCCCGCGAAGGCCGAGCCGTTGTTGGCCGCGCCGGAGGTGTAGGCGTACAGGATCTCCGTGAGGCCGTGCGAGCCGGGGTTGGTGAGGCTGGAGAGGCCGTAAGGGGCCATCACGGCCCAGGCGGTGGGCACCAGGATGATCAGCGGGTGGAGCAAGATCGCGATCGAGGCCAGCGAGATTTCCGCGCGCTCCACCTTCTTGCCCAGGAACTCCGGCGTGCGGCCCACCATCAGGCCGGTCAGGAAGACCGCCAGCAGGCCGTAGAGCAAGTAGTTCATGAAGCCCACGCCCTTGCCGCCGAAGACGTTGTTCAGCATCATCTCGCCCAGCGGGACGAAGCCGCCCAGGGGGGTCAGGCTGTCATGCATGCAGTTGACGGTGCCGGTGGTGAAGGCGCAGGTCGCGGCGGTGAAGAGCGCGGTCTGGGCCTGGCCGAAGCGCACCTCCTTGCCTTCCATGTTGCCGCCAGCGAAGGGCAGGAGCGGGTTCCCGGCCGTTTCGGCCCAGGACAGCGTGCCCAGGAAGACCAGGAACATCAGGGCCATGCCGCCGAAGACTACCCAGGCCTGTCTTTGGTTGCCCAGCATGCGTCCGAACGTGAAGATCAAGGCGGTGGGCAGGATCGCGAGCAGCAAGAACTGGGCCACGTTGGTCAGCGGGGTGGGGTTCTCCAGCGGGTGGGCGGAGTTCTGCCCGTAGAAGCCGCCGCCGTTGGTGCCCAGGTGCTTGATCGAGGCCAGCGAGGCGACGGGCCCCACCACCAGGGTCTGGGCCGTGCCCTGGGGCCCGGTCACCTTCACGGCGCCGTCCAAGCTCTGGGGCGAGCCCTGGAAGCAGAAGAACAGCGCGGCCAGCACGGAAAGGGGCAAGAGGATGCGCACCAGGAAGCGCACCAAATCCTCGTAGAAGTTGCCCAGGTGCGGCCGGCCCAGGATCCCCCGGATGAAGGCCACCGCCACCACGAAGCCCGTGGCCGCGCTGGTGAACTGCGGGAAGGTGATCGCGGCCATCTGGCTGAAGTTGGAGAGCGTGGCCTCGCCCGTATAGGCCTGCCAGTTGGTGTTGGTGATGAAGGAGGCGGCCGTGTTGAAGGCCAGCATGGGCTCCAGCCCACCGAAGCCCTGGGGGTTCAGCGGCAGCACGCCCTGCGCCAGCAGCACGGCGAAGATCAGCAGCAGCATCAGCAAGTTGGACGTCAGGACCGCGACCGTGTAACGCTTCCAGTCCATGGCCGGGGCTTCGCCCTGGATGCCCACCAGGCTCAGCACCAGGCGCTCGACCGGCCGGAACAGGGGGTCGAGCAAGCTGGGCTTGTGATCGAAGGCGTTGGCCATCGATAGGCCCAGCGGGATGGCGATCGCCAGGGCCAGCCCCAGCGGGATCAGGATCTGGAGGAGGAAGGCAGCCGACATCAGAAACGCTCCGGGTACAGCATCACGTAAACCAGGTAGGTCCCCACCAGGGCGGCGGTGGCGAGCAGGAAGATGGGGCCGAACATCTAGCCCACCACGCGGTCGCAGAACGCGACGAAGGCGAAGAAGAGCCCGAACAGGACGCTGGTCAGCGCCAGCATGGCAAGGGTCATCATGGCGACCTCCTCACAGCCGCATGCTGACGTTGGCGGTCACGCGGTCCCCGGACGTCAGGAAGTTGGGCGCGGAGCCGGTGATGCCGCCGGGACCGGCGATGAACGGGATGTTGGAGCCGTCGTGGCGGTACTCCAGGCGGTACAGCAGCCAGGCGGAGGGCTTGTAGTCCAGCGTGGCCGTTACTTCCCAGGGCATCAGGGTGCCGCCGTCTGGCAGGGCCTGGCCTGCGGGCACCGTCAAAGCCAGCAACTGCTGGGGGTCGCCGAACGCGCTGCCACGCAGCCCCAGCGCCCAGTGGTCGTCCAGCTCCGCGCGGTGGTAGAGCGCCAGCCCGCCCATGACCGTGGCGGGCAGGGTCCCCGCGGTCTCGTAGCCCAGGTCGGCCACGGCCGCCAGGGACAGGCGCTTGGCCCAGGCGGGCCGGGCGTACTGCCATTGCACGCTGTTGTCGGCATAGAACCGCGTGCGGCCCTGGTCGCGGTCGAAGTTGCCGCCCAGGAAGTTGTGCACCAGCGAGAGCCGATCCGTCGGGTGGTAGGTGAGCTGCCAGCCCACGCCCATGCCCTCGCCGAACTTGGACACGCTCTGCCAGCCGTTCACCAGCCAGACCTGGCCGGCCAGGTCGTCGCGCAGATCGCGTTGCAAGGAGGTGCCCACGAGGTAGTAGGGCGTGAAGTCGGAAAGCAGCGAGTGGGTGTAGTTCCAGTTCTCCTGGTTGATGTAGCTTTCCAGGCCGACGTAGGCCGGGAAGATGCCGGTCACCCAGGTGCCCCAGGGGAACTTGTAGCCCGCGTAAGCTTGCTGGACGTTGTGGAGGTTCAGGATCCCGCTGTAGGCGCCGCGATTCAGCGTGGGATCCGCCCCGTAGAGGGTGTCCACGTAGTTGCCGGTCTGCAGCACCAGCTTGCCCAGGACGTTCTCCACGCCCGTGACCTCCGCGCCGAGGAAGGCGTGGTTCAGGTTGAACTCGTTGTGGCGTGGGGCGGTGGTGGTGGGGTAAACCGTGTGGTCGGCCGGTCGGTTGAAGTCGAAGCCGTAGTAGGTGTCGACCAGCAGCGACCAGGTCAGCGGCCCGGAGGTCAGCAGCGATGCCGGCTGGGCGTTGGCGCCGTTGGCCCAGCCCGTCTGCGGCTCGGCTTGGGCGGCGGATGCCCACAACACAAGGGGCACGGCCAGCGCGACGGCGATGGGATGTGAATGCATGGTGGGGTCTCCTCCTCCCCATTGTGCGGAGGGGGACGTCAGGCAGGTGTAAGGGTGTCGAGCTACGCCGTAAGGAAAACCTAAGCGTCGGTGCAGGGCCAGCTTTCCTGTTGACCCGAACCGCCAAGGAAAGGTTGCCTCTCCGACCGCTGGATCGTAACCATGTCAGATGCCAGATGAATGGATGCCTGCCTTCGGGCGGGGAGGAGGAACCCATGAAACGAGGCTGTTGGCCAGGCCCGGTCCTGGCGTTGGGGCTTAGCG
>JAQBPE010000144.1 GCA_028287685.1 Cyanobacteria bacterium RYN_339 | reverse complement strand
GGTCGGGTCGACGAAGGACTTGAAGCCGGATAATTTGATGGAGGTTAGGCGCACTTTTTGGACGTTCCCGGACGAGCTGATTGCGGATTGGGGGCCGGGCGGGCCGGCGAGCCCGGGATGATACCACTGGGGTGCCGTGGGTCGCGATGCGGCGCGCTTGGCCGTGGCGCCGCCTCTGCAGCCTTTGTGGCGTTGCAGCGCGGCTGCACAGCGCAAGGCGCCAGTGCTGTGTCTGCCTGACGGGTAAAGCGTTGCGGCGCTCACTGCCGTGGGGAGTAGCGCCTTCCGCGGCCACGGCGAGGCCGGCCTGGAGATGCTGGCCAAGGTCCGCGAAGAAACCGGCATGCCGATCGTGACGGAGGTCCTGACCCCCGCCGACGTGGCGCTGGTGGGCCAGTACGCGGACGTCTTCCAGATCGGCGCGCGCAACATGCAGAACTACTTCCTGTTGGAGGAGGTGGGGCGCACCGACAAGGCCGTCTTGCTGAAGCGGGGCCCTTCGGCCACGATCGAGGAGTGGCTGCTGGCGGCCGAGTACATCATGGCCCAGGGCAACAAGAAGGTCATGTTGTGCGAACGTGGCATCCGCACCTTCGAGACCGCCACGCGCAACACCTTCGACATCAACGCCGTGGTCTACGCCAAGAAGGTCTCGCACCTGCCGGTGATCGCCGACCCCAGCCACGGCGTGGGCGTGCGCAACCTGGTGGCCAGCGTGGGCCTGGGCGCCGTCGCGGCCGGCGCGGACGGCGTGATCATCGAAGTCCACCACGACCCGGACAAGAGCTGGTCGGATGCCGCACAGGCGCTGAGCATCGAGATGTTCGAGACCTTCCAGCGCCAGATGGAAAGCGTGGCCGTTGCCGTCGGACGCGGCGCCGCCGTCCCGGCGCGGTGAACGTCGGGCTGATCGGCCTCGGGTTGATCGGCGGCTCGCTGGGCCTGGCCCTGCGCGCCGCCGGGCTCGCCACACGCGTGGTGGGCTACGACCGTAGCGCGGCCGACTTGAAGCTGGCCGTGGAGCGCGGCGCCATCGACCGGGCCGCGGGCTCCGCCGCGGAGGCCGTCGCCGACGCGGACCTGGTCGTGCTGGCCACGCCCGTGCTGGCGATGCAAGGCCTGTTGGCCGAGCTGGCACCGGTTTTGAAACCCGGCGCCGTGGTCACGGATCTTGCCAGCACCAAGGCGGCCGTGACGGGCTGGGCCGCGGAGGCGGGCATCACCTTCGTGGGGGGGCACCCCATGGCGGGCTCGGAGAAGAGCGGTATGGCCGCGGCACGTCTCAACCTCTTGCGGGGCGCCGTTTACATCATCACGGCCAGTCCCGACACCCCGGTGTCGGCCGTTGACCTCGTGGAACGGCTGGCGCGGGGGATCGGCGCGCGCCCGCTGCGGATGGCGCCGGAGGCGCATGACCGCGCCGTGGCCGCCGTCAGCCACGTGCCGTTCCTGGCTTCGACGGCAATTGTAAGGGTTACGACCCATGCCGAGGAGTGGGATGGGTGGGCGCCCATCGCCTCGACCGGCTACCGCGATGCAACCCGCCTGGCGTCCGGCGATCCGGCCATGTACCGGGATATCTGCCTGACGAACGGCGCGGCGATCGCCCCCATGCTGCGCGACCTGGCCCAAGAGCTGGAGCGGATCGCAGCGGGGCTCGAAGACCGCGGCTTGCTCGACGAGCTGTTCACCGACGCGCGCGATCGCCGCGACGCCTGGGTGCAGGGCCAGGGCAGCTTCAGACTTCCTTAGTCTTCCACTTCCCGCGCACGAAGTAGGTCGTCACCAGCGTGGCCTGGACCACGATCGAGACCGTGAAGGCCCACCAGACGCCGGTGGGACCCCAGTGGAGCAAGACCGCCAGGCCGTAGGCCAGCGGCACGCGCAGGCAGATCTGCGCGCTGAACGTGAAGAGCAGCGGCGGCTGGGTGGCGCCCGCGCCCTGCAGGCCGCCGTTCAGCACCATGACCAGGCCCAGGAACGGTTCCGACAGGCCCACGACGCGGAGGTAGCTGGCGGCGAGGGCCCGCACGCCGGGATCCTGGGTGAAGGCGCCGGCGAGCGGGTCGGCCAGCGCCACGAAGAGCAGCCCGAAGACGCTCATGATGCCCACGCCCACCAGGGCCACGCGCCAGGCGGCGTGGGCGGCGTCATCCGGCCGCCCCGCGCCCAGGTTCTGCCCCACCAGCGTGGCGGTGGCGAAGTTCAGCGCGAAGACCGGCAAGAAGGCCATGGCCTCGATGCGCGAGCCGATCACGAAGGCGGCCACGGCCTCCGTGGGCCCGGGCAGCTTGTTCAGCACCCCGAAGAGGGCCATCACCCCGGCGTTGCGGATCAGCACCTGGATGCCGGACGGCAGGCCGATGACCAGGATGCGCCGGAACCATACCGCCTGCGGCCGCCAGCCCGCGGGCATGAAGCGGTAGACCCGCGAGCGCCGGAACAGGCCCAGCGTCACGCCCATGCCGGCCAGCTTGCCCGCCACGAAGGCCAGCGCCAGCCCGGGCAAGCCCAGCCCCGCGTACAACCCCAAGCCTAGCGAGCCCAGGGCCCAACAGCCGCTTTCCACCAGGTTCGAGACGAGCAGCGCCGTGGTGCGGCCGCGCGCCCGGAAGACGCTGTTTACCAAAATCACCACGTCCATCGGCAGCAGCGCCGTCAGGACCGTGCGCAGGTAGCTGGTGCCCGCCCGCACCACCTCCGGGCTGGCGCCCATCGCCGCGTAGAACTGCGGGGCGAAGAGCCACAGGGGCACCATGATGGCGATGGTCACGCCTATTCCCAGGATCAACGTCTGCTGGGCGGCCAGGCCGGCCTGGTCCCAGTCATCCGCCCCCACGAAGCGGGCCACCAGCGCCTGGCAGCCGACGCTGGCCGCGGTGACGGCGGCGTTGATCAAGAAGATGATCTGGTTGGTCATGCCCACGGCGGCCTGGCTGGCCGCGTCGTAGCGGCCGGCGATGGCGGCGTCCAACAACCCGATCAGGGCGTTGAGCACCATGGTCAGGACCAGCGGCCAGGCCAGGTCCCAGATGCCGCGCCACGAGGTGGTGGCGGCCGGTGCGACGGCGGTGGCCACGGCGCCCTACTTCGCCAGGGCTTCCTCGAGCACGCGACCGGTGGCGCGCGCCGGCTTCGGCATGCCGAGCAGGTGCATCAGCGTGGGGGCCATGTCGATGTTGCGCACGGGCCCCAGCTTCACGCCAGCTCTCACGCCGGGCCCGGCGAAGGCCATGGCCGCGTGCATCTCCGGCCGGCGCGGATCGAAGACGTGCCCGCCCTGGCCGGGGCCATAGGCGGAGGTCGCTGCCGCCGGCGAGGCGTCCGGGCTGAAGTAGTAGCCGCGGTGGAGGTCCAGGTAGAGGTCGCCGCCGCGGATGCCGCCCACGTCGAGGTCGTCGTACAGCAGCCGGCCGTCCGGCAGCTTGACCGGCTCCAGCCGGTCGTTGCCGTGCGGGTAGACGAAGGAGTTGACCAGCGGCGTGCCGTCGGCCGCACGCACGGACCGCAGCGCGTCTTCGGTGCGCTTCAACACCTCCGGCACCTCGGCGGGCGGCACGATGCCGCCCTTGCGGCCGCGCTTGTTGATGACCAGGAAGGCGCCGTCCGTGGCCGGGTAGTAGGCCTGGGTGTGGGCCAGGTCGACCTTGCCGTCGGGCGTCAGGGCCAGCAGCCCGGCCTGGCGCAGCACGACGTTGGGGAAGAACTTCCACTTCAGGCCGGCCATGCCGTGGTCGCTGGTCACGCACACCACCGTGTCCGGGTCGCCGCGCAGGGCGCCGACGTAGCGGTCGCAGGCGGCGCCCACGCGGTCCAGCAGCTTCCAGACGCGCGGCGCGAGCGCGGCGTCGTAGCTCGGGCTGCGCTCGTCCACCGTGCCGAACCAGGCGTGCAGGGCCTCGTCAGGGAAGGGCAGGTAGGTGACCGCCAGGTCCCAGTCCTTGCGGCCGCGCAGCACGCCCACGCGATCGATGGCGCGGTCGATGAAGAAGTCCACGGTGTCGAGGTAGCGCGCCTCCGCCGTGCCGTCGCCGCCCTGGTACATGGTCTTGCCGAACTGGCCCGAGGACCACATCTGCACGGCACCCTGCGCGATGAAGGGGTTGGCGCCGTAGTAGGCCGCGAGCGCCTCCGGCTTGTTGCCCACCGCGGCGGAGGGCGGGGTCATGTACAACAGCCAGTCGTCGCCCTCGGGCGCCAGGCTGAACAGCTTGAAGAAGGCCTGTCCGGTGCCCTTGGCGAAGGGCACTTGCACCGCATGGGACCAGGTCAACGGGTCGTTGCCGGGGCGCAGCGTGGCCACCGGCAGGCCGACCTTGGACTGGAAGATGGCGAGGGTGTCGTAGCCGTCCTTGGGGTCCGACGGCGAGTCGAACTCCAGCGCAAACCAGCTGTAATCGCCCACCTCGATGCGCGCCTCGCGGCAGGGCTTGTTGGTCATGGGCAGCTTGTCCCAGCCCGTGGCCGGCTTCCAGGCGCCCTTGTCCGCGAAGACGGCCTCCTGGGCGAGCACGCCGCCGTACCCGTCCATCAAGGTCATGGTGCCGGGGAAGGGCCCGCCATAGCGACCGCCGGGGGCATAGGTGGAGAGCGGCGCCACATGCGTCGCCTGCAGGACGACGGAGCGTCGGCCGGCGCGGGCGGCCGTCACCCAGAGGGGCTCGGCCAGCAGCTCACCGCTGTCGAAGCCGTCCGCAACGTCGAGGATCGAGTGATCCGCCAGCGGCAGCTGGAAGACCCGGTTGCTGGTGATGCCGTTGAAGTCGCCGAAGGTGCCGGTCCAGAGCGCGGCGTGGCCCGCGGCGGTCTTGGAGGGGTAGTTCGTGCGCGAGAACTCCGCGGTGGCGCCATCTGCGCGCAACTTGGCGAGGTTGGGCATCATGCCGTCGGCCACGAAGTGGTCCATCACCTCCTGGCCGCCGGCGTCGAGCGACAGCACGATCCCGCGGCGATGGTCCGGTGGCAGGTTGCCCAGCTGGAAGCAACCGCCCAATAGGGCAGGGACGAGCGCGAGTGGGACGAAGCGGCGGATCATGGGATTACGATACGCGATCGGCCGTTAAAACACCAATACGGGCTGCAACTGGCTGCCCGCCAGGGTCGCGAGCGCAACCAGGCGCCCATCGGGGCCGCGCAGCCGCACGGCCTGTTCGTAGGCTTGCTGGGCCGCGATCCGGCGCCCGAACCCGATTTCGGAGATCTCGTGCTCGTCAATCACTTGCAGCGCCAGGTGACCCAACCAGGCGTCCTCGGGCATCCAGCATGGCGCCTCGGCCAGCTCCTCCAGGGTCTGGGCGGCCGCAAGCTTGCAGTCGCCGGCGGCCGTGCGCAGCAGGAACTCGAGACAGGCCGGCAGGCCGAGCGTGGCGCCCAGGTCCACGGCCAGGGAGCGGATGTAGGTGCCCGCGGAGCAGTGCACGTCCAGGCGGGCCGTTGGCCCGGCGAGGTCGACCAGCTCCAACCGGTGGATCGTGACCTGGCGGGTCGGGATGGCCTCGTCGGGCAGGGTCACGCCCGCCCGCGCCAGCTCGTAGAGGCGCTTGCCGTCGACATGGACGGCCGAGGTCATGGGCGGGCGCTGCGTGATTTCGCCGCGGAAGGCGGGGAGGGCGGCTGCCAACGCGTCGGCCGTCAGGCCGCTGGCGTCGGCGCGGGCGGTCACCTTGCCCTCCGCATCGGCGCTGTCGGTCGCCAGGCCGAAGCGCACGACGGCGCGGTAGGCCTTGTCGTCGCGCAGGTACCCCAGCAGGCGGGTGGCCTTGCCCACGGCCACGGTCATCACGCCGGCCGCGGCGGGGTCCAGCGTGCCGCCATGGCCCACGCGGCGGGTGCCCACCAGCCGGCGCACGGCGCCCACCACGTCGTGGCTGGACATCCCGGGGGGCTTGAGCACGTTCAGGAGGCCGAAGGGCTCCGTCAAAGCGACGCCAACACGGCGGCCTTCAGGCGTTCCTCCGCTTCGGCCAGGGGCGCGTCGATCACGCAGCCGGCGGCGGCCAGGTGGCCCCCGCCGTTGAACTGGCGCGCGATCGCGTTCACGTCGTGGCCGTGTTTGGCACGCAGGCTCACGCGCACGCCGCTCTCGCGGCTCTCGCGCAGGATGTACAGGATCTGCACGCCTTCGATCTTCCGCAGCTCCTCGATGATGCCTTCCGCGTCGTCCTCCGTCGCCCCGGCCTCGTCGAACATCGCGAGCGGGATCGAGGTCCAGGCGACCTGGCCGCCGGCCTCCAGGTGGAACTTGGCGAGGGCCATGCCGGCCAGGCGGATCGCCCCCGCGGCCTGGCGCTCGTAGATGCACTCGATCACGCGCGGGAAGTCGATCCCGGTCGCCACCAAAGCGCTTGCGATGGCCAACGTTCGGGCCGTCGTGGCCGGGTACCGGAAGAAGCCGGTGTCCGTCACCAGGGCGGCGTACAAGAGCTCGGCCGTGTCCCGCTGCACGGGCACGTCGAAGAGGTCATGCAAGAGGTAGACCAGCTCGCCCGTGGCGGCGCTGGCCGTGTCGATCCAGTTGTGCGTGCCGAAGCGCTTGTTGCTGACGTGGTGGTCCAGGTTCACGAAGGGATGCAGGGCCCGCAGCTGGGGCCCCAAGGCGCCGAGGCGGTCGAAGTCCGCCGCGTCGAGCGTGACCACGCCGGTGTCCGGCGGCAGGTCTGCGGGAAGGCTGCCCACGACGACCTCATGGGCGCCCGGCAAGAAGCCGAAGCGGTCCACCACCGGGTCGGTGCAAACCACCACGGCGCGGTTGCCGAGCTGGCGCAGCAGCGCGGCCAAGGCCAGGCTGCTGCCCAGCGTGTCCGCGTCCGGCTTCATATGCGGGCACACCACCCAGCTGCGGACGCTGCGCAGCAACCCAAGCCAGCTGCGCGCCTCCGCGTCGATGTGGGATGCCAGGCCGCCCGGCGCGACCGGGCTAGCCTTCGCCGCCGGCTTCACGGGCGGTGCGCTCCTCGTTGATGCGGTTGAGCAAGGCGCTGATGTTCGCCCCGTGCTCCAGCGAGTCGTCCAGCTTGATGTGGACCTCCGGCGTGGCGCGCAGCTTGATGTTGCGGCCGATCTCGCTGCGGATGAAGCCGGAGGCGGACCGCAGGCCCTCCATCGTGGCTTCCTTGACCTCTTCGTCGCCGAGGATGCTGACGAAGATGGTCGCGTGGCGCAGGTCGCCGGTGACCTCTACGTTAGTGACGGAGACGCGCTCGCTCTGAACGCGGACATCCTTGAGCCTGAGCAACAAGATTGTCGCGACTTCTTCCTTGATCGCTTCCGCGACGCGGGTAGAACGGTGACCACTCATCGTGGGCCCCCTTTCTTTGGCTTGGTCTGTCTATTGTCGGGGAGTTGCCGGAGGGAGACAACGAGCGAACGTGCCTCCCTCCGCGTAACGACTAGCGCTTCTTCTCCTGGGTGATGAAGGCCTCGATCTGGTCGCCTTCCTGGAGGTCGTTGAACTTGTCGAAGGACAGGCCGCACTCGTAACCGGTCGCGACTTCCTTGGCGTCGTCCTTGAAGCGCTTGAGGCTGTCCAGCTTGCCGGCGAAGATTTCCTTGCCGTCGCGCGTGATCTTGACGTCGGAGTTGCGCTGCAACTTGCCTTCCAGCACCATACAACCCGCGATGACAGATGTCTTGCCGCTCTTGAAGGTTGCGCGGACTTCCGCCTTGCCGATCGACACCTGCTCGTACTCCGGCTCCAGCAGGCCTTGCATGGCCTTCTCGAGGTCCTCGATCATCTTGTAGATGATCGTGTACTGCTTGACGTCGACGTCTTGCTCGTCGGCCGCGCGCTTCACGCGCTCGTCCATCTTGACGTTGAAGCCGATGACGATGGCGTTGGACGCCACGGCCAGGCTGATGTCGTTCTCGGAGATGTCGCCGTTGCCGGACAACAGGATCCGGATGGTCGAGCCCATCGTGCGCTCGTTCAGCTGGCTCAGCGCCTGCTCGATCGCTTCGTTGGAACCCTTCACGTCCGTCTTGATGATGATCGGCAGCTCCTTGGCGCCTTCCTGGATGCGGCTGTAGAAGTCCTTGAGGTGGGTGCGGTTGCCCGAAGCCAGGTTCTCCGCGCGGTCCACCAGGGCCCGCCCGTCGGCGATGTTACGAGCGACCTTCTCGGACTCAACGGCCTGGAAGACGTCGCCGGCGTGCGGGACGGTGTCCATGCCCAGGACCTCGACGGGGTGAGCCGGGCCCGCTTCCTTGACGCGGCGACCACGGTCGTCGATCAGGGCGCGGACCTTGCCGGCGACGGAGCCGACCACGAACGGGTCGCCCACGCGGAGCGTACCGTTCTGGACCAGCACCGTGGCGACCGGGCCCATGCTCTTGGAGAGCTTGGCTTCCACGATCACGCCGCGGGCGAGCTTGTTGGGGTTGGCCTTCAGTTCCTGGACTTCGGCCACCAGCAGGATCATCTCCAGCAGCTGCTCGAGGTTCTGCTTCATCTTGGCGGACACTTCCACCATGACGGTGGAGCCGCCCCAGTCTTCCGCGACCAGCCCGTACTCCGTGAGCTCCTGCTTCACGCGCTCCGGCTGGGCGCCCGGCTTGTCGATCTTGTTGATGGCCACGATGATGGGCACGCCCGCCGCCTTGGCATGGCTGATGGCTTCGATCGTCTGCGGCATCACGCCGTCGTCGGCCGCGACCACCACCACCGCGATGTCGGTGGCCTTGGCGCCACGGGCGCGCATCGCCGTGAAGGCTTCGTGGCCCGGGGTGTCCAGGAAGCAGATCTCGTTGCCGTGGATGCTCGTCATGTAGGCGCCGATGTGCTGCGTGATGCCGCCGGCCTCGCCGTGGGCCACACGCGCGGAGCGGATGGCGTCCAGCAACGACGTCTTACCATGGTCGACGTGGCCCATGATCGTGACGATGGGCGGACGGGTCTTGAGGTCTTCCGGCTCGTCGTGGTCGTCGGTGACGGCCGCGAGCGCCAGTTGGATCGGATCGATCAGCTCGACCTCGTAGCCCATCTCGACGGCGATCATCTCGGCCGTTTCCTTCTCGATGGTCTGGTTGATCGTCGCCATGATCCCCTTCAGGAACAGGCGCTTGATGATCTCCGTCTCCTTGGCGACCATCTTCTCGGCCAATTCCTTGACCGAGAGAGGGCCAACGAGCTCGATCTTGTCCGGAGCCGGACCCGCCGAGTTGCGGTCGTTGCGACGTTGGCGACGCTCTTCCCGCTCCTGGCGCTGTTCCGCGCGGCTCTTCTTGCGCGCCTTGGACTTGGTGGCGGGCATCTCCTCGCCGTCGGCGTTGACGCGCCGGCCGGCATCGCGCTCGGCGCGGCGATCCTTATCAGAGCGCGCGGGCGGACGCTGGTCGCCGGGAGGGCCGCCGCCGGGGCGATCGCCACCGGGGCCGCCCGGCCGGGCCGGGAAGCCACGGTCGGTGGGACCCGCCGGCTGGCGGATCTCATGGCGCATGTCGGGGCGCAGCTCGCGCGCCGGGGCGCCGGGCTCCGGGCGACGAAGCAGGTTAGGCTGGCCGCCGCCGCCGGGGCCCGCGGGGGCGCCAGGCTGGCGATGCGGGCTGGTCAGGCTGCCGGTGCCACCGCGCGGAGCGCCCAGGGGCAGCTGCGGCCGGCTCATGATGTTCGCCGGCGGCGCGGCCTTGGCCTCCACCTTGGGGGCGGCGGCGGGCTCGGGCGCGGGGGGCTCCAACAGCTTCTTCTTGACGGCCTCCGCGTCGACGTCCTCCACCCAAGCAAGGTGGTTCTTCACGTCTACGCCCAGCTCGTTGAATGCTTCCAGCAAGTTCTTGGTGGGGACGTTGAGGTCCTTCGCCATCTTGCAAACTTGTACTTTACCCATGGGCTGTTGCCTCCCCTAGTTCTGAACTTTTTAATTGGTGCCCTTGATTGGTGGTACGGACGGCTCCGTGGTTGACGTCATGGCGAGGACCTCGGCCACAAGCGCCGCGTCCAGCTGCTTCCGCAGGGATCGGGCGAAACCTCCCTTGCGGGCGGCTTGGTCGAGGCAGGTGCGCTTCCTGCAGGCGTAAGCGCCACGTCCGTGGAGCTTGCTGTCGAGGTCCAGGACCACCTCCCCGGTGGGGAGTCGGACCAACCGGACCAGGCCTGTTCGGTCGCTCAGAGCGCGGCATGCTACGCATTGTCGCTCTTGCACCCGCGTGCCTTCGGATTTCGTCATGCTTGGTTGGCGTGGACCTCCTCGGTGCCGCCGTCAGGGGCATCGTTCCCGTCACCCTCCTCGGTGACTTCGGTGACCTCGGTGATTTCGCCAGCGGCGGCCTCACCTTCACCTTCGGCCTGTGACGGGCCCTCGCCACCTTCCGCGTGGAGCGCGGCTTGGGCGGCGTAGTATTCCTCTTCTTCGTCGCGCTGACGATCCAGCTCGACCATCTGGCTTTCGCTCTTGATGTCGATCCGGTAGCCGGTCAGCTTCGCGGCCAGGCGCACGTTCTGCCCTTCGCGGCCGATGGCCAGGCTGAGCATGTTGTCCGGCACGATCACCAACGCGGCGCGATGCTCCTCGTAGATGGTGACGGAGTTGACCTTGGCCGGCGACAGCGAGTTGGCGATGAAGGTCTCCAGCACGGGGCTGTAGCGGATGATTTCGATCTTCTCGTTGCGCAGCTCCTGGCTGATGGCCTGGATGCGGCCGCCCCGGGCGCCCACGCAGGCACCGATCGGGTCGATCGCGCTGTCACGGGAACGCACGGCGATCTTGGTGCGGTGGCCGGCCTCGCGGGCGATGCCCTCGATGATGACCGATCCGTCCAAGACTTCCGGCACTTCCAGCTCGAAGAGCTCGCGGACGAGGCCTTCGTGGGCGCGGCTGGCGATCACCTGCACGCCGCGCGGGGTGTCGCGCACCTCGGCGATGAAGACCTTGATACGCTCGCCGACGCGCGGGCGCTCGCCGTACAGCTGTTCGCTGCCGGGCAGGAGCGCTTCCAGCTTGCCCATGTTGATGATGATGTTGCGGCCCTCGACGCGCTGGACGGTGCCGATGACGGTGGCGCCTTCCTTGTCCTTGAACTCGTCGTACAGGATCTTCCGCTCGCTCTCGCGCAGGCGCTGCGTGATGACCTGCTTGGCCATCTGCGCGGCCAGGCGGCCGAAGTCCTTGGGCGTGACGTCGAAGGCGATCGTTTCGTCGACCTGGGAGTCCTCGCGGAAGGTCTTGGCCTCCTCCAGCGAGATTTCCTCCTGGGGATCGGTCACTTCCTCGACGATCACCTTGTGGGCCCAGACCTTCCAGGAGCCGTTCTCGATGTCGTAATCCACTTCCGCGTTCTGCGTGACGTGGGGATCCTTCTTATAGGCCGCGAGCACGGCGGCTTCCAAGGCATCCTTCAACGCCGCAACGGTGATGTTGCGCTCGCGGGCCAGCTGGTGGAAGGCATCTCTGATGGTGGAACTCAAGGTTGGAACCCCCGCTACTTCGCGGCCGGGACGCTAGAATCTAGCGCCAGGCGGATCTGCTTGACGTTGTCGCGGCCGACCGCGAGCGTCTCCCCCCCCGTGGTGGTGACTTGGATGTTGTGCTCCGAAATGGGACCCAGGCGGCCATAGACCGCGTGCTCGCCGTCGAGCGGCTCGCGGAGCGAGAGCTTGACGAGCCGGTCCTGGAAGATCTTGTACTCGCGTTCCGTCTTGAGCACGCGCTCGGCGCCGGGCGAGGAGATCTCGAGGATGTAGGGCGACTTGACCGGGTCCGCGGCTTCAAGCACCGGACCCAGGGCGTCGTTCACCGCGCGGCAATCGTCCAGGCCCACGCCGTCAGCCTTGAACAGGTAGACGCGGACAAACCAGCGCGGGCCTTCTTTGACGTACTCGACTTCAACGAGCTCGTAGCCCAGCTGCTGTACGACCGGCTCCGCCACTGCGAAGACGTCGTCTTTGATTGCCACCCAGATCACCCCCTTTATTAAAAAAATTGAAACGGAGCGGGTTTTCACCCACTCCGCCGTGCGTCTTGATTCGCTGCCACCCCCTAGGGGGTGTGCGCGTCGACCCGTCAGTATTTCCAGGCGAACCTGGGACTTAACAAATCATCGGGCGAATCTCGTCTTACGGAAACTTCTGCCACCATGGCGGAATGCGGTCCACATTATAGCATGGCACGTGAGGGGCGCAACTCGCCCTACTTCCCAGCGTAGACCTCGGGCTTCAGCACCCCAACAAAGGGCAAGTTGCGGAATTTCTGGTCGTAGTCCAGGCCGTAGCCCACCACGAATTGATCGGGGATCGTGAAGCCGGTGTACTTCACCGGCACCTCGATCAACCGGCGCGACGGCTTGTCCAACAGCGTGCAGATTTCGAGCGAGGCCGGCCGGCGCTCTTGCAGTAGTCTCACGAGATAACTCAGCGTCAGCCCGGTGTCGATGATGTCTTCCAAGATCACCACGTGGCGGCCCGTGATGTTCTCGTCGAGATCCTTGAGGATCCGCACCACGCCCGACGAACGCGTGCTGGATCCGTAGCTGGAGATCGACATGAAGTCGATGTCCAGCGGCAGGTCGATCGCCCGCATCATGTCGCCGAAGAACACGGCCACGCCACGCAAGACGCCGATCAGCAGCAGGCCGCCCTTATCCTTATAGTCGGCCTCGATCTGGGCGCCCATCTCGCGGATCCGGTCCGCTATCTGGGCTTCCGAGAAGAGCACCTGTTCGATCTTGTCGCGCATCGGTCGTTCCTTACACATTGTCGGGCTGTGATTTTGCGCACACGGGGGGCGCCTGCGGGGCGGCCCCATTGTCCATGAAAGCGGTGGATTCGGCAACGCGGGCCCTACCCTCGGTTGCGGTTCCGACGACCCTGTTTTGTTACGCCCTAAGTTGCGCGGGAATATATGACGATAGATCGGCCAGCCGGCCCAAAGCCTCTGCTTATGGACGGCAACACCAAGAGGCTCACGGAGGAGATTCACCCTATGAAGATTGCACGTTATTCCGTCACCGCCGCGGTGCTTGCCAGCGCGATCGCGTCGGCCGGCTGCAGCCAGGACGTCTTTACTTCCATCAACAAGACCTTGACCGTCGCCAAGCAGGGCGCCAGCGCGCTCAAGAACACGACGCTGCCTGCGGCGGCGATCGCCACCAGCCTGGGCGCGGTAGAACTGATCAAGGCCCTCTCCAGCAGCTCGAAGGGCCTCGTGGCCCAGGGCGGCGGCAACATCTCCGGCGGCCAGCTCCCCGGCGGTGGCCCGGCCAACATCGTGGCGGCCGGTGCGGGCAACTTCACGAACGCCCCCATGTTCCATATTGCCGCGGACGAGTCCAAGGACGTCGCCAACGACGCCACCAAGGTCAAGATGCACGTGGCCTACTCCACGTCCAAGCAAGGCGACACCTACGTCTCCACCATCACGGATTTCAGCGGCGTCACCCAGGGCTACACCCTGTCGGCCAAGGGCACCTTCAAGTACACGCCCGGCGCCACGCTCGGTTCCGTGTCCTGCGAGATGACCGGCTCCGTGAAGTACAGCGCACTGTCGCTGGACATCAAGCAGCTGAGCTTCTCCACCACCGACCCGCTGCCGGAGAAGAACGCCGAGCTCGGCAAGTTCCGCTTCGAGCAGAACAACAACGGCAAGACCGACTACGCCCTGGACGCCAAGCTCGCCATCAACGGCAGCGGCAAGATCGAGGCCACCGGCACGTCCACCGGCCCCGACGGCAAGGCGGAGCCCGTGAACTTCAGCCAGGACAAGCCAACCGGCGAATCCCTGGACACCGGCGCCGGTGCTTCCGCCGACGCCAACGCAGCGGCCCAGTAACCAGACCTCTCCTCGGCCGCGGCCGCCCCGGTGGGCCCCGCGGCCGTTCCTTGAAAGCAACCACCCGGGCAATCGACCCTTCAGGAAGGAACCGAACACTCTCATGACGCGCCTGTTGACCATTCCCCTGGCCGCGACGTTGGCCATCGCCACGCTGCCGGCCGGCGCCGCGTTCGCCGTGACCGCCTACGACGCCCGCACCCTCGGCATGGGCGGCTCCTCCGTCGGGTACTCCGGCAACGCTTCCCTGGCTTACTGGAACCCCGCCTCCGTCGGCATGAGCCGCAACGTGGGCGTGTACCTGCCGTCGCTGGGCGTGTCGATGAGCAACAACATCCTGTCGCCCGCGGACGTGCAGAACCTGGCCTCCACGTTCAGCAAGCTCGGACAGCCCAGCACGGGCGCCTCGTCCACCAGCGGCGATCTCAGCGCCATCTTCAAGAACCTGGGCAGCAACGCCGGCCTAAACCTCCAAGCCGAGGGCATCGCGGAGCTGGTCGGCCTGTCGTTGGGCCGCGTCGGCCCCGGCGCCCTGGCCTTCCGCGTGTACGGCCACGGCCTGGGCAACGCCAGCCTCAAGCTGAGCAACGATTTCGCGGACAACCTCAACGGCCTGTTCTTCGCGGGCGGCTTCACGGAGCTGAGCAGCGCGGTCAGCAAGCTGAGCCAGGACACCCAGGGCGGCAGCTTCACGGCCGAGAGCCAGGCGCAGCTCAACACCGACGTGGCCGCGCTGGACGCGACGCTCAAGAAGAACATGAGCTCCTTCATCAAGGCCGGCGGCACCGGCTACACCAAGAAGACGCTGGCGTTCTCGGAGACCGTCGGCGCCAACGCCACGGCAGCCCTGACGTACGCCCAGCCCATCCCTATCAAGATCCCGGCGCTGCCCAACAGCGAGATCACCGTCGGCGTGACGGGCAAGGTCTTCGGTAACGCGGGCTCGCTGTTCGCCGCCCAGACCAGCCTGCCCCTGTACGGCGGCACCGGCTCCGAGAAGGTGAACATGCTGGGCGCGGGCGCCAACATCAGCCTGGACATCGACAAGGAAGTCACGGAGCTGTCGGGCGCCATCGGCAACTTCCAGAAGGAACAGAACATCGCCACCACGGCGGATCTGGCCTCCAAGGCCGGCGCCTTCTTCGGCACCGGCCTGACGAAGAGCCAGCTGAACTTCACCAGCCTGACGCCGGACAGCCTGGGCGGCGGCATCGACGTGGGCGCGGCGATGAAGATCGACGACCAGTGGTCCGTCGGCCTGGCGCTGATCAACCCGATCCTCGTGTGGGGCGCCACCCAGTCCTCGTACCGCTACGAGGTCTCGCCGACCAGCACGGAGGGCATCCGCCTGGTCAAGGCGGGCGCCGACCAGCGCGTGAACTTCTACCAGGCCGAGCCGTTCATCACCCGCGCCGGCGTGGCCTACCAGCCCAAGCTGGGCGGTCCGGCCTGGCTCGCCAAGGGCCTGCTGCTCAACGCTGGCCTGGAAGCCCCGTTCGGTAACGGCGTGCCGGCCTCCGTCCACCTGGGCGTGGAGAAGACCTTCTTCGACGCCATCGCGTTGCGCCTCGGCACCCAGCAGCTGGGCCTCTCGCCGCTCTACACGGCCGGCCTGGGCCTCCAGACGCGCTTCTTCCAGGCGAACGTGGGCGTGGGCGTCGATAACCCCACTGCCAACATCAAGGGCGTGGCCGTGGCGGCCAGCGTCGGCGCAGGGTTCTAGTCCCATCTTCCGGCGCAAGGCTCAAAAACCACTTGACCCGCCAGCCTCCCCGTCCATGCCGGACGGGGAGTTTCTGGATGTCACGGTCCTGTTCGCGGATATCGAAGGCTTCACCCGCCTGTCGGAACGCCTGCCCCCGCGCGAGGTCGTGAAGCTCCTCAACGAGTACTTCACGGTCATGACCGGCGTGGTCCAGCACTTCGGCGGCACGCTGGACAAATACATCGGGGATGCCATGATGGTCGTCTGGGAGGGAGACACCGCCCGTTCCGCGGCCGGCGCCGCCCAGGCCGCCCTCGCCATGCAGGCGGAGCTGGCCATCCTCCAGCAGAAATGGCTGGCGGAGGGCAAGCTGCCCCTCAAGACCCGCATCGGCATTAGCTCTGGTCAGGTCATCGTCGGGCTGATCGGCTCCCCGGTCCGGCGGGATCGCACCGTGATCGGCGACGCGGTCAACACCGCTTCGCGGCTCGAGGGCCTGAACAAGGAGTTCCACACGGACATCATCATGAGCCAGTCCACCTACGAACTTGTCGCCGACCTCGTGGAGGTCAAGCCGCTGGGCCGCGTGGCCATCAAGGGCCGCACGGAGGCCGTGGGCGCCTATGCGCTCACGGGCTGGCGGCAGGACGCGGCGCGCCCATGAACACCGGCGCGGTGGCAGGTCAGCTGGGCAGCTTCCTCGCGGACCTGCGCTTCCTGGCCTGTTTCGGCGCCCTGGGCCTCTACGGCGCCTGGATTTCCGTCCAGCGTCCGGGGATGGTGGGCATGGCCCGCTTGGGCCTGGTCGTGGCCTTCGGCGCCACGGTGATCGCCTACGCCCTGAGCGGCGTCCCGCCGGGCACATTGCCGTTCACGGATTTCTTCCTGTTCGTGCTGCTGACGATGTTCTTGATCTTGGAGTTCATGTTCCAGATGTCCGTGCTGGGCGTGCTCGTGAGCGGCATCGGCACCCTCGTGGCCGGGCTCCACTACGTCTGGCACCCGGGCGCGACCACCTTCAAGGCGCCGAACCTGGCCGTGGCCTACTGGTGGCTGCTGCGCGACCTGGCCGTCACGACCGGCGTGGCCGCGCTGACGCTGGGGCTGGGGACGGCGTTGGTCTTGTTCTACATGCAAGGCCGCCGCACCGGGAAGCTGGTGCACCCCAATGATTTGCGCGACATGGTGGCCTTGTTGGCCCGCGGCGCCACGCCCTGCTTCTTCTTCGGCTGGCTCTTCGAGGTGGCGGCGCTGGTCCAGGCGGGCCACGCGACCTGGGGCGAACTTTGGACGGTCAGCTGGCTCACGCTCATGCTGGCGGCCGCCATCGCCTGGCTGGTGCAGGCCGAGCGCCGGCGCTTCTCCGGGCGCCGCGTGCTAGGGCTGATCGTGGGCAGCGGGGTCGCCTTGCTGGCTTATTCGTCGGAGCGGCTGCTCTTCTCGAACTTGACCGGGGGGCCTCACTTCCCCTAGGATCGGGTTGGAAATCGCTTGTGACAAGCAACTTGGAGTTTTCACCTTGGTAGACGAGACCCCCACCGCCCCGCTCGGCCGCCTGAAGGCCTGGTGGAACCGCCCGAAGTCGAAGACCCGGGAATACCTCGAGACGTTCGCGGTGGCGTTGGCGTTGGCCTTCTTCGTGCGCGGCACGATCGCCGAGGCCCGCTACATCCCCTCGGAGTCGATGCTGCCGTCACTCGAGATTGGCGATCGCCTCATCGTAGAGAAAATCAGCTACCGCCTGCACCTGCCGCAGCGGGGCGACATCGTGGTCTTCAACCCGCCGGAGCGGGCGGACCCCAAGGGGAACGCCTTCATCAAGCGCGTGATCGGGTTGCCGGGCGAACACATCGATATCCACGACGGCAAGGTCTTCATCAACGGGAAGCCCCTGACGGAGCCGTACATCATGGAACAGCCGATGTACCGGCCGCCCGATTGGGAAGACCTGGGGATCCCGGGGGGCGTGATCCCGCCGGGCAAGGTGTTCGTGATGGGGGATAACCGGAACAACAGCCAAGACAGCCATGTGTGGGGCGCGTTGCCGATCGAGAACATCATCGGCGACACGGTCTTCCGGTTCTGGCCGGTGAACCGGATTGGGAATGTGCCCCACCCCGCTTACTAACTTGTGATCGACGCGGTTTCGCGTCAGGCGCCGCGCTGCTATGATCCTCGCCCGGAGGTTCCTGCCCGTGGCGCGCAAGCCCAAATCCCCTTTCCGCGAGGCCGCCGAGATCCTCGGCATCGCGCTCTTCCTCAGCCTCTTCATCCGCACCAGCGTCGCGGAGGCCCGCTACATCCCGTCGGAGTCGATGTTGCCCACCCTGGAGGTGGGCGATCGCCTCGTGATCGAGAAGGTGGCCTACCGCCTCCACGCGCCCACGCGCGGCGACATCGTGGTGATCAAGAGCCCCTCCGGCGACGCCATCCCGCTGATCAAGCGCGTGATCGGCCTGCCTGGCGAGCGGATCTCGATCCACGCCGGCAAGGTCTGGATCGACGGCAAGCCGCTGGTAGAGCCCTACGTGCTCGAAGCCCCGCTCTACGACGAGCCTAACTGGCTGGCGCTCGGCCTCCCTGGCGGCCTGATCCCCGATGGGAAGGTCTTCCTGATGGGCGACAACCGCAACAACAGCCGAGACAGCCACATGCTGGGGGCCATGCCCCTGGACGACATCATCGGCCACACCGTCTTCCGCTTCTGGCCCCCGTCCCGCGTAGGCGCCGTGGGCTCCCGCGACTGACGGGCAAGGGGTACACTAGGGACAGGATGGTCGACGTAGACGCTTATCTGGGCAAGGTGCTGAACGACGAGGGCTGGCAGGACCGCCTCGGCGACAGCGACGCGGTGACCACCGTGATCCAGGCCCTGGAAGCGTTGTTGCCCGCTGGCACCGCGATCCCGCAGGCCGAGGCCGACCGCATCGACGCGCTTTTGCACGGCACGCTGGGCGCCCAAGCCATCGTGCAGGCGTTGAAGCCGGCATGAAGAAGCTCGTGCTCGCCGGCGTGATGCTGGCTTCCCTGTTGAACGCCCCCGCCCCGGCCTGGGCCGTCACCTTCGTACGCGTGGGCGTGGTGGAGGGCGGCTCCAACATCCTGATCAGCAGCTCCGTGGCCGCCGACCTGCTCGACGAGCGCGGGCGCGCCGTGATGCGCATCGGCCCGCGCGAGAGCTGGACGGCCACCGGCAGCGGCTTCGGCGTGCAGATCCAGGGCCCCAACGGCAAGCAGGGCCTGTTCTCCGGCTCGCTCTGGCTCTCGCCCGTCTCCGGGGCGGGCATCCCGCTGGTGTTCGCGCGGCGGCACTGGTACCGCGGCGTGCTGGAGCTCAAGCCCACCGGCAGCGGGCTGAACGTGGTGAACCGCGTGCCCCTCGAGCAATACCTCTACGGCGTGGTGCCCTCGGAGATCCCGCGCAGCTGGCCAATGGCCGCGCTCAAGAGCCAGGCCGTGGCCGCGCGCTCTTACGCCATCGCCAACCTGGGCAAGCACCGCTCGCGCGGCTTCGACGTCTGCGACTCCGATGACTGCCAGGTTTACACCGGCGCGAGCGTGGAGAACACCTCCACCAACGGCGCCGTGGACGGCACGCGCGGCGAGGTGCTGGTCTCCGGCGGCAAGGTGATCGCCGCCTACTTCTGCTCCAGCGCGGGCGGCTACACGGAGAACAGCGAAGACGTGTGGGTGCGCAAGGAGTCCTTCATCCGCGCCGTGCCCGACTACGACCAGAACTCGCCGCACTACACCTGGTACAAGAACGTCTCCGCCAGTTCGCTGGCCGCCTCGCTGTCGCGCCAGGGCGTGAACGTGGGCCCGCTCGTCACCGTCACGCCGCTCCAGCGCTCGTACTCCGGCCGCGTGAAGACAGTGCAGGTGGTGGGCCAGAACGGCTCGCGCGTGGTCTCCGGCGAGAACTTCCGCATCGCGGCTGGCCTCGCCAGCACGCTCTTCAACGTGTCGGCACGCGGGTCGCAGCCCCTGGCCGTGCCTTCGCCCGGTGCGGCCAGCCTGCCGGCCGAGTTCGCCTTCGCCGGGCGTGGCTGGGGCCATGGCCTGGGGCTCAGCCAATGGGGCGCCAAGAGCCTGGGCGAGAAGGGCTACCCTTACACCACGATCCTGGCCCACTACTACCCGGGCTCCCAGCTGCGGCGAGGCTCTTACTGATCAGTTAACCGCGAAGACCGGTTCGCGCTTCTTGCGGCGCGCGGCCTTCCACTCGCGGGCGGCGGCCAGCACCTGCCGGGCGATTTCCTCGGGCGCGGCGGTGCCGTCGACGGCCAGGTCGAACGGGATGCCGTCCACCAGGGCCTCGGTGGCGTCCTGGCTCCATGCGTCGTCCCAGGCGCCGTCGCGCGAGATGATGCGGCGCTTGCGCTCCTCCAGCGGCACGTCCAGGCGCACCATGAAGAAGCCCATGCGCTGCAGCGTCACGCCCTCGATCGGGAAGCGGCAGTCGTCCACCGTCACGGGCTTGGGGGCCCGCAGGTAGTCGCGCCGCCAGCGGCGGATCCAGTAGCCTTCGTCGCCCCAGCCGTAGCTGTAGCCCTCGCCGTAGAGCGCCTGGTAGAGCGCGTCGATCTGCGCCTGCTGGGCGTCCGGGAAGATGTGGGTGGCGAGGCGCTGCACGCGCTCCTGGCGCGAGGTCTCGAGCGGGGTGTCGATGCCGTGCCAGTCTTTGGAGCGGGCCGCGCCGCCGACGCGCTGCAGCGTGCCGCGGTCGAGCTTCTTGTCGATCTTGCGGCCGATCAAGGTGGTGGTGAGGTAGCGCAGCGGCTCCGCGAAGCTCAGGCGCGTGTAGCGCTCTTGCGCCACCAAGAGGTCGGCCACCGTGGTTTTGCCGGCGCCCATGGGGCCCGCGAACGCGATTTCGACCATGCCGTGTGTTCCTCCTGCGTCTACCGCTTCCTTGCGCGTATGATACCCGGCCGGGAGCGAAACCGCGCCTGTGGTAGGATAACGCTCGTTCGGTATGGAGGCAGTTACGATGCGGCTCTCGGATCTCTGGCACTGGGATGGGACGTTGGACCGGCGGTCCTACGCGATCTGGGGCTGCCTGCTGTTCGCGATCAAGTACAACATCGACCGCGCCGTGGCGGCCGCCTACGGCCACCCGTGGAGCCCCTTCAGCTACCTGATGGAGTCGTCGAAGGGCCCGATCCTGGCGGTGACGCCGGCGCAGCTGCCGTTCTACGGCACGCTCGTGGCGGTGGCCCTGCCCTTCATCTTCGTGGGCATCGCGATGACGCTGCGCCGCCTGCGCGACGCCGGCCTGCCCCAGGGCCTGGTCGCCGTGTTCTTCCTGCCGCTGATCAACTTGCTGTTCTTCGTGGTGCTGGCGATCGCCCCGCCCCGCCTGCCCGATGGGACCGATCGCAAGGGCCTGTTGGACGCGATCGTGCCGCGCAGCGCGGTTGGCGCGGCGGCCCTGGCCCTCGCCACCACCACGCTGGCCGGCGTCGGGCTGACGCTGTTGGCCGTCTACGGCCTGGGCGAGTATGGTTGGGGGCTGTTCGTGGGCGTGCCCTTCACGCTGGGGCTGATCTCCGTGCTGCTCTACGGCTACCACCAGCCCCGCGCCTACATCGAGTGCCTGACGGTGTCCGTGCTGTCCGTTTCCTTCCTGGGCCTCGGCCTGCTGGCCTGCGCCGTGGAAGGCGTGGTCTGCCTGATCATGGCGGCCCCGATCGGCGGCGCCCTGGCGGCGCTGGGGGGGACGGTGGGCTACCTGATCCAGGCCAAGCCGGGCAACGGCCGCGCCGCCGCCCAGACCCTGGTCGCGCTGCTGGTCTGCCTGCCCGGCCTGATGGGCGCGGAGGCCGTGAACGGCGGCCAGGCGCCGCTGATCGCGGTCCAGACCACCATCGAGGTAGATGCCCCACCCGCCAAGGTCTGGGAGAACGTCGTCACGTTCAGCGAGCTGCCCGCTTCCGATGACTGGGTCTTCAACCAGGCCGGCATCGCCTGCCCGCTGCGCGCCACGATCCAGGGCCGCGGCGTCGGCGCGATCCGCCATTGCGTCTTCACCACCGGCCCGTTCGTCGAGCCGATCACGACCTGGGATCCGCCCAACCGCCTGGCCTTCGCCGTGACGGCGCAGCCGCCGGCGATGAAGGAGCTGAGCCCGTGGGGGGCGATCGCCGCGCCGCACATCGACCACTTCCTGGTCTCGGAGCGCGGCCAGTTCTTGCTGACGGCGCTGCCGGGCGGCCGCACGCGGCTGGAGGGCACCACCTGGTACCGGCACCGGATCTGGCCCGTGGCCTACTGGGAGGTCTGGTCCGACGCGATCTTGCACCGGATCCATACGCGCGTCTTGAAGCACGTGAAGGCGCTTTCGGAAGGCAGGCGGCCAAGCGGGGAATAATACGGACGGACGCCGTACCCCCCGGAGGCACGTTATGACTACCGCGAAGGACTCCGCACAGCTGATCAAGGATGCGATGGGCCTGCTCCAGGAGCTGGAAGCCACCATCGGTCAGGCCAAACCGATCCAGACCGAGCAGTCCAGCTTGCTGGGCTCGCTGTGCGCGTTCTCGCGCGACGTGCTGGCGCTGGACGACGTCACGGCGATCGTCGAGCGCGCCGTAGACGCGCCGATCCAGCTGGGCCTGGCACGCCAGGTCTTCCTGGGCATCAAGGACGCGAACGGCGCCCCGTTGGAGCGCTTCGCCAGCGCCGTGCCCGGCAATACGGAGAAGATCGAGGCCCGCGGCATCGCCCGGGCGGCCCTGGCGCGCGTGGTGGCCTGGCAAGAGCCCCTGTTCGTGCCCGACGTCAGCTCCGACGAGCAACTCTGGGCCGACGTCGAGACGTACGGCGTGCCCGTGGACGGCGTGATCTGCCTGCCGCTCAAGCTGGACGGCGAGATCACGGGCGGCCTGTACCTGGACCGCGGCCCCGAGGATGCGCGCTTCAGCCAGCAAGACTTCGAGCTGGCGAGCTACCTGGGTGACCTGCTGGCCCGCGCGCTGGGGATGTCGCTGCGCGAGCAGGGCCGCGCCAAGCGCGAGGAGCACCTCGCCTCGCTCTTCGGCCTCGCCCGCGACGTGGCTAGCGCCAAGGATCTGGACGCCATGTTGGATCACGTGGCGCATGCCACGCTCGAGATCACCGGCGCGGAGCGGGCCTTCATCCTGCTCTTGGAGGGCGACCAGCTGCAGTTCGGCGTGGGCCGCGACCGCGAGCAGGCCCTGACGTCCCAGACCTTCAAGCAGCTCTCGCACTCCGTGTGCCAAAAGGTGATCGAGAGCCAGGAGCAGGTCTGCGTCTTCGACGCTGCCTCCGACCACGAGTTCGGGCTGCGGCGCTCCGTCGTCAACTTGCAACTGCAAGGCATCGTGGCCGTGCCGCTCTTCGGGCGGCAGGGGCTGACGGGTGTGCTGTACATCGACTCCAAGACCAAGGCCCTGGCGGCCCTGCGCAAGGAGATGACCGTGTTGACGGCGATCGCCTCCGTGGCGTCGCTCATGATCGACAACACCCGGCTGTACCACCGCGCCACCGTGGACGGCGCCACGGGCCTGTTCTCGCGCTCGCTGCTGATGATCCGCCTCGAAGAGGAGGTCAGCCGCGCCCGTCGCTACAAGCGCCCGTTCTCGCTGGTGATGGTGGACCTGGACGCCCGCGACGGCGCCGAGCAGCCCGAGGGGCTCAAGCGTGTGGCGCAGATCGTGCGGCTGCAACTGCGCGCCGGCATCGACTTCCCGTCGCTGTACAGCGACGACCGCGTGGCCATGATCCTGCCGGAAACGGACGCGGAGGGCGCCCTGGTGGTGGCCGAGCGCATCCGCGAGAAGGTGGCCGGCACGGATGCCGCCCAGACGGTCTCCATCAGCATCGCGGCCTTCCCCGCGGCCGCCACCAGCATGCATGGCCTGATCGACGCCGCGGAGCGCGCGATCGCCAGCGCCCGCCAGCAGGGCAAGAACCGCACGATCGTCGGCATCGCGACCTAAGATGTCCGTCCAGGAAGCCCGGCGCCTCGCCCACCTTACGGAATTCACCCGGGCGGTCTTCGCGGCCACCACGCTGCCGGAGGTCGCGACGGCCGCCCTGGGGGGTCTGGTGGAGTCCGGCTTCGCCAACCGCGCCTACCTGACCTTCAAGCAGGCCGATGGCACGCCGTTCGACCGGCTCCACTCCTGTAATTCGGCGGAAACGACCAGCTACGAAGTGCGCGGCCTGGCCGGCATGACCGTGCAGCGGATGCTGGCCTGGCAAGACGAGCTGCTGATACCGGACGCCTCCCAGGACGAGTCGCTGGGCGACGAATGCCAGGTCTACGGCGTGGAGATCGGCAGCGTGTTGTGCTTGCCGTTGGGCGATACCGCCTCCGGCCAGGGTGGCCTATACGTGGACCGCGCCCCGGGCGAGGCGCCGTTCGGCCAGGGCAGCCTGGCCATGGCCCGCCAGTACGCCGTCATCATCGGCCAGGCCTGCGCCAGCCTCACGAAGATCGAGGCCGTGAGCCGGCGGCAGGAGCACTTGGAGACGTTGCTGGGCATCTTCCGCACGGTCTACGGCGTGATGGAGCTGTCTACCTTGTTGGACCACGTCACGCAGATGTCGCTGGCCATCACCAAGGCGGAGCGCGCCTTCGTGCTGCTGGTCGAAGGCAGCGAGCTGACCTACGGCGCCGGCCGCGACCGCGAGACCTTGCTGCCGCCCGTCAACTTCCGCCGCATCTCCCATTCCGTGTGCCAGCAGGTGCTCGAGAGCGGCCAGGAGGTCTGCGTCTTCAATGCCGCGGAGGACGCCACGTTCTCTGCCCGACAGTCCGTCGTCAATCTCCAACTGCAGGGCGTGGTGGCCGTGCCCCTGATGGGCCGGGATGGCGTGGTCGGCATCCTCTACATCGACTCCAGCAACCGCGTGCTCGACGGGCTGCGCCAGGAGATGAAGCTGCTGCGCGCCGTGGGCAGCGTGGCCGGCCTGGTGATCGAGAACGCCCGGATGTACCAACGCGTGACGGTGGATCCGCGCACCGGG
Organism: Cyanobacteria bacterium RYN_339; assembly: GCA_028287685.1. GTDB lineage: Bacteria > Cyanobacteriota > Sericytochromatia > S15B-MN24 > JAQBPE01 > JAQBPE01. The sequence continues at coordinate 10,354 of JAQBPE010000144.1, read as the reverse complement.
CTGTATGCGCGCGGCCTGCTGGGCGTTCGCCTGGAGGAGGAGCTGGTGCGCTCCAAGCGCTACGACCGGCCTTGCGCGCTGCTGATGCTCGGCGTGGACGACCTGGCGGCGCTGGGTGACGACGTCGACACGGCCATGCGCATGGTCTCGCAGATCCTGCGCCTGCAGCTGCGAGGCGGCATCGACTTCCCCGCGCGCTTCGACGACGCGCGCCTCGCGATGATCCTGCCGGAGACCGGGCCGGACGGCGCCTGGACCCTGGCAGAGCGCATCCGCGAGAAGGTGGCGAGCGCGTCTTTCGCCGGCCACGATGGCGCCGCCCGCGCCCTGACGCTGTCCGTCGGCGTGGCGATTTGGCAAGCCCCGGATCAAACGGCGGACGAGTTGACCGATGACGCCGTGGACGCCCTCGAGACCGCCCGCCAGGCCGGCAACCTGACGGTGATCTAGGACCGGCCGCGCAGCCGCTTGTAAGCGGCCGAGGCGTCCGGGTAGAAGGCCTGGAAGCAAGCCCAGTCCGTCTGGTAGATGTTGTCGATGCCCACCAGGATCTCGTCCTCGTTGGCGTACACGCTGGCCCACTCGCGCGGCAGGATCGCGCCGTTGAAGCGCCCATGCTGCGGGCCGCCGGTCGAGATCACCTGGCGCGTACGCGTGCAGGTCTGCGGCTGGGACGGCGTGGGCGCGGCGGTTGGCTTCGCCGTGGGCTTGGGGGTGGGCGTGGCCACCGCGGTCGCCGTCGAGGCCTGCGGCACCGGCAAGAAGTCGAGGAACGGGGTGGGCGTTGGCGTCGGGCTGCCGGCCGGCGTGGCCGAGGCCGGCGCGGCCGTGGCTTGGGCACCGGGCGTCTCCGTCGGGACGGCGGTCGGGTTGGCATCCGCCGCGGGCGAAGCAGCCACCTCTACGACCGCGGAGGCCGCGGCATGTGGGAAATCGGGCTTCAGCTTCAGCAGGCCTTCCAGGGGCTGGCACGCCGTCAGCGCCAGCGCAGCCCCAACCAGCCAGGCGCCATGTCTCATGAATTCTACTTACCCACTCACAGCCCGGAAGCTGGCACGCGCTTGATCTGGCGGTTGAACGGGTCGGCTACCAGCATGTCACCGGCCGCGTCGAAGGCCACGGGGCCGTTGATGATTTGCAGCGAGTCATCCGTGCCGGACGTGGCGGGGAAGTACTTGCCGTCCACGCCCGCGATCACGGTGGTGGTGCCGGTGACGGGGTCGTACCTCAACACGCGGCTGGCGCCCTGGAGCTGCGAGATGAGGAACCGGCCCTTGGCATCTTGGATCACCCCCACGATGTTGCCCATCGCCGCGTCGCGCACCAGCGACGTGGGTTCGCCGCCTTCCTTCCAGTGGCGCAGCGCGCCGCCGCCGGCCATGAACAGGCCCCCGGCCGGGTCCGGGCAGACCGCGAAGCCGCTCGGGGAGGCCTGACCTTCGGGCAACTGGGCCGGGCCCCAAACGACCGTGGCCTTGCCGTCGCCGCCGACCTTGACGAAGTACCAGGAGGTGAAGCCGAAATCGCGCACCAGCACGTAGCTGCCGCCGTCCGCTGCCGGGGCCAGGCCCATCACGAACTCGTTGGTCGGCGTCTTGAAGAGGGTCGTCTGCGTGCCATCGGCGTCCAGGCGGCGGAGGGCAAAGTCCAACAGGAAGGTGGTGCCTTGCGCGGTAACGTACATGCCCTTGAGGGTGGTCAAGTAAGGGTTTTCGGGCGTGCCCGCGCCCTTCGGTTGCACCAGCGTGACCGGGCCGTCGGCCGGCAAGCGGAACAGCGCCCCGCCACCCAGATCGCTCGCGAGGAGCGCGCCGTCCGCGCCCCGCGCGATGAAGCCCGGCTGGAATTGCAGCTGCGAACCGCCCAAGCCGATCGTGCCGTCGCCCCCGATCACCGTGCTGGCGGTGCCGCCCTGGATCTTCAGCACGGCGAAGGCGCGCGCGACGTAGGCCTCGCCGTTCGGGCCAAGGGCCGCGCCCCGGCGCTGCGAGAGCGCGAAGCCCTCGGGGGCCTTCGCCATCAGCTGCGTGACCTTGCCGTCCGGCGTGCGCACGGCCAGGGCGTCTCCGTGGGTCTGCTGGAAGATGTTGCCGGCCGGGTCCAGCACCAACAGCTTGAGGCCGGCCGCCCCGTGCGCCGTCTCGTCCTCCGTGGCGGCCACGGCCGTCAGGCCCTGGCTGGCCGCGTCGTAACGGTAGATCGAACCCTGGCCCTTGGGGTCGATGGTGGACAGCCAGAGCGTGCCGCCCGCGTCCCGGCCGAAGGCGGAGGTCCGCCCAACGATGGCGGCGTCCGCGGCCCGGACGGCACCGGTGGGCTGGGGGTCCTGGCCCGGGACCAGCTTCACGAAGTTGCCGTCGCCCAGCAGCAGCGTCAGGCCGCCAGCATCCGCCAACACCGCCTTGGGTCCGCGTCTGGCGTGCCAGAGCGTGTTGACGCGACCGTCCAGTCCCAACAGCGAGATGCGCTCGTCGGCGCCCTGGGCCGTCAACACCCCGTAATCCTGGATGACGGCCTGGCCGCCGGGATCGAAGGCGATCGCCCGTGCATTGCGCAGCAAGGTGGGGTTGGTGTCGAGCACGTCGTTGCCCACGCCCTTGGCCAGCGAGCGCACCCGGCCGTCGGCGTCCAGCCGCCAGACGCGGTCGTCGAAGTCGTTGTTCACGTAAAGGTGGCCGTCGGGACCGATGATCATGCCGGCCGTGAGGTCGATGCGCGCGTCCGTGCCCAGTTGCCCCTCGCCCAGGTCGCACTGGCCGGCTGCCACCAGCAGGCACTTCACCTCCTCGAGCTTGGCGCTCAGGGCGCTGTCCTGGCGCCGCAACGACTGGACCGCGGCGATCACGTGCTCGCTCGTCAGGCTGTCGGGCACCGCCACCGTGCCGCCGGCGAAGGCGCTGGCGGTGCGGGCGCGCGTCTCGGCCTCCACCGCCACGGAGAGCTTGTCCAACGACGATTGTGGGTCTTGCTGGGACTGCACGTAGAGGCGTACGACGTAGCCGGTCGAGAGCGTGCTGATCAGGTCGAGGTCGGCCGTGGCCTGGGCACGCGGCACCACGGAGGCCAACTGGCCGTGGCCGCCAGGCAGCTCCACCTGCACCAGCACGCCGTGGGCCGGCAGCGGGGCATTGAACGCATAGGTCCCATCGGCGGCCGTGGTGGTGGTGAGCGCCTTGCCCGCCGCGTCGAGCAGCGGGTGTCCGGCCGCGTCGAGCAGGCTGACCACGGCGCGCGGCACGGGGACCTGGACCGTTTCGGCCGTAAGCAGGCGGTAGCCGCCCCCATGGTCGCTGACGATGTTGCCGCCGTTGTTGGAGACGACGCCCGACCCGTGGTTGGAAATCACCCCCAGGCCATTCTCCGACAACAGCGGGGCGGGAGCCTTCACGTGGCCGCTCAGCGTGGCGCCAGGGACGGCGGGGGCCTGGGAGGCGAGGAGCGCAGGCGTGGGCGTCGGAACCGGCGACGCCAGGTGGGAGGCCGGGCTGGCCGCGGGCGTGGCCGCGATCGCCACGGAGGGCCCCGGCTTGGGCGTGCGCCCGGTCTCCGCCACCGGCGAGCGACACGCCGCCAGCAGCAGCAAGACCCCCAACGAACTGTGGGCCGCTCTGCGCATTTCTTTGATATACCCGGCAGGCGCCTGCTAGCCCAGCATGGCCATCCCGGGGTTCACCGGCGCGTTTTCGAGCTTCACGCTGGACACGCCCAGCATGGTGCGCAGTTGGAAGATCAATTGCTCCGTGGGCTCCACCCGGAAGGCTTCGCCCGCCAGCACCACGTCCGGCAGGTGCGCGAAGTGGAAGATCAGGGGCGTGTCGCCGGGGTAGTCTTTGAGCATATTGCGCAGGCCAATCAGCCGCCCGCCGTCCACGTCCTCGGGCAAGGTGACGTGCAGGAGCGGCAGGTGCTCCAGCAGCTTCACCTGGGAGACCAGGATCTTGACCTCGTCATCCTTGTTCGACATCTTGCCGCGCACCAGCAGCTTGGCGTCATCCGTGAGCAGCTGCCAGTGCTTCTCGTACGCTTCGGGGAAGATGATCACCTCTACGTCGCCGGTCAGGTCTTCCAGCATGCCGCTCATCATTGGCAAGCCCTTCTTGGTCATGACCTTGCGGGTGGCTTTCAGCAGGCCGCCCACCAACACGGAGGTGCCGTCCGGGATTTCCTCGGGCGCGGCCAACTCGTGGGTGCTGTAGAAGGTCAGCTTGTCGCCGTACTGCTGCAAGGGGTGGCCGCTGACGTAGACGCCCAACAGCTCCTTCTCCATCTGCAGCGACTCGTCTTGCGAGAGCGGCGGGACGGTGGGCAGGACCGGGCGCGGGGCCTTGAAGGAGGCCTCCTGGTCGCCGCCTGTGAACATCGAGAACAAGGAGATCTGGCCCGAGAGCGCTTCCTTCTGTTGCTTGGCGGCGCGCTCGACGGCCTCGTCCAGCGCGGCCAGCAGCTGGGCGCGGTGCGAACCGGTGCTATCGAAGGCGCCCGCCTTGATCAACGACTCGATGCAGCGCTTGTTGACGGACTTCATGTCCACTTCTTCGCAGAACTGGTAGATGTCCGTGAACGGGCCCACCTTGGCGCGGGCCTCCACGATTGCCTCGACGGCGCTCGTGCCGACGTTCTTGATGGCGCACATGCCGATGCGGATCGAGCTCTCCCTCACGCTGAAGTCGACGTCGGACTCGTTCACGTCCGGCGGCAGCACCTTGATGCCCAGCGCGTTGGTGTTGTGGATGTAGAGCTGGACCTTCTCTTGCGTGCCCATCACGGAAGACAGCAGCGCGCACATGTACTCCAGCGGGAAGTGCGCCTTCAGGTAGGCCGTGCGGAAGGTGACGACGGCGTACGCGGCCGAGTGCGACTTGTTGAAGCCGTACTCCGCGAACTTGGCGAGGTTGTCGAAGAGCGCCTCCGCCTTGTCCGACGGGTGGCCCTTCTTGGCCGCGCCGTCCATGAAGGTTTCCTTCTGCTTGGCCATTTCCGCGGCGTTCTTCTTGCCCATGGCGCGGCGCAGGAGGTCGGCCTGCCCCAGCGAGTAGCCGCCGTAGACCTGTGCGATCTGCATGACCTGCTCCTGGTAGATGCAGTTGTGCACGTAGATGCCGTTGGCCACGAAGTTGTGGATGCTCTCGACCGTGATGTCGAAGACGCGCTCCTCGCCGGCGGGGACGATGCTGTCGACCTCCACCCAGCGCACGCGGCTCAGGTGTTCCAGGTGGATCGTGTCCGGGCTGGGCGCGAGCAACAGGGCCCCGGACTCCGTCTCCGGTAGCGCCAGGTCGTCGAAGGCGCGCAGCTCGCCATGGCCGAAGCGCGTGTTGGGCTGGAAGCGGAAGCTCTCCAGGCGGTACTCCTGCAAGGGCGTGCCCACGCTGTCGCCCGGCGCGATGTCTTGGAGCTCCGTCCAGCCTTGCGGCGTGAGGATCTTGTGGTCGCCGGTGGCTTTGATGGTGCGACCGTTGGCCAGGGCAAGCTCGAAGATGGGCTTCACGCCTTGATCATAGAAGTGGGAGACGCGGGCGATCGCCGGCCGCAGCTGCTCGTCCACGCCCTGCACCAGCAGGTGGTCGCGCCCGCGCACCTGGTCGAGGCGCAGCTGGCGGCCGCTGATCGCGTCCGTGATCAGCGTGTCGCCCGTCAGGCAGGTGCCGTAGGTGTCCTTGAGGATCGGCTCCAGCGAGTCGTGCGGGTACTCGATCTTCGCGCGGCCGTGCTTGCGGTTGATGAAGTCGTCCACCATGCCGGACTGCAGCGGGCCCGGGCGGTAGAGCGCCAGCAGCGCGGCGAGGTCCTCGAAGGTGCTGGGCTCGAGCTGGTACACCAGCTTGCGCATGCCCTCGGACTCCAGCTGGAAGATGCCCACCGCGTCGCCGCTGGCGAGCAGCTTGTAGGTCTTGGGGTCGTCCATCGGGATGGCGGCCCAATCCACGTCGATGTCGTGGAACTTCTTGATGAAGCGCAGGGCCTTCGCGATCATCGTGAGGTTGCGCAGGCCCAAGAAGTCCATCTTGAGCAGGCCCATCATCTCGAGGTACTTCTGCTCGTATTGGGTGGAGACGAAGCCGCTGTCGTCCTTGCCCGCGCGTTGCAGCGGGACCAGGGTGTCGAGCGGGTCGCGGCTGATCACCACGCCGGCGGCATGGATGCCGGTGTTGCGCACGTAGCCCTCGAGCTTGCGCGCCATCGAGATCAGGTTGCCCACCTGCGGGTCGTTCTTGCCCGCGGTGTCCAGCTCCGTGCCTTCCTTGCAGGCGTCCTCCAGCGTGATGCCCAGCTCGGGCGGCACCAGCTTGCAGAGGCGGTTGGTCTCGGCGAAGGGGAACTCCAGCACGCGGCCGGTGTCCTTGATGGCGGCCTTGGCGCCCAGCGTGCCGAACGTGACGATCTGCGCGACCTTGTCGGCGCCGTACTTGTCTTGCACGTACTTGATGACCTCGCCCCGGCGCTCGATGCAGAAGTCCACGTCGATATCGGGCATGCTCACGCGCTCGGGGTTGAGGAAGCGCTCGAACAGGAGGTTGTATGGCAGTGGATCGATGTCCGTGATGCCCAGGCAATAGGCCACGATGCTGCCCGCGGCGGAGCCACGGCCCGGGCCGACCTCGATGCCCTGCGCCTTGGCCCAGGCGATGAAGTCCCAAACGATCAGGAAGTAGCCCGGGAAGCCCATCCGCTCCATCATGTCGAGCTCGTACTTCACGCGTGCGGTGATCGTGTCGGTCAGGTTCTCGCCGTAGCGGCGCTTGGCGCCCTTCCATGTCAGCTCGGACAGGTACGAGGCCTCGGTGTGGTTGGGCGGCAGCGGGTATTGCGGCAGCTGCGGCTTGCCCAGCTCGATGATCAGGTTGCACTTGCTGGCGATCTCCAGCGTGTTGGTCAGCGCCTCCGGCACGTGGGCGAACTTCTCCTGCATCTCCTCTTCGCTGGTGATGTAGAAGACGCCGGGCTTGTAGAGCTTGTTGGGGTCGCTCAGCAGCTTGCCGGATTGGATGCAGACCAGGGCGTCATGCATCTTGTAGTCTTCGGCACAGGTGTAGTGCGCGTCGTTGCTGGCGGCCACCTTGATGCCCAGCTCCTTGCTCATCTCGAGCAGGACCTTGTTGACCACGGCTTGCTCCGGGATGCCGTGGTCCTGGAGCTCGAGGTAGAAGTCGTCGCCGCGCAGCTGCTGGAACCACTTCGCGCGCTCGTAGGCGCCCTGGATGTCGCCTTGCAGGATCTTCTGGGGGATCTCCGAGCCCAGGCAACCGCTCAGGAGGATGATGCCCTCGTGGTACTTCTCCAGCATCGCGTAGTCGATGCGCGGCTTGTAGTAGTAGCCTTCCAGGTGGCTGGTGGAGACCATCTTCACGAGGTTCCGGTAGCCCACGCGGTTCTTGGCCAGCGCGATCAGGTGGTAGGTACGGTTAGGGCTCTGCTTGCCGTGGCTGCTGCGGTCGGTGTGATCCTTGCAGATGTAGAGCTCGCAGCCGATGATCGGCTTGATGCCCTGCTCCTTGGCCTTGCAGTAGAACTCCAGCGAGCCGTACATAACGCCGTGATCCGTCAGGGCGACGGCCGGCTGATGCAGCTCCTTGACCCGCTTCACGAGCTTGGCCGTGCGGTTGGCACCATCCAGCAGCGAGTACTCGGAGTGCACGTGGAGGTGGACGAACTTGCCGGGCACGGGGGCAATCCTTTGCGAACAAGTGTTCTGGTACGGCGTTCCAGTGTAGATCGGGCGAGGAGGCGTTGTCTATGACTTATGCACCTATTCACCTTGGAACGCTTGCTGGCTTGTTGGGGATCGGGCGGCCCCTTGTTAACCTCTCACCGGGGGGCCAGTCGGCCCGGAAGGAGGAGGCGTATGTTGGGTTTCTTGGTGATGTTGTTGGTGGCCGCGATCATTGGCTTCGTGGGCGAGGCGCTGGTGCCGGGCGCGATGCCGGGCGGCTGGGCCGGGGCGATCGTGGCGGGCCTGTTGGGCTCCGCATTGGGCGGCTACATGTTCGGCGGCCTGATCCCATCCGGCCCCGTGTTGGCAGGCTTCGCCCTGATCCCATCGATCATCGGCGCCGCGTTGGTGGTGCTGCTGTTCGGCCTGATCTCGCGCGCAATGAGCAAGGCTACCTAGTCAGCGCGATCGCCTTCGCAACCAGCTCAATGAACCGCGCCTCGTCAAGGGGCGCGGTTTCGTCGTTCCAGGTCGCGCTCAAGGCGAACCAGCCGCCCTTGGCGGACCGCAGCAGGTAGTTCAGCGAGAGCACCCCCGGCTCCGCGCCGCCCTTGTAGCCCACATAGGGCCAGGCCTGCTTGTCCGGCCGGGCGGGACCGGGCAAGACGCCCAAGATCCGGCGGGCCCGTGAGGCTTCGCCGCCCTCGGTGTTGCCTTGCAGCCACGTCATGGTGCGGATCATGTCGGCCGCGGAGGCGAACCAGCCCAAGGTGCTGACGGCGCGCGGGTTGGCATCCAATTCGACGTTGGCCAGCTTCTGCTGGGTGATGTTGCCGGCGGCCAGGTAGGCGCGGCGGCCCAGCGTGTCCTTGGCGAGGTAGGCGTCGAGGTCGGGGCCGAACTTCACCATGAACTGCTCGCGCGTGGCCAAGATCGGCAGGCTGCGCTGCGGTGCGGCCACGCCCAGCATGATCAGGCGTTGCTCTACGGCCTCGCGGCCCAGGGCCAGCAGCACGTGGTCGGCCGCGGTGAGGTCGCCGTGGGCCACCATCAGGGTGGCGAGCGAGTGGAACGTGAGCGGCGAGCCGCCGGGCCAGTCCTGGATCAGCCCGGGCGGCAAGCTCTTCCACCGTTCTTGCAGGGTGACCACGTCCGCCCAGGTGCGGCGGCCGGTGGCGATTTCGTCCACCAGCGCGCCGAGCGTGAAGAGCGTGGCGGCCGTGCCCACGGCCAGCGCCTCGTCCGCGTTCAGCGCGGCCAGGATGCCAGCATCCCGGTCGAGCCGGCGGATCAGGAACGAGACGCGGCCCGGCAGGTCGCCGAGCGCCTGCACCACCGCGTCGAGGTCGGCGCAGGCCGGGGCTTCCAGCATCCGCCTAGACGGGCTGGGCGTAGAGGTGCTGCACCACGCCGCGCTCCTCTTCCAGTTCCTTGAGCGTTGCGTCCATGCGGGCGCGGCTGAAGTCGTTGACGTTCAGGCCTTGCACGATGGTGTACTCGCCGTTCTTGCAGGTGACGGGGAAGCCGTAGTTCACGCCGGCCGTGATGCCGTACGAGCCGTCCGACGGGATGCCCATCGAGACCCAGTCGCCCTCGGGCGTGCCCAGGATCCAGTCATGCATGTGGTCGATCGCGGCGTTGGCCGCGGAGGCCGCCGACGACAGGCCGCGCGCCTCGATGATGGCGGCGCCGCGCTTCTGGACGCAGGGGATGAAGGTCGACTCCAGCCAGGGCTGGTCGTTCAGCACCTCGGCCGCGTTCTTGCCGTTCACTTCGGCGTTGAACACGTCGGGGTACTGGGTGGCGGAGTGGTTGCCCCAGATCGACATCTTCTTGACGGCGGTCACGGGCACGCCGGCCTTCTGGGCCACCTGGGTCAACGCGCGGTTGTGGTCCAGGCGCATCATGGCGGTGAAGTTCTTGGCCGGCAGGTCCGGCGCGCTGTTCTGGGCGATCAGGGCGTTGGTGTTGGCCGGGTTGCCCACCACCAGCACCTTCACGTTGCGGCTGGCGGCCTTGTTGAGGGCGCGGCCCTGCACCGTGAAGATTTCGGCGTTCGCCATCAGCAGATCCTTGCGTTCCATGCCGGGGCCGCGCGGGCGGCCGCCCACCAGCAGGGCGTAGTCCGCGTCCTTGAAGGCCACTTCGGCGTTGTCGGTCTGCACCACGCCGGCCAGCAGCGGGAACGCGCAGTCATCGAGCTCCATGACCACGCCCTTGAGGGCGGCCAGGGCCTTCTCGTTGGGGATCTCCAGCAACTGGAGGATCACGGGCTGATCCTTGCCCAGCATGTCGCCATTGGCGATGCGGAACAACAGGCTGTAGCCGATCTGGCCGGCGGCGCCGGTCACGGCAACACGGACGGGTGCTTTCATGGGTCTCGCTCCACCATCATGCGCGGCCGCAGGCGCGGCAGCGTTCGGAAGGGATCGGGCGCGGGGCATGCCCGCGCACCGGCGCCAATCTAGCATGAAAGCAACCGTTTGACGACCTGAAGCGTAGCTGCGTCGTCGCCAGTCAGGATTAAGATCTGATTTCGATAAAATTAAGAAAGCGCTTGCGGAAATTTAAAAGGCTTGGTATAGGTACTTCATCGACCGGTTCTGGAGAGCCGGGCCGCCCGGGAGACCGGTCGGGGGATGAATCCACTCTTCACCGCGAGGTGAGAAGCAGGTGAAGTTCGCGGTCGAACCAAGTGAAGCA
>JAQBPE010000096.1 GCA_028287685.1 Cyanobacteria bacterium RYN_339 | reverse complement strand
GCGCCTGCACCAAGCGTAAGGGTGGATGCGGAACGCCAACGGTTGATCGAAAGCGCCGGCAAGCTGATCCATGCCGGCAGCTACACGGCCGTGACCATGGAAGACATCTGCGCGGATGCCGGCGTTTCGCAGGAGCAGTTCCACGCCCACTTCCCCGAGAAACGGGACGTGGCGATCGCCGCGCTGGAGTGGCAGTTCTCCCTCTCCCAGGTCTACGTGCTCGGGCCCGCCTTCGCGCCCGACGTCGCCCCGATGGCGCGAATCTCGCGTTTCTTCCAGCGCGCCTACGAGGCCAACATGGCGGGCCAGGCAGCCTCCGGGTGCATGTTGGGTTGCCCTTTCGGCAACCTCGTCTCGGAGCTGGGCAACAAGGAGCCGCGCATCCGTGAAACGGTGTTGGGCATCTACAGCGGTTTCTGTGGCTACTTCAAGGCCGCCCTGGACGAAGCCGTGGTGCAAGGCGAGGTCACGCCGCACGACACGACGCGCGCCGCCCAGGCCCTGTTGGCCTACTTCCAGGGCATGATGCTCCTGGCCGTGGCGCACGGCGACGCCGGCGTGATCGGCACGCTGGCCTCGTTCCCCCACACGATCCTGGGGCTCCCGTTCGAGCGGTTGTGACGTGCAGCGCTTCCGCTTGTTGGGGATCCTGGGACAGGGCGCGATGGGCACGGTGCACGAGGCGCTCGACCTCGCGACCGGCCAGGGGGTGGCGCTCAAGCTGATGCGGGCCGGCGGCAGGTCGGCTCTGGCGCTCCAGCAGGAGTTCCGCCAGATGACGGCCCTTCGGCATCCCAACTGCTGCGCCGTCTACGACTACGGGGTGACGCCGGCCGGCGAGCCCTTCTTCACGATGGAGCTCGTGTCCGGTCAGGCGCTGGGAGACCTGGCCCCGCTGGCGCCGGAGGCGTTCGTGCCGCTCTTCGCGCAGCTGCTGGCCGCGTTGGATCACGTGCACCGGGCGGGGTACGTGCACCTGGATGTGAAGGGCGCCAACGTGCGGGTGACGCCGGACGGGCAGCTGAAGCTGATGGACTATGGCCTGATGGAGCGCGCCGGGCTCGGGGCGCGCGCCTTGCGCGGGACGCCGGCCGCCATGGCCCCGGAGCTGATCGGCCGGGCGCCGGTCGATCGGCGCGCGGACCTCTATGCCGCGGGGGTGCTGGCCTACGAGCTGCTGGCGGGACGTCCCCCGTTCGGCGGCACGACGGCCGCGGACTTGCTCCATGCCCACCTGGGTGCCGTGCCGCCACCGCTGCCCGGTGTGCCGGCGGACCTGGCGCGCGTGGTGCTGAAGCTGCTGGCCAAGCGGCCGGGCGACCGCTACCAGGACGCCGGCGAGGTGCTGGCCGAGCTGGGGATCGAGGCGCCCGCACCCGGCGACGGCCTGTTGAGCGCCCCGGTGGTGGGCCGCGAGGCGGAGCTGGCGGGGTTCGTCGAACTGATCGAGGCGATCGCCGCCGGCCAACCGGGCGGCGTCAGCTTGCTCACCGGGCCGGCCGGGGTGGGCAAGACCCGCTTGCTGGACGAGCTGCGGGTCCAGGCCCAACTGGCGAACGTGCCCTTCGCCCGCGTCGGCTGCCAGGCGCAAGGGCCGCCGGGCGGAGCGCTCGCGGCGCTGCTGCGCGGCTTGTTGCCGGCCCTGCGCGAACGCGCGCCTGCCGCGCTGGAGGCCGCGATGCCGGTGCTGGCGCGCCTGCTGCCGGAGCTAGGCGCCGCGCCGGCCTCCCCGTTGGAGGCCGCCCAGCGCGAGGCGCTGCGCCTGCACGCGGCGGTGCAGGCCCTGTTCGAGGCCCTGGGCCCCGTCGTCGTCGCCTTCGACGCCTGGGAGCACGCCGATCGGCCCAGCCAGGAGGCGGTGGCGGCGCTTCGGCGCGAGCTGGCGGACTCACCCATGCTGCTGGTCCTGGCCTCCCGCGAGGGGCCGCCGAACCTTGCGGGGCTGGCGCCGGACGCCACGGCGCGCCTGGTGGCCGCGATCTTGGGCGAGGCTGCCGTGCCACCCGACTTCGCTGCCGGTCTGCACGCCCTCACCGCCGGCAACCCGCGCCTGGTCGAGGCGGTGCTGGTTCACCTGGCGCGCACCGACCGGTTGGTCCGCCGTGGCCGCCGCTGGAACCTGCTCATCGACCCGGCCGCTGGCCTGCCGGGCGACCTCAACCTGCTGGTGCTGGCCCAGCTTGCCGCGCTGCCACCTGACGCCCGGGCGGTCGCCGGGGCGCTGGCCGTGGCGGGCCAGGCCGGCTCGATCGACGTCGTCCAGGCCGTCACGGGCTTGCCGGATCTGGCGCTCTTCGAGGCCCTGGACGCCCTGACGGAGCGCCAGGTGGTGGCCGGCGGCCTGCGCTTCGCCCAGCAGGCGTTCCCGGAAGCCTTGCTGGCCGGGCTGCCCGCGGCCGAGCGGGCCGCGCTGCACGGGCGCGTGGCCGAGGCCCTCGCCATGGGCGCGCCGCCACCCAAGGCGCAGGAGGCGGGGCTGCTCGCGGCGATCGCCGCGCACGCGCTGGCCGGGGCCCACGCCGCGTTGGCGGTCCCGCATGCCTTGGAAGCCGGCCGCCGGGCCCTGGCACTGTTCGCGCTGGCGGACGCGACGCGCTACCTGGAGGGCGGCTTGGGCCTGCTGGCTCCCGACGACGCCCGGCGTCCGGCCTTCCTGCGGCTGCTGGGCGAGGCCAGCCGCCAGGCCGGCCAGGGGCAGCAGGCGATCGCCTACCTCGCCGCGGCCACGGCCGCCAGCCCGGCGGACGGCCGCCTGCTCACGGACCTCGCCAAGGCGCACCAGCTGCAGTCCGACTACGGCGCGGCGCTGGAGCTGCTGGCCCGCTCCGAGCGCGCCTGCAAGGTCGCGGGCGATGCCGCGGGCGCCGCGCGCGCGCTGCTCGCCACCGCCCGCATCCACTTCTTCCAGGGCTTCATCGCGGCGGCGCTGGAAGCCGCGCAGGCTGCCGTGGCGGAAGCCCGCGCGGGGCGGGAGCCGGCGGTGCTGGGCAACGCCATCGCCTTCCTGGGCTATCTGGTGGCCTCCGCCACGCCCGCGGACCGGGATCGCGGCGTGGCCTATCTGGAGGAAGCCGTGGGCCTGTTGGAGGCGGCGGGGGATCGCGTGGGCCTCAATGACGCGCTCAACTTGTTGGGCAGCGTGCTGACGGGGCTGGGCGCCTTTGCGCGGGCCGGCGAGGCCTTCAGCGCCTGCGCGGCAATTTGCCGCGAGAACGGGCTGCGCGAGGAGGAGAGCGTCGCGCTGATCAACCTCGCGATCACGGCGCTCGAGCAGGGAGCGTACCGCGATGCGGATGCCCATGCCCGCCGGGCACGGGCGATCGCCGAGGACGTGGACGGCAAGCTGCCGCTGGGCATGGCCCTGGCCCTGGAGGGGGCGGCCGCGGCCTACCTGGGCAACCCCGTCGGCGCTGACGCCCTGACGGCGCGCGCGGTGGCGCTGGCGCGCGGCATCGGCAACCGGTACCTCGAGGCCGGCGTCCTGCCCCGGCGCCTGGAGGTGCTGGTCCACCTGGGCCGGCTGGAAGCCGCGCGGGCCGTCGCCGACGAGCTGGAAGCGCTGGTGGCCGCCACGGGCAACCGGCAGCCGGAAGGCGCGC
>JAQBPE010000092.1 GCA_028287685.1 Cyanobacteria bacterium RYN_339 | reverse complement strand
TTGTAGAGAGCGAGGACACGATGAACGAACACATGCGGCTGATGCTGCCGGGCCCGACGCCGATCCCGCCGTCCGCCCAGGCCGCCCTCTCCAAGCCCATGATGAATCACCGCGGGCCGGAGTTCGGTGAGCTCTTCCGAGAGTGCATGGCCGGCATCCGCTGGCTGTACCAGACCGAGGGCGACGTGGTGCTGTTCCCCGCCTCGTCGGGTACCGGTGGCCTGGAGGCCACGCTGGTGAACGTGTTGTCGCCGGGTGACCAGGTGTTGGCGTTGGTGGCCGGCGAGTTCGGCGCCCGCTTCGCCGACATGGCGGAGGCCTTCGGCGCCGTCGTCACGCGCATGAGCGTGGAATACGGCGAGTGCTTCGACGCGGACTTCGTGGGCAAGGCCGTTGCGGCTGCCCCCTACACGGCCATCCTGATCACGCACAACGAGACCTCCACGGCCGTGATGCAACCGCTCCAGCAGATCGCGGCGGCGGCCCGGCTTGCCCGGCCGGAGATCCTGGTGCTGGTGGATGCCGTCAGCAGCTTGGGCGTGGTGGACCTCCCCGTCGACGCCTGGGACCTGGACGTGGTGGCCAGCGGCTCGCAGAAGGCCTTCATGATCCCCCCGGGCATGGCCTCGTGTAGCGTGTCCGCCCGCGCCTGGAAGGCCCACGAGACCGCCAAGATGGCGCGCTATTACTGGGACTTCTCCAAGGCCAAGGCCTTCGAGGGCAAGGGACAGACGCCCTGGACCCCGGCCTTGCCGCTGATCTACGCGCTGGCCGAGAGCCTCCGCATCATGCGGGCCGAAGGGCTGGAGAAGATCTTCGCCCGCCACGAGGTGATGACCCAGATGCTGCGCTCGGGTTGCCGGGCCATGGGCCTGGAGACGGTCGTCAAGAACGAGTCGATCGCCAGCCGGTCCGTGACCGCCGTGTTCCCGCCGACGGGCATCGATGCAGATAAGATGCGAGCCCTCGTGCAAGAAGCGTTCGGGTTGGTGTTGGCCGGTGGCCAGGGCAAGCTGGCGGGCAAGATCTTCCGCGTCGGCCACCTGGGCTTCTACCAGCCCCTCGACATGATCACCGTGCTGGCGGCGTTGGAAGTGACGTTGACCCGCATGGGTGCCCAAATCCCCCTGGGCGCGGGCGTCCGCGCAGCCCAAGAGGCGTTGGTGAACGCCGAAGCCAAGAACGGAGCAATCGTCCATGCCTAACGCTGGTACCGCTGTCGCCACCTTCCGAGTCCTCGTCAGCGACCCCATCGAGGAGACCGGTTTCTCCGCGCTCCACGACGTCGCCAAGGTGGACGTCAAGACCGACCTCACGCCCGAGCAACTGCTGCAAGTGATCGGCGAGTACGACGCCCTGATGGTGCGGTCGCAGACCAAGGTCACGGCCGCCGTGATCGAGGCCGGCAAGAAGTTACGCATCATCGGCCGCGCCGGCGTCGGCGTGGACAAC
The DNA here is from genome assembly GCA_028287685.1 of Cyanobacteria bacterium RYN_339. Taxonomy (GTDB): domain Bacteria; phylum Cyanobacteriota; class Sericytochromatia; order S15B-MN24; family JAQBPE01; genus JAQBPE01. The sequence goes on along the minus strand of JAQBPE010000092.1, from coordinate 21,275 downwards.
ATCGACGTGCCGGCGGCCACCCGCCGCGGCATCGTGGTGGTGAACTCCCCGGCCGGCAACACGATCGCCGCCGCGGAGCACACCCTGGCGCTCATGTTGGCCCTGGCTCGCCACGTGGCGCCCGCGGACGCCAGCGTGAAGCGCGGCGAGTGGAAGCGCTCGCAGTTCACCGGTGCGGAGCTCTTCAACAAGACGTTGGGGGTTCTGGGCCTGGGCAAGATCGGCTCGCACGTGGCCAAGGTCGCGCAGGCGATGGGCATGAAGGTGGTCGGCTTCGACCCGTTCGTGACGCCCGAGCGCGCGGAAGAGCTGGGCGTCACGCTGGGCTCCGTCGAGGACGTGGTCAAGCAGGCGGACTTCATCACGGTCCATGTGCCCAAGACGCCGGAGACCACCAACTTGCTGAATGCCGCGATGCTGGCGAAGGCCAAGCCCGGCGTACGCCTGATCAACTGCGCCCGCGGCGGCATCATCGACGAGGCGGCCCTGGTGGACGCCATCGCCAGCGGCCAGGTGGCCGGCGCTGCCCTGGACGTCTTCGAGAAGGAGCCGCTGGAGAACGACGCCCTGCGCCAGTTGGGCAACAAGGTCGTGCTCACGCCCCACCTGGGCGCCAGCACGGAAGAGGCGCAGCTGAACGTCGCCATCGACGTGGCGGAGCAGATCGCGGAGTACCTGCGTGGCGGCGAGGCCCGCAGCGCGGTGAACATCCCCAACCTGCGTCCGGAGCTGATGGCGTCCTTGCGGCCCATGTTCGGCCTGGCGGAGAAGCTGGGCTCCGTGGCGGCACAGCTGGCCGACGGCCCGATCGAGGCCGTCGAAATTGCCTACCTGGGCAGCCTGGCCGACCAGGAGGTCAAGCCGCTCACCACGGCCGTGATGAAGGGCCTGCTGACGCCGGCCCTGGGCATCGACGGTGTGAACTTCGTCAACGCGACCTACCTCGCCAAGGAGCGCGGCGTGCACGTGACGGAGGTGAAGAGCCAGGAAGAGACGGAGTACGTCGATCTCATCCGCGTGCGGGTGCGCACCCAGGAGCGCGAGCGGGTGGTGGCGGGCACCTTGATGGGCAACGACATCCTGTCGATCGTGGCGGTCGACGAATACGCCTTCAACCTCTTCATCAAGGGCTCGATGCTCTTCGCGCCCCACCAGGACGTGCCGGGCACGATCGGGAAGGTGGGCACGCTGTTGGGCGAGAACAACCTCAACATCTTCGGCATGCAGCTGGGCCGCAGCGCCGTGCGGGGCCCGGCGCTGATGGTGCTGAACCTCGACGACGAAGTGCCTGACACGGTCTTGGACCAGGTCCGCAAGCTGCCCGGGTTCTTCGACGTGAAGCTGGTCAAGGCCTGAAGCTCCACCGTCACCTGCGGTTCATACTGCTGTCGGCGCCCTCGCCGGGCCAGGCGGGGCGTTAGGACGCTACGTCCGGCATCGTTAGCAGGATTCTCCGCATCTCGTCGTCTTCGCGCACCCGCCAGATGAAGCTATCCAGGAAGTAGTGTTGCATCACGAAACCGGCCATGAACGTGGCAATCATCTGGCGGGCGCATTGCCGGGCCACCTCTTGGGTCAGCTCCGGCACCCACAGCAGCCCTTCGACCAGTCCTCGCAACGCGCGCAGGCCAATCCAATCCACCCAAGGACCCAGACGAAACACGTAGACGTAGGCCAGGGCGCAAAGCATGAACAACGGCAGGCCCCGGAAGGCCAAACGGGCCCAGCGATAGCGCCTCTCCGGACGTTTGGCATAGCGGGCTTGGCCGTAATGGTAGACCAAGCAGAGGTACTGGATGTTGTGGCCGATCACCACGATTGGACCTGCCAGCGTTGCAAGCAAGGGGTGGGCAAACGCCGCAACATGGAGCGGCACGATGCCCGCCAACAACAGCAGCTTGGGGACGTTGCGGCGGCGGGCCCCCAAGTGCCATTGGTACAGGCCATACGCCAGTACCGTGCCGACGAAGATGCTGACGCTGGCCGGCTGGACCACGTCGGCCACGCTGAACCCCGCCAGCACCGGGACGTGCTGCCAATGGGACGGGTATCCCGCCGCCTGGAAAACGCCGCCGGTGATGAACCACACGAGCGGGAGGTAGACCAACGCGTCGAAGGCCCATCGGTCCACCCTTGCCCCGGTGGTTTCACCGGCCTTGCGGCGGTAGAGCGCCAGCATGCCCCAATGTTGACGGACCACATGGTGGTAAGTCCATAGCTGCACCAGCAACATGAAGTCGATAAAGACCTTCCCGCGGGCGGACGGCAACGCGTACCCGCCCGCGATCGCCAGTTGCGTGCCGGCCAACAGGGCCGGCCCGACCAGGAACCAGCCGCAAGATAGGATTAGCAGCCCCTTGCGCCGCGCACGTTCATCGGGGTCGAGCAGCGTGCGGGCATAGGTGCCCCAGCCATGCGGGATGTCGAGCAGGAAGTGCCAGATTGTCCACACCGCCAGCCAGACCGAGAAAACAAACGGTCCCACGCGGAGGCGGTGCCCCAACGCATCCGGGAAGGCCCATGCGGCCAGGAGCGCAATGGCGACGATGGCCCAGCCAGCCAGGCAGGAGCCCAGGTAGAATGCCAAATCCCGCCGAGGACCCAGCAGCCAGGGAATGGGCGCTACCAGGACCGGGTCCTGGGAGGGCATGACGGCAGCCATGTCCCATACTTACCCGCGCGCTGCCCGCTTCGATCCGAGGTATCATGGCCCAATGACCCCCTACGTCGCGCTCTACCGCAAATATCGGCCCCGCTCCTTTGCCGAGCTGGTGGGGCAGGAGGCGATCGCCAAGACTTTGGCGAGCGCCATCACCCAACAGCGCCTGGGACATGCCTACTTGTTCACGGGGCCTCGCGGTACGGGCAAGACCTCCGTGGCGCGCATCCTGGCCAAGTCGATCAACTGCAAGGCCGGGCCGACGGCCACGCCGTGCGATGTCTGCTCGTCGTGCCTGGAAATCACCAACGGCAACAACCTCGACGTGGTCGAAATCGACGCGGCCAGCAACAACGGCGTGGACAACATCCGCGACCTGCAGGACCGCGTGGCGCTCGCGCCGGTTGGCGGGCGCTATAAGATCTACATCATCGACGAGGTCCACATGCTCAGCCAGGGCGCGTTCAACGCCCTGTTGAAGACCCTGGAGGAGCCGCCGCCGAACGTGATCTTCGTGCTGGCGACCACGGACCCCCACAAGGTCCTGCCCACCATCATCAGCCGCTGCCAACGCTTCGACTTCGGGCGCATCGCGCTGGGGCCGTTGGTGGGCCGCCTGGCCTTCGTGGCCAAGGAAGAGGGCCTGGAGGTCGATGCCGCGGGGCTGGAGGCGATCGCCCGGCGTGCCCACGGCGGGTTGCGCGACGCCTTGAGCCTGCTCGACCAGATGGCCGCCATGGCGGCCGGCGGGGCGATCGTCACCAGCGAGGTGACGGCCGCATTGGGGTTGCTCTCCGGTGAGCGCCTGGCTTCGCTGGGGCAAGCCCTGCTGGATGGGGACGCGCCGACGGCGCTGGAAATCGCCCATGGGCTGCTGGCCGCCGGCCACGACCACGGGTTGATCCTGCGCGAGCTGCTGGCCCACTTCCGTCACTTGTTGGTGTTGCAGCTGGCACCCGAGAAGGCCGCCGTGTTGGACGTGCCGATGGTGCAGCTGGAGGCGCTGACGGCCCAGGCCAAGCAGGCGAAGGGTGCGGAGCTGACGTGGATCCTGGAGGTCTTGAACGAGACGGAGGGCGTGTTGCGCCGTTCGCCGCAGCAGGCCATCTGGCTGGAGCTGGGGTTGATCAAGTTGGCGACCCGCCCGGCCATCCCCAGCCTGATCGAGCTGGCGGGCCGCGTCGCGGCGCTGGAGGCCGCGTTGCAAGGCGGCGCCAGCTTGCCCGCGGGCGCCCCCGCACCCCGCGCGGCCGTTGCCCGGCCCCAGACGCCCCCGCCCATCCCGGCAGCCATTGCCGACCTGCCGGCCGCCATCGATCCGTCGCCCCGCCCGCCGGCGGTCGACCTGGGCCCCCGCCCGCCGGTCCTCGACCTCGGGCCTCGGCCGCCTGCCCCCGACGCTCCGCGTCCCCAGGCCCCCGTCGCCGCGGAGGCGCCCAAGCAGGCTGCCGCGAACGGTACTCGCGCCGTGCCGCCGGGCGCCTGGGAGAAGGTGCGCGAGGGCGTCCGCCAGCGCAGCCGCCCCACCGCGGCCTTGCTCGACACGCCCACCCAGCTGGACCGCTGGGATGCCGATGGCGCGGTGGTGTTCCGCGTTTCCAGGACCTGGAAGGACCTGCTGGATGCCCCTGCCAAGAAGAAGATCCTGGCGGAGGAAATCCTGCGGGTCTTCGGGGAGGGAGCGTTCCCTCGCTTCGAAGTCGGCGAGGCCAAGCCCGCCGGTCGGCCCACAGTGGTGGTCTCGCCGCCGGCGCCACCGCCTCCGCCGCCCCCACCGCCTGCACGGGTGGAGGTCCCGGCCTATGTGCCGCCCACCGCCCTGCCCGACCACGATGACATCCCGCCGCCGGATGATGGTCCGTCCGCCTGGTTGGACGAGGTCGAGTCCTCGCGGCCGCCCGAGCTGCCCGGTCCCGAAGCGTCAGGTCCGGTGGCCCCTCCCAAGGGCGAGCCCGTGCTGGGTGATACGGCCGTAAACCTCACCAAGGACCTCTTCAACGGGCGCGTCATCAAGGCACCGGGGGCCACACCGGTCTAGTGGGTATAACGTACAAGGGATAAAGCGAGAGGGGGGGTCCGCAAATGCAGCGGTCCGGCCAGGCACTCCTCAACGTGCTCTTGTTCGCCCTCGTGACCACCGCCTTCTTGACGGTGGGCATACGGATGGTGGTAGGTTCCCTCCAGCAAGGCCGCGACGCCAAGGGCGATGCGCAGGTCTACAACGTGGCGCGCGCCGGCCTCACCCACGCGGTGTCGTGGCTGCAGAAGCAGCCCGTCCAGCCCGTCCAGGTCTTCGACCCCAAGGCGAACCTCGGCAACCCGGAAGAGGAGGCGGAGACGGCGGCCGAAGAGGAGCAGCTGGGGCTGGTCCACGAGTTCGAGATCGACCACGACCGCAAGCTCTGGGCGCGCTACGAGGTGGCCCGCTCGACCACCGCGCCTGCCCGCGGCGCGATGGCGGACGGACCGCATTCCCCCCTCTACGCGGACCCGATCGCCTGGAGCGCCGAGGACGTGAGCGGCTCGCGCGGCGGGCGCCCACCGGGCACGGTCTGGCGTGTGCGCAGCCGGGCCTACTTGTTCGAGCGTCCCCTGGCGACCACCCCGTTCTCGCCGAAGCACGTGCTGCAACACATGACGCTGGAAGCGGAGATCCGCCGCACGGCGATGCAGTTCCGCGAGGCCGCGCTTTACGACTTCCTGGACCCGCACCAGCCGGCGGCGCTGGGCGGGGTGCATGTCGACGTGCATGCACATGGCGATCGCACCAACACGGAGCTGGGCGTGGCGGACGGCACGGGCTACGCCATCTGGAGCGCCTCCGGGTTGGTCGCCACCGACCACGAGGCCTGGAAGGACGGTGCCAACCTGATGGGCGCCACCCTCGCAGGCTCGGCGGCGGTTTCGCCCAAGCTAGCGGATCAGCTGCATGACGTCTTCGGTGTGTCGGATCTGGGCAAGCTGCGCGAAATGGCCGTGCACTACTACGAGGACGCCATCGACCTGCCCCAGCCGCAGCCGCCGATGGACTTCATCTACCTCAAGCCTAACGGCGGCGGCATCACGTTCGACGGCGCTCCTCAACTCGATGGCGGCGGCGTGCTGGTGGTGGAGGGCAACCTGCATCTCAAGGGCGACCAACAGCTGCAACGCTGGCAGGGCCTGGTCTTCGTGACGGGCCACCTGCAAGTCGAGAAGGCCTGCGAGCTCACCGGCGCCGTGATCTGCGGCGGCACGGCGGAGATCCACGGCTACGAGGGCAAGCCTGCCCGCGTGCTCTACTCCAAGGCCGTGCTGGAGCGCGTGAACGCAATGCTGGGCACCTACCGCGTGGCGCGCTCCACGATCCGGGTGATTGACGGCGTGGCGCCGGCGGAGGCCCTCAAGTGAGCGCCCGGGCCGGCACCAGCCTGGTGGAGGTCACGATCGCCGCGGCCATGGCCGGGCTCGTGCTGCTGGGCGTGGGCGCCTTCGTGGCCTCGACCTTCCGGGCCACCCACACGGAGCAAGACCGGGCGTTCGCGTTGCAGAAGGCCTTGCAGATGCTGGAGGAGCTTTCCGCCACCAAGGGCGGCGCAGCGCCGGATCAGGGTTTGGACAAGTTGGATCCCGCTCCGGCCTTCGCCTTGACCACGGCGGAGGGGGCCGCGCCGGGCGATGCGCTGAGCGGCAACCCCAAGGTGGGCGGGCACTACAAGTACGTCCGCCAGGTCAAGGTGGAGGCGATCGCCGGCGACGACTTCGCGCGCCAGGTCTCGGTGCGGGTGTATTACGCCGGCAAGGGCGACGACCCCGTCCTGCCGAGCGCCAAGCCCTTGGCGGTGGTGGGCAACATCGTGCGGGCTAACGCCGCGCGGGTAGGCCCGCGGCAGATCCTGGACGTCTATGCGCTCTCGATCGAGAACCTGCCCCATGTGCTGCGCAAAGACGACGACCACCAGTACTTCCCGGGGGCCACGGAAGCCCGGCGCGCCTTCGAGGGCGGGCTGCGGGCGCTGGAGAGCCACAACCCCTGGCTGGGCTTCCGGGTCCACTACGTCACGCGCCTGGCCCTGGGTCGCGACCCGGCCTACCGGCCGTACGTGAACGACGCCAAGCCCTTGTCCGGCAGCAACCGAGACCCGCTGGACGCGGCCTACTTCTACCCGGGCCGCCTGACGCCCGGGTTGGATGCGCCCCGCTACTTCGAGCCGGCGGAGCTGGCCTGCAACGTGACGCAGGGGCTGGAGCCGCACGGCAAGTACCCGGCGTGCGACGCCTTCAACCATGCGGTGCGCTGGGAGCAGGAGGCGCCGGTGGCCAACACCTCGTCCTCGGTTTCGCCGCTGAGCCTGCGCCAGTTGCTCGAAGACATGTTGGCCGACCAGACCGGCAAGTACCGCAACGCGATCGTGTTCAACCTGCATGGCGAGCTCTTCCCCGCCCTGCCGTTGCGCAACTACGGCGATGCCGCCAAGGCCGACCGCCGCCGCCTCGTCACGCACCCATACAGGCTAGCGTTCACCGCGGGCGCGGACCCGGTACGCCTCCTCGTCCACGCCTACACCGCCGACGGCCTGCCCGCGGACGCGCGTAGCGCAACGGTGACGGTCAAGGGGGTGGGGCCGTTCCTCGCCGGGTCCGCGGCGGAGGCGCAGGTGCAGATCATGGAGCGGACCGACGACGGCTTCCGGCTGGCCGCCGCCGCCCCGGCGCGGCTGCAAGGCGACGACATGGTGGTGGAGCTCAAGGACCTGGCATTCGACGCGGGCATTCCCGCTCCCAAGCGGCTGCACGGGCTGCAGTACTTCCCGGATCCTTACCTGCCGTTGCTCGACGTGCCCTCGCCCGCCAACCAGCCCCACAACACAGCCCAGGCCGTGATCAGCTTCAAGCTCGCGCCGGAGGCGGCCCGCCACCACTTCGCCGTCGAGAGCCAGCTGGAGGGCAAGGTCGCGCGCTCCACGATTTACGCCGTGCCTACCGGCGACTGGGACCCGGCCACGCGCCGTTATGCCTCCGTGCCGGCCACGGAGCAGGTCCAACTGGTGGGCGACCCGCGCCACAACCCGTACCTGGACGTGCGGGCGCGCAACCAGTTCAACCCCTACTTCGCGGACCTGAGCGAAGCCTACCCCGGCGTGAAGGCGTTGGACGCTGCCAACGCGTTCGCGGGCCTGCCGGCTCTGCCGGACGGTGGCTTCGACGTGGCTTACCCACACAGCACCGACGGCTGGGCGGGGCTGCGTTACGACGCACCGGCCTACTTCCGCCTCTGGCGCGAGGCCTTGTTGCGCAACGATGCCGTCTTCGTGAACCCTCACGGCCTGCCGATTCGCTTCCTGGGCCAGGGGGGCGAGTTCACCCTGGCGCGGCAGGTCAACGACGCGGGCGACTTGCACGTCGCAAGCAAGCCCTGGGATGGCGGGGCCGGGGCCGCGGATGGCCTGGCTGATGAGCTGCTGGGCGCGGCCGTCGACGTGGAGCGCGCGGGGGGCGATCGCTGGCACGCCTTGCCCTGGCTGGGCGAGCTCTACCCGCCGGACCAGGCGGACGCCTGGGCGGCCAACGGCAATCTGCCGGCCGGGGCCTTCCGCCGCACCCCCTGGGACAAGCTGGCGCGGCTGCCTCAGGGCGCGGATCGCCGCGAGGTGGCGGGGAACGTGGGCCTCGCGGCCTTGCTGGACGCCGAGCAGGCCGCCGGCAGCGGTCCCGTGCAGGTGAAGGCCGGCGGGCGCTACGCCAATTTGACCTCGACCGGCGACAACGCGCTGCAGGGCTTCGGCCTGGTGCCGGCGCGGTCCCCGCGCACTCCGATTGCGTACGCCCTGACGGGCGGGGCCAAGCCGCCGGAGTGGGCCATCCCGCCGTACAACGTCCACCTCGGCCTGGGCTGGCTCGACGCTCCGTTCCAGCCCAGCGCCTACTTCACGCAGGATCAGGGCGACGGCCGGGTGGCCGCGGCGCCGTTGCGCTTGCACGATCCGCTGACGGGCCATGCGGCGGTCGTGCTGGCGGATGCGTTCCGCGCGGAAGGCGTGGCGCAGGCCCTGCCGCTCTTCGAAAGCGTGGCGGGCACGATGGTGGCCGCCTACTTCGACGGCGCCCGGCCGGGCCTGGGCGCCAGCAACATCAAGCCGCTGCCGCGCGTGAAGCTCAAGCAGCCGGCCACCAACGACACCTTGCGGGGCGAAGGCGCGGATCTGGTCTGGTACACCCGCGGTGGGCGCGGGGACGGCAAGGCGTACTCGCCGCTGTTCGCCTACGACGACCACCGCGCGCCCGACGAGGGGGGGCCGTTGGACGTGGTGTACTTCGTGAAGGTCAAGGACCTGTCAGGCCACGGGGCCTGGCAGACCGCCGCCTTGAGCGCGCCGGTGCAGACGGCGGCCATCCCTGCCGTGGAAGGCGAGCCACCCGCCGTGGCGCCGATCCCGAACCGGCCGCATTACCCGGACGCGGTGCGGGCCCACTGGGACACGGCGGGCTTGCCTCCGGGGTCTTATCTCCTGCGGTTGGAGGCTTACAGGATGGCCGGTGGGCATATCTTGCCGACGCATTACGCGTACCATGAAATCCCTGTCACGATCGCCCGCTAGGGCGGGTTTCACCCTGCTCGAGGTCCTGATCGCGGGCACCTTGGGCCTGGTCGTGGTGGGGTTCGCGCTGGAGGCGTATTTCGCGGCGCACAAGGCCAAGGCCTTCGCGGTGGGCAGCGGCCTGCTCAAGGCGGCCGGGCAGGCGTCCGTGGACGGGATCTACAAGGGGCTGCACCAGAGCAAGCACCTGTACGTGCGCGGGGATGCCGCGGATACGCTGATGGCGCGGATGCCCATGCACCCGTTCTACGAAGACGCGGGCGCCCTGAGCCCCGGGCCACAACGCGAAGAGCTGCGCCTGCCGGACCTCAAGTTGACGGGCTCGTTCCAGGCGGGCGACCCTAACTTCGACCCCGATGCACCCGGCAACGCCTTGTTCTTCGCGCGCTCCGAGCCGAACGCCACGGTTTCCGCCGATGGCCTCAAGGCCGCGCTGGGCTCGCGGGACCTGGCGCTGCCGACCTACACCCTGGACTTCTACTACCTCTGCCGACGGGCGCTGCCGGCGGGCCAGGCCGTGCGCGGCAAGGACCCATACGTCTACGGCCTGATGCACTTCCGCAGCAAGCCCTACCTGGACTACCACGAGCTGGTGGACCTCGAACGCAGCCTGAAGCGCCAGGGCGGGGACGCGGACGCTACGATCGACCTGGTGCTCGGCGAGCTGCGGAGCGGGTATGCGGGGGCGATCGCCCTGGACGCCCCGGACGGCGGCCGCGCCCTGTACGACCTCGCCGCGACGCGGGACCACCAGGACCTGGAGGAGAATGGAGGGGCGCGGGTGGCCATGGGCAGCTTCCGCACGCCGCTGGCCTTCGCCATGCACCAGGACTTCGGCGAGCCGATGGTGGCATTTAACACCACCGCGGACGACCCGGCGCGGGCCTTCCCGGCCGCCAGCTTGGACGTGCCGGCGTATGCGCCTGACAAGACGCCCTTCCCTTACGGTCTGGAGACACTGGTCAGCGGTCCGCCGGACGCGCGACAGGTGTTGGTTCGCCTTTCGTTGGCAGCCCAGACCCGACCCGGGCGGGCCGTCATCGGGTCCACTTTCCAACAGGTGGTGCAGGTCTACGACTTCTAATGGCGTGCTGCCAATCCTGGTATGTCAATACCGAGCCACGTTTGGGTCCTTGCAGGGCGGGAATAAGAGGCAGGGAGACCGTTGCGGATCGTCAGTGGTTGAATTGCTCGATGCAGGTGACGCGGTTGGCGCGCATTTCCAATGGGAATTAACCCTGCGGGGGTTGGTCCGCACGCTTGGCCTACCATGGAAGGGGCGAGCGTCTTGATGCATGAGGCTAAAGTTCGGGGAGCGCGCCGCGGGATCACGCTGGTCAACGTCATGATGTTGGCCCTGATCTCGACCCTGTTCCTCATGGCCGCCAGCCAGTTCGTGACCGGGTCGCTAAAGGCGGGCCGCGACTCGCGCAGCAATCAGCAGGTCTACGCCGTGGCAAAGGCCGGGCTGGACGAGGCGCTGTCCTGGTACCGCAAGCAGCCGATCAAGCCGGTCAAGAACTTCGACATCGTCTCCGCTGCCTCGGCGGACACGCTGGACCAGCAGATCGGCCTGGTCAAGGAGTGGGAGATCGACAGTACGCGCCATCTCTGGGCGAGATTCGAGGTTGGTCGCGACCCCAATGCGCCCATCCGTACAGGCGTAACAAGCAAGGGCTCGCGGAACACGGCGCTCTACCCTGTCGCCACCTACCCCACTTACTACTTCTCCTTCAACGACGGCATCGTCCCGGCTTACTCCGTTTTGGATTGGGGTGCGCAAGACGTCAGCTTCCAGCGCGGCAAGGGCCAGGCCGGCACGGTCTGGCTGTTGCGCTCGAAGGGCTACACCTTCCGGCGGACGGGCAGCGCCACCAGCTTGATCACGTCGGAGCCATTCTCGTTGTCGACCGCCGCGCGCAAGCCGATCCAGAAGATCGAGCTGGAGTCGGAGGTGGTGCTGACCAACTTCCACCCCCACGAGGCGGCGCTGTACGATTTCAATGACAACGCCGACGCAACCCAGGTGGTCTCGCACGCCCAGTGCGCCATCACGGGTGGCCATGTCAACATCCACGGCAGCGGTAGCGCCAGCAATGTGGACGTTCGGGTGTTGGATGGCGTAGGCTTCAACGTCTGGTGCAATACGGGGGCCGCTAACGTCCACCTGACGGACGACGCCGGTTCCAACCTCTTCGGGCCGTCGCTCAAGGGCCAGGGCACCACCACCAACCCCAATTACGTTTCCCCGACCTTGTCGGACCAGATCCGGAGCACGTTCGAGGTGCCGGACATCGCCAGCCTCAAGGGCTTGGCCGACTATTATTATGACCAGAACTCCCCTCCGCCGGCCGTGTTGCCGCAGATGGCCTTCATCTACATCAACGGCCAGAGCATGGTGGCCAACGGAAACCAGGTGATCTTCGACGGTGCGACCGTCGCGGGGGTGACACGGCCCAAGCTCTCCGGCGGCGGCATCATCTTCGTGGAGGGTGGCGCGACCATCGATGGTACCGCCATTCCCCAACGTTGGGACGGCCTCATCTTCACGACGGGGTACTACCACCAGTTCAATTCATCACGGATCACCGGCGGTGCGATCGCGGGGGCCCATGCCATCGTCCATGGAGAGAGCTCCAAGGTAGCTCAGCTCTACTATTCTCGCGCCACGCTCGACCAAGTCATCCGCCAGGTCCGAAACTACCAGGAACAGCGCTCTACGCTCACCGTGGTGCCAGGTTCGTCGGAGGATATCATCAATTGAGTACCCGGACCGATTCGGCCCGCGCGGGCTTCAACTTGATCGAGGTCATGGTGGCGATGTCCGTCGCCGCGGTCGTGATATTGGCCATTGGCGGCTTCATTGTCACCAGCTTCAAGAGCGGCGTCAACGAGAAGGACCGCGCCTTTGCCATGCAGCGCGCCATGCAGATGATGGAAGAACTGGCTGCCTACCAGAAGACCGGCCCGGCCGACACGGGCATCGTGAAGTTCAATCAGGGCACCCTCCCGGGCGGCGCCTATAGCTTCCAACTCACGACGGAGGCCAATGCGGTCGCCTATTCCTCGTTCAGCGGCAACCCGATCAAGAACGGCAACTACAAGTATGTGCGGCATGTCGACGTGGCGCCGGTGACGAGCGACCCAAGCGCCATGGAGGTCACGGTCTCCGTCTTCTATGCCGCTAACGGCACCACGCCCACGCCGGATCCGAAGCGGACCCGGCCGCTGGCCGTCGTGAGCAACCACCTCCGCACGGCACCCGGCACCGTCGGCGCCACCCAGGCCTTGGATGTGTACGTCATCTCGATCGAGAACGTGCCGCACGTTTTCCGCAAGGTCAACAACGAGTATTACTACCCCAGCGCCACGGAAGCCCGGCTGGCCTTCGACCAATCCATGCGGAACTTCACCTCCGCCTATCCTGGCATCACGCTGCGCCCGCACTACATCACGCGCATGTCCATGGGACGGGACGCATATTATCGCCCCTACGTGAACTCCGCCAAGGGCATCACCGGGGCAGGCCCGGAGGACGTGAAGTGGGTCTATTGGTACCCCGGCAAGCTGGACAACTCGCCGGACGGCGGCCACATCTTCGATGAGCAGACCATCTCCGGCAACATCGGGGTTGGCAATGCTTTGGGTGCGGGCATCCCCGCCGGCAATTACCCGATCGCCGACCAATTCAACCACGCCGTGCCTTACCCGGAGGAGCACACCTTCGCCGCCCCCAACGACGTCTTCGGCGCCGCCGCCGTGCCGGCCAACTTCCCGACCTCGGACTCGATTTCGGGCATGAGCCTGCGCCAGTTCCTGGAGGACCTGCTCGAAGACGACACCGGCAAGTACCGCAATGCCATGGTGGTGAACCTCCACGGCGAGCTCTTCCCCTGCCTGCCCTTGCGCCCCTACTCCGACCCCGCCAAGGACCCGGCCGCGGTCAATGCGACCTTCCAGAAGCGCCGCATCGTCACGCACCCATACCGCATGAACTTCAAGGACGTCGGCGATGTCACCAAGCCACCGGTGCGCCTGAACGTCTACACGTACAACATCGATGGCTCCGACACCACGCCGTGGCCCGACAGCAAGGTCCACGACGTGTGGACCAGCACCCCTTATGACAGCGATACCGCCGGCCACCAGACGGGCGCGAACGCGTGGGCGCGCGAGGCCCGCATCATCATCAAGGACGTCAAGAACGACATCTTGGGCGCCGCGCCACCGCTTGACGGCGTAGTCGTTACCGCGATCCAACGTGATCGCACGAACGGTAACTTGCAGAACGTCGCCTACACCTTTGCGGGCGACGGCGGCGACGACAAGGGCGCCTACGCGGCCAACGAGCTCTGGCCCGTGGTGTCGGACGACGACGATCCCGCACGCCACTATCACAGCGGCCCGCACCTCAAGTGCAGCCACAACGGGGGCCTGGCGGCGCCCGCCAACAGCAAGCCGCACTTCGTGGGCAACGACCTCGTGTTCGACCTGGCGGACCTGGACTACGACTGTCACCAGATGGATGACGGCGGTTTGCATTATGGCATCGACCATACGCAGACCAAGGAAATGTTGCACAACCTCCAGTACTTCCCGGACCCTTATTTGGAGTATTTGGACGAGGATGGCGACAAGCAGACGCGGAACACCACGCGTATGACGATCGAGCTGGACATGAAGGCTTCCGCGGCCAACAAGCGCTATACAGTGATCACCCAGCTCAACACGGCCGCGGGCTACGTCAACCCGACCACCAATCCGGACGACCCCACCCTCACGAAGACCTACTTCTACACGGGCCTCACCATGGACCCGACTCAGAAGCTGTACTACAGCGGCGGCGGCAACCCGAAGCCCACGATCCCCTGGACCGACCAGGTTCAGCTGACGGGCGATCCGCGTCACGTACCGTACGCGGACATGCGCGAGAACAACAACGTCAACCTCTACTGGTCGAACTTCGACAACGGCCACAAGATCTACGGTGATTTCGACAACACGGCGGGCCATCGCATAGACAAAGGCAACGCCGACGCGGCGGTGCCGTCCGCCTCGTCATCTTCGGGGGGCAGCCATGGCCACGGCCATGGCCACGGCGGCCACGGCCACGGCCACTCGACGGTGACCTTCCCGGACGTCAGCGTCCCGGAGGCCCATGACAGCTGGAACACCACCAAGTTCAACGGCCCGGCCTACTTCCGCATGTGGCGCGAGGCGATGTACCGCAACAACCTGATCTTCGTGAACGTGGCCGGCGAGCCGATGGGCTACATCGGCCTGGGCGGCGAGTTTACCCTGGACAAGAAGATCAACGAAAGCGCCAACATCAACTTCATCGCCAGCATCTACAACAACACGCATTCCCTCGAACCTGGCCGCAGCGAGTTGGACACCGAGGTGCCTTTGATCGTGAAAACCGGCTGGGCCTCGCGGCCGTGGCTGGGCGAACTCTACCCGATGTCGGAGTGGGCGAACTGGAGCACCAAGGGCAACTTGCCGACCAGCACCTACATCCACGAGAACCTGACGGACGTTGGCAATGACGCTGGTTTCCCCGGCGGCTTGCTGGACATCAACGAGAACGAAGACCGCAACAACAACACCAAGCACTTGAGCCCCCGGGTCGGCTTGCAGTCCTTCCTCAACGCCCCGGTCAACACGGCGGACGTGACCAGCCCGGGCAACCAGAACAGCCACTTGCTGGCGCTGGGCACCGGCATCGGCAAGGGCTTCGGCGTGAACTTGCAGGAGCTCAAGTCGGAGTTCCCCTATCAGATCATTGCAGGTACGCCCGGCACCAAGACCACGGAGTACAGCGACGCCTGGTACACCTCGCGGCGCGAGCCCTGCTACTACCTCAACGACTACGCCGGCATCTCCATGAGCGGCTACTTCTCCCACGACTCAGGCGGCTACTACGCGAGCAACCCCATCGTCATGACCGACGTGACGGGCGTACGCCAGGCGATCTTCCTGGCGAACGCATTCCGCCCGGAGTCGATCGACAAGCTGCCCAAGGTCTTCGACAATGCGGTGGCGACGATGGTGCAGACCTACTTCGACTCCACGCGAGACCAGGCCGGCAGGACGCTGGGCCTGGAGAGCACCAAGCCGCTGCCACGCGTCCTTCTGACGGCGCCGATCGGCGGAGCCCAGCTCTCGGGGGGCAGCGCGTTATTAACATGGACCAAGACCTGGGACCGCCCCGACGCCACGCCATACAGCTTGACGAACACCTACGACGGCAACCTCGCTGTTGCTTCCGGCGGGCCACTGCCGGTGGTGTACTTCTTGAAGTACCGCAGCCTTTCCGGTAGCAGCGAGTGGCAGATGGCGAAGCTCAGCTCGGCCCCGGTCGTCAACCTCGCCTCTTGGGTGCCGGCGCTCCCAACCGATCAAAGCCCTTACCGGCCCGGCGTGGTGCCCGTCGCGGCACCCATGCCAACGCTGCCGAACACGGCGTTGGGCGCCACCTGGGACATCTCCGGCCTGGCGACGGGCGACTACCTGTTGCGCCTGGAGGCCTACCGCCAAGACCCTACTTCAATCCCAGCCAATTTCATCGTGCCGACGCACTATGCCTACCATGAAATCAAAGTTACCCGGAATTAGGGCCCGTGCGGCCTTCACCCTGCTCGAGGTCATGGTGGCTATGGGCATCGGCCTCATGGTCTCCGGCGGGATGCTGTATGCCTACATGGGGGCGAACCGTTCTCAGGGCCTCACCGTAGGCTCCAGCATGCTGAAGCAAAGTGGGCAGGCGAGCCTGAACGACGTCTACAAGCGCCTGAACCAGGCCCGCCACGTGTTCACGCGGACGGATGGGCCCGGCTGGCTGGCCAAGCTGCCGATCGACGGCTATGGGGGCGGGCTGTCGCCGGGGCCCACCATCACGCCTTCGCCAGAATTGGTCTTGCCACTGGCCGAGCCCAGCGGTTCCTTCCTGGCTCGGTTGGATAACGGCGCCAGCGTGCCCGGCGGCCAGGAGCTGGGTTCCGACAACGTGGACTTCCACCCGGGCTCTGTGGGCAACGCCTTGTTCTTCCTGTCCAAGGAGCCGCGTGTCACCTTCCGAGACGTCGCCAACGGCGTGCAGGACACGGCCTTCAACACCATCGATTTCAACATCCACAGTTACCGCTTCCAGTTTTACTATCTGGTTCATCGGCAGCTTCCCGTGACTGCAATGCCGGTGCGTACGGGCGACAACTTCATCTACCAATTAATGCGCTGGGATTCCGAGCAATACCTGGACCGGCGCGAGATCGAGGAATGGATGAAGGCCCTGATCGCCCAGAACCCAGGCAACGTCGGAGGGGCCCACGCCTTCATTGTCGACCGGCTCGGCAAGGCTGCGGCGAGGTACCCCGGTGCGTTGGACCTGGGCCAGGCAACCCCCAACGCCGCGCTGTTCAAGCTAGACACCACCGACTACGTGGCGCTGGACTCCCAGCCGGCGGCCCAGTTGCTGGTTTCCGGGCACTTCGGTACCGCGGTGAAGCTGCAGATGCGGACCAGCTTCGGCGAATCCTTCGTGGCCTTCAACAACGTTGCGGGGTCCGCCCCGGCCGTGAAACCGCCGGTGCCGATCACGGCGCTCTCGAACGCCAACGAGCGCATCCCAACGTACGCCACGCCAACGGACCTTCCCTACGGCTTCGAAGTCATGATCGCGGGCCCGCCAGCCTCGCAGCGCGTGTTGGTGCGCCTGGCGCTTGCAGCGCGGACCCAACCCGGCAACAACCTGATCGGCGAAACGTACCAACAGCTGACGCAAACCTTCGAATACTGATCGGCCATGGGTCTCCCACCGTTCGAATGATACGTGGCACATGACCCACGCTGACGGGGGTCATGGGTAGAAGGATGACATGGCCTTCCGCTTGCCGTCCTACCACCCACCCACGGTGGAGAACACGCCATGGCTCCTGGGGCCATGGCGCGATGGGATCTTCTACCTCTGCTCTCCGTTTGCGGGTTGGGCCATCATCTTGGCGGCGCTGGCTGCGGCCAAGGCCTTCCCGGATTCGTTGGGGCACCGGCTGCAGATTGGTCCTCTCACCTTTACGGTATGGGTGGCGATCTGGACGGTCTGGCACTTCTTGCTGGACGTCCCGCATGGTTGGGGCACGTACGCCAGGACGCTGCTCGATCCCGAGGAATGGCAGCGCCGACAACCATACTTGGCCCTCTCGTTCGGGTGGTTCCTGGTAGGACCGGTGGCTTTGGCGTGCACCCAGTGGGCCATGGGGGCCGGACTCCTGCCGGCGGGCGCTCGGTATGCCGTCTTCGCCAACTACATGCTGGCGGTTCAGCTGTGGACCTATCATCATGTGGCCCGGCAACATTGGGGGATGGTAGCCCTGTACAGGCGCAAGGCCTATGAGCGTGACGAACCGTCACGCAAGGTGGATTGGTGGGCGGTCCACGGGCTGCTCTATCTTCCGGTGGTCTGGTTCGTCTCCGGTCCCGTCTTCCCGGCCGCGGGTTACGCCGCGGGGCCCCTGCGTTGGCCTGTGATTGCCGGTTGGTCCATCGCGGATGTGCTCCATCCGGCTAGTGTGGCCGCCTTCGTGGGCGTGCTTCTGGCGTACGGGGCCTACCAGTGGCGGCTGGGAATGGAGAGGCGAAACACCTTGAAGTTGCTCCTTTTGGCCGGGGTGGTTCCGTTACACGTCGCGGCCTTCTGCCACCCCCTGCTGGCGACGCTGTGGGCGCCCATTCTGGTGGTGGGCCACAACCTCCAGTACATGTGCCTGGTCTACCACTTTGGCCGGGCCAGGTACCGGGACCGCGTCGAGCCGCAGATGCGCTGGGCGCGCCTGGCGTTTGCCGGCGCCCCCGTCTTCCTTTTGGTCTCCTGGGCCTACGTTTACGCCACAAAGTTGGGTCCCTGGGTGACTTGGCTTAGCTATTACAGCCGGCGCGCCCTGATCGCGCTGATCCAGGCCCCGACCTTCGTCACGCGCGAGGCCGCATGGCAATGCGCCGGCCAGATGATCGTGCTCTTCACGTTCGGGTTCGTGCTCCAGCACTACTACCTGGACGGCATCATCTGGCGGCTGCGCGACGAAGGGGCGTTGCCGCCTGCGTGAACGCCAACGTGTCCCATCCCGATCCCGCGGTCCCATCCCGCATCGTGCCGAGCCGACCCCTGGCGCCGTGGTTGCTTGCCTGCCTGGTTTCGATCACGTTGTACGCAAGTGCGGTCTTGACCTACGAGCGTACCGGCGGGGATCGTTTCCTTGCGGCCCGGCTGGCGCCGGTGTTGGCGCCTGCCGGGGACGCCCGCCCGTTGGTGGTGATTTTGGGCGACTCTTTCATGCAATACGCGACCCTCCCCAGCCGCGAGATGGAAACGCTGATCGCCGCCCAGCCCGATAGTCAGGATGTGCGGTGGGCACCGGTCACGCGGGAGAACCTACGCTATCCCGACCTTCAGGCGTTGATGCCCACGATTGCCAAGCGCCGCCCGGCATTGATTGTGATCGAACATGATTCCCTGGTGGCGCAAAATGGCGAGGACAAGCAGCAGGCCTGGTTGCCCTTCATCGGTGCGGGAAGCCAGGCTTACTGGTTCCGGACTTGGCTCTACGACCGCCTGACCGGCCAACGCGATCCCTTCGACGCCGAGATGGAGTGGCTGGAAAACCGGTCATGTGACTTTTTTCTTCCCAACCCCGCGGCGGTGATGCACTGGAACCGTGGCCGAGGCACAGCGGCCCCCGGCCACGACGCTACCTTCGAGCAGGCCCCGTCGGCGGCGTCGCTGTCCGTATTGCGGTCCGTCGAACCCGGCCAAAGGGTCCTGGTGGTAGACGTGCCAACGGCTTATGGGGACAACAGCTGGGCTGCCATCTCGCGTCGGCGTTGGTTCAAGGCCATCGGGGCGGAAAAAGGCGTGCGTGCCAGGCGCTGCCCCAACGTGCCCCAGCCGGCCGAGACCTGTGACGGTAGTCACTACGACCTGCCTGCCCGCCGGCGCTACGCGGCGTGGCTCGCCGGCGAGGTGGCGGCCGCCTTGGCTGACGGGACCAGTCGATGAGCGCGTGGCACGCAACCTGGCTACCGTGGATCTTGGGCTTGGTTGCCCTACACTGGCTGGTGCCCGGCCGCTGGCGCTGTGCGGCGCTGCCCGTTGCCGGAATGGGCTTCATGACAGCGGTCGCACCCGTCTCAGCGGCCGTACTCGCGATCATTTCCCTGGTTTGCTACGCTAGCGTCACTTGGCTGGGGCGACGCTCCGCCACGTTGCTGGCCGTCGCGGCGGCGATCGCCGTCGGGCTGTTGTTGGGACGTGGCGTGGCGCCGCTCGGCCTAACGCCGCTGCCGGACCTCGCCCTGTTAGGTCTCGCATATTACGCGTTGCGCGCCATCCACTACGTCGTGGAGGGGTGGTTGGGGCGCTTGCCCGCGCACACCACGTTGGAATGGCTTGCTTACATGTGGTTCGCACCGACCTTGCCCATCGGGCCGATCGAGCGCTTCGAAGAGTTCCTGCGGGAACTGCGCCGGCTGCACTGGGATCCGGCGCGATTCGCGCGCGGGCTGGAGCGCATGCTGCAGGGGTACGCCAAGGTGGTAGTGGTAGCGGGCTTCCTGGTGGACGAGAGCCTCGCGGACCTCGCGGAACCTCTCGCTTTCGCCCACCCTGGCGTTTTTAACTATCTCGAGTGCCTGCGGGCCGCGTCCGGGATGTATTTCCGCTTCGCCGGGTACTCCGACGTCGCAATTGGCTTCGCGCTCGCGCTGGGCATCAAGGTCCGGGAGAACTTCGATGCCCCGTTCCTGGCGGCCAACCTGACGGAGTTCTGGCGGCGCTGGCACATGTCTCTCTCCGACTGGTGTCGGGCTTACGTCTACACGCCCTTGATGGCTTGGAGCCGGTCGCCGGCCTTGGCAGCAATGGGGGCGATGCTGGCCATCGGGCTGTGGCATGGCGGAACATTCCAGTACCTGGCGTGGGGCCTATACCATGGGGCGGGGATCGCGGCATGCCAGGTCTTCCAGCGCGTGCGTCCCGCCGGCGCGTTCTGGCACGGCCGGTTGTGGCGGTTGCTGGCATGGCAGCTGACGTTCCAGTTTGTGGTGTTGAGCTTCGTGATCACCAACACCGCAACCTTAGCCTATGCTGGCCGGACGTTCCGGCTGATCTTCTTGGGTTGGTAGGAGGGCAAGATGTACGAGTGGCTGGCATGCCGGCTTCCGAGGACCTGGGCTATCGTCCTGGCCGCCGCCTGGTACGTGTTGCTGGCGAGCGCGATCTTCCTGAAATGGGCCAAGGATGCTTCCCCGTTCTTGTACATCAGGTGACACATCGTTTGAAAGGCGAGAAGCGAGGGAAAGGAACATTCGGGGGGAAACCAACCAGCCGATCCTGACAAACCTCTCCTGGAGGCGCCATCCGCATGCACTTCAAGACCGGCAGGCGACCAGGCCTGGCGCTGGTGAATGTCTTGATGTTGACCATGCTGTCAACGGTGTTCTTGATCGCCGCCACGCGGTTCGTGAGCGATACGCTCAAGGAAAGCCGCAACAAGCGAAGCTACCAGCAGGTATACAGCATCGCCAAGTCCGGGTTGGACGAGGCGATCTCGTACATGCGCAAGCAGCCCAGCAAGCCGCTCGCAAGCTTTGATTACGTGGGTGACCCCTCCCATCTCGCACCGCCGGACAGCCTCAACGAGCAGATCGGCCTGGTCAAGGAGTGGGAAATCGACCCCATGCGGCACCTGTGGGCTCGCTTCGAGGTAGGCCGCGAGGCGGGCGCCCCAGCGCGCACCGGGCTGATCAATGGCGTCGGCGCGACGCTAACGGCCGGCTCCGATGGCGGGACGCTCTATGGCGCCGGCCCGGTAGACTGGGCCGCCAAGGACATCAGCCTCCAGCGAGGCCGGACCCGTCAAGGCGAAGTGTGGCGGCTCCGCAGCCGGGCCTACACCTTCCAGAGGCCCGCCTCCACGGCAACTCCCTCGTTCAACCTCACCAACCCAGTACTAAAGCCGATCCAACGCATCGAGCTGGAAACCGAGGTG
>JAQBPE010000053.1 GCA_028287685.1 Cyanobacteria bacterium RYN_339 | reverse complement strand
GTCGAGGCCGTGTCGGAGGCCGTGCGCCGCGCCCGCTCCGGCCTCAAGGACCCGCGCCGGCCGATCGGCAGCTTCATCTTCACAGGTCCCACCGGCGTGGGCAAGACGGAGCTGGCGCGCGCGTTGGCCGAGTTCCTGTTCCAGGACGAAGAGGCGATGCTGCGCTTCGACATGAGCGAGTACATGGATAAGGCCAGCGCAAGCCGCCTGATGGGCGCGCCGCCGGGTTACGCCGGCTACGAGGACGCCGGCCAGCTGACGGAGGCGGTGCGGCGTAAGCCCTACAGCGTCGTGCTCTTCGACGAGATCGAGAAGGCCCACCCGGACATCTTCAACGTGCTGCTGCAGATCCTGGATGACGGCCGCCTGACGGACGCGCGCGGCCGGGTCGCGGACTTCAAGAACACGGTGATCATCCTGACGAGCAACCTGGGCGCGCCCGCGGCCGACGAGGAGCCGCAGTCCTGGGAGGCGCTGCGCGCGCGCATGCTGGCGGCGCTCCGCGAGGAGTTCCGCCCGGAGTTCCTCAACCGCATCGACGAGACGATCGTCTTCCACCCGCTGGGCCGCAAGGAGCTGCGCCGCGTGGTCGCGATCATGCTAGCGGAGACAGCGCGCAAGCTGCATGCGCAGCAAATGAGCCTCGCTTACTCGGAGGCCGCCACCGATGCGGTCGCGGAAGCAGGCTTTGACCCCGCCTACGGCGCGCGGCCGCTCCGGCGCGCGATCCAGCGCGAAATCGAGAACCCGCTGGCGCGGCGCTTGCTGCATGGCGAGTTCAAGGCCGGCGACGCGATCCTCGTGGATCACGGCCCGGAGGGTTTCACCTTCGCGCCCCGCGCTCACGCCCGCGGCGTGTAGGTGATGTTGCGGTAGGTGGCTTCCAGCGGCCTTCCGGGGTACTGGAACCGGCCCGCCCAGCCGTCGATGCCCTGGGTGGGCCAGACGTTGGCCATCAGCTGCTGGGGGTGGGTGGGAAGCGGGCCGTCCGCCGCCGTGGCCGTCTTCACCAGCCTGCCGTCGACGTACCAGCGGATCGCGTCCGGGCCCCACTCGAAGGCGTATGAATGCATTTCCTTCGAGGCGTCGAAGCCCAGATCGAGGTGCTCGACCGCGTAGTGCTTGCCGTTGGTGAAGTAGCCCAGCTGGACCTTGGTGGGGTCGTTGCCCAGGAACTCGATGTCGATCTCGTCATGCGGCTGCCCCGTGTAGGTAAACAACGAGGTGATCACGCCGGGGCAGGCGACGGCCTGGATCGAGGCTTCCAGCCGGCCGGACGCGTAGGTCTTGGTGGTCTGGAGCTCCGCGCCGCCATAGGGCTTGCCGGCCGCGCCACGGTCATCCAGCCGCAACACCGTGTCGATGCCCCGTTGTTGGACGTGGTCGGCCAGCCAGGCGCAACCGAACTCGTTGCCGTTCGCCCAGGTGCCGCTCGCGCGCATCTGCGGCGTCACCGGCGCGGCGGAGGGCAAGGCCAAGCCCCGGCCACCGGTCCAGGCCATGAGGGCGTAAGGCTGCCCCGGCAGGACCGGGCGCGGCGTGGGTCGAGCGGTCAGGAAGGCGGGCAGGCGCCCGATGGCGAAAGGCATGGTATTCCCTATCGTGCGAACTTCACCCGGAGTTGACCCGCTGACATTAACTTAACTTTTCACTAACCCTGACTTAGCCTTAACCGGATCTTGGCGCCTCCGGGCGATAACCCCCTATGCGACTCGCTTGTTTCACCCTGATGGCGCTCCTGGCCGGCTGTACCAGCCCGCCCAACGCGCTGCTGGCGCACACGGCGATCGCCGCGCCCGCCACCCAGCCGACCGTGGAACTGGTCCCCACGGTCTCGCTGCTCCCGGAGCCCCCGGCGGCCGGTGAGATCCTGCGCCTGGCGGCCGATGGCGTGCAGGTCGAAGACGCCGGCGGGGAGGCCCACGCGCTGGACGTCTCCGTCCAGAGCACCTGGCGCAACCTCTTGGGAGCGGTCAAGAGCGGCCAGCGCACCCTGCTGCCGGGCGTGCTCCCACCCTACCCCACGCTGCCGACCGACCTGGTGGCGGCGGCCACCGCGAGCGGCACCGGCCGCGAGCTCGGCCACGGCTGCATCTCCAGCTCGGCGACGGGCGAGCGCTTCTCCGAGCCCGTCAGCATGATCGTCCACGGCTCGCCGGCGACCCTGAAAACCGCGCTGCGCGGCAAGCAATGGGTCGAAGCAAACTCGCGTTCGCCCTGGAACTACGTGAAGATGGCCGGCTCCGTGATCACGCGCCTCTGGAACGAGGAAGGTGCCCCCGTCTCGGCCATGTACCTGGACGGCAAGCTGGAGCTCTACGCCCTCAACAAGAACAGCGACTACGTGCTGGCCCGCGACCACATGCGGGTCTACGTCGGCGAAGGCGACACCTTGCACCTGGCAACCACGCGCGACCTCGCGGCCACCGTGACCTTCCACCACCCACAGGCCGGCACCACGGCCTGGAAGCCCAAGCTGGAGGCGCCGAGCTTCGGCCACCGCACGGACGACGACTGCGACCACGAGCGCGACCTGGTCATGACCGATCTGCTCGCCAGCGGGTTGGTGCGGGACTGGGCGATCGTCGCCGGCCACCTGACCTCCCCCGCCAACGTGAAGCAGCTGGCCGACGGCACCTGGATGGTCGGCCACTACCACACGGACGGGCGGGTCTACGAGGTCTGGCTGGACGCCCCCACCAAGCCCTGAGGCATCGCCGTCAGGCGCCGCCGGGTCTTCTTGGGCACTTGCACCAGGCCCATGCGCTCGAGCCACGAGCGGCGCGGCTCTTCTTCCATTTGCTCCATCAAAGCCACGGGCACCGGCGCGGCGGGCCGCGGCAGGCGCCGCCGGATGGAGGCCTCGCCGCTCAGGCGCGCGAACTCCTCCATGCCGTTGGCATTGGCCTCGAAGAGGCGGAACATATCGTCGCTGGTCATCTAAACCTCCCGCGGAGCCCGGGCCTCGCCCAGCAGCTCCCGCTCGAGCGCGCGCACGGTTGCGCGCAACTCGCCAACTTCGTAAGTGGCCCGGGCGTACTTCTCCGCCAGGTCCGTTTCGGCACGCATCAGGCCCGCCACCACCTGGCCGACGGCCTCGGCGATCGCCCAGGCCAGCCGATCCTCTTCCGGCGCCGGCCGCGGCGCTTCCGCGACCTGGCCAATCACCACGCGGATCGAGTCGTACGACCGGCCTTGATCGCGCAAGTCCTTGACCGCGCCCAGCGCCGCCAGGGCATTGGAGTCCCACCGGTGGCGGCCGGCCTCGTCCCGCGGGGGAGCCAGGCCAAGGTCGCGCATCCAGCTCTTGACGGTGTTGGGCGAGGCGCCCACCGCTGCCGCGGCTTCACTGGTGCTCAATCTACGTTCCGCCAAGCGTGCCTCCTTCCGGCGATACATAACAACCTACCTTCAACTGCGGTTGAGGACGGTGGCCACGATCACAAGCCGATCCCGCTCTCGCGGTATAATCCCCCGCATGGCAGCTGACGAGCACGATTTACGGGAGCGCCTGGGCGTGGCCCTGGTTCAGGACTTCCTCGCGGCCGCGGGGCAGGTCGGCCGCTCTTACATGGTGGGCGACGAAGACCTGGTCTTCGGCTTCCTGCAGCGCGTCCTGGCCCATTTGAAGCGCGACGATAAGAACTACGGCCTGATCTTCCCGAAGTTCGACGAGCGCTACAAGCGCATGTACGACTACTTCGACGGCGGCGGCCGGATCGTCGTGATCCGCCCTGGCGAGGACCTGGTCATCGATCCCGCCTGGACCCGGCCTAAGGAGGGCTACTTCGAGGTCACGGAGGGGGCCGAAACCCAGATCGTGCTTGCCTTCCTGGCAGCCTATGCCCGCCTGTTAAGGACCAGCTAACGGGCAAGTATTTGACATAACGCCAATGGATGTTTAAATGGGTCTCCTCTGGAAAGGAGCTGCCCCGATGTCCAGCACCCCGGATCGCTGGCCTGCCTTGTCGCTAGCCGAGTGGCGCGATACCTACGCCACCCTGCACATGTACACCCAGGTGGTGGGCAAGCTGAAGCTGGCATACTGCCCGATGATGAACCAGTGGTGGCAGGTGGCCCTGGCCGTTACCACGCGGGGCCTGGGCACGGGCCCGATCCCCTACGAGGGCCGCACCTTCGAGCTGGACTTCGACTTCTTCGTCCACCGCCTGGAGATCCGCACCAGCGACGGCGATCTGGTGCACGTCCCGCTGGGTGGCTCCGTGAAGGATTTCTATCAGGAACTGATGGCCACGCTGCGCGGGCTGGGCATCACGGCGACGATCTCGATGCTTCCGCAGGAGGTACCCGACCCGATCCCCTTCGACCACGACACTGGCCATGCCACCTACAACGAGGCGCATGTGCGACGCTGGTTCCAGATCTTGACCCAAGCCCATATGGCGTTGACGCGCTTCCGCGCCCGCTACACGGGCAAGTGCAGCCCGGTCCACTTCTGGTGGGGCAGCTTCGACCTTGCCGTGACGCGATTTTGCGGCCGGCCGGCCGCGCCGCGCGAGGGTGCGGACAAGATCACGCGGCTGGCCTACAACGAGGAATGCAGCAGCGTGGGCTTCTGGCCAGGCGGCATCCAGGACATCCAGGAGGCGGCCTTCTACGCCTACCACGTGCCCAAGCCCGAGGGCTTCGAGCTGGCGCTGCCCGACCGCTGGCATGCCGGGCTGGGCGAGTACCTGCTTCCCTACGACCAGGTCCGCGCGGCCGCGGACCCGGAGGCCGAAGTCATCGCGTTCGCGCAGGCGGCCTTCGAAGCCGGGTCGCGGCTGGCCGCCTGGCCCCCGCGCGAGCTGCATGCCGCCATCGTCACGATTGAAGGCCCACAGGCCCGGAGCCCTAAGGGCGCTTGACCGGCCCCACCGGGGCGTCATCGGGCGCGAACTCGAAGCGCACGTGCCCCATGGCGCCGTTGAACTTGCCGCCCAACGCCTCCATGGCGACGGGCGACAGGTCGATCGCGTTGCCGGTGCTGGGCGCCGGGCCCTTGTCCTGTACGCGCACCACCACCTGCTGGCCGTTGGCCGGGTTCGTCACCAGGATCTTCTGGTTGTGCCACCACTCGCCACCGCCCTGCAGGCCGACGGGCAAGGCGCAGAAGTACTCCGTGGGGGCGTTCTTGTCGCCCCAGGCCCCAATGCCGTTGTTCTGGCGGTTGCCGGCATCGCTCCAGCCCTTGTAGGCGATGTGGCCATTGGCGAAGACCGTGGCCCGCCCGGCGCCGGCCGGGATTTCATGGCCGTCCTTGGTCTTGCCCGTGCCCTTGACGGTCTTGTTGACGGCCTGGAGGGCGGCGTCCAGCGGGTCGACCTCGTCCTCATTCACCTCGGGCGGCGGCGGATCGTCGGTGGGCGTGGTGCGGTGGCCGTCCGCCGGCCCGCCGGTGGGCGCATGGTCCGGCCCCTTCCCCTCGAGGAAGGCCGCCAGCGCGGCATGGGTGCGCGGGCCGTACATGCCGTCCACGCCCGTGTTGCCCACGGAGAACCCCTTGGCCTCGAGGAAGCGCTGGAGCTGCACCACGTCTTCATGCGTGACCTTGCCGCTCTTCGCATGCTCCGCCAGCTGCGTCCCCGCCAGCTCCGGCGCCTTCAGCACCGCGTTCTTGGCCAGGTTCACCAACGAAGCGTCATGCGCGTTGCGCACGTAGCCTTGCTGGCCGAAGCGTTCGCGATAAGCGGGCACGGGGCCGCTGGGCGGGATCGGCGGCTGGGGCAGGCCGATGTTCGAGCGATCGCCCTGGTTGCCGCCCACCGTGTTCTCGTCGCCCCGGTTGGCGCCGGGGTCGACGGCATGGCCCGTCTGGCCGCCGAAGGCGCGCGGCCGGCCGGCAGACTGGAAGTGGTCGACGGAGGTGATGCGCACGACGTCGCCCGTGTGGGGCGCATGCAACACCTGGCCGTTGCCGATGTAGATGCCCACATGGTGCGCGGGGTTGCCGTTGAAGACCAGGTCGCCCGGCTTCAAATCGGCCTTGCTGATGGACTGGCACTGGCCCTGCAGGCTCGCGGCGGTGCCTTCTAGGTGGATGCCCGTCATCTTGGCCGCCTGGCTGACCAGCCCGGAACAGTCGACCGGCCCCGGGTGGTCGAAGGTGCCGCCATGGCCGCCGCCCCAGCGGTAGGGCTCGCCCTGGAAGCGCATGGCCATGGCGAGGAAGCGATCGATCTCGCTCTGCGCCCCCGCATCGGCCGGGGGGGTGCCGCCGGCCACCGTGCGTGCCGTGTTCGCTCCGCCGATCCGCGTCATGGCATGGCCTCCTTCTGGCACCCCGGGGAGAAGCTTATCGGGTGCGGATCCGCGGCACTTGCGTTAGTAAGAATCTCCCCAAAGCTTTACCTAGGATTACCCGGAGGATAAGTAACCCTGGCGGCCTCGGCGCCTACAACCCCAGCACGTTCCCGAGTCGATCGAGGCCAAGCCCATGACCCCTTCCAAGCCGATTGCCCGCCTGTTCTTCGCCGCTGCCGTGGCCGCCCTCGTGGCGTTGCCGGGCTGTGGCGCCTCGCCGACCGCGCCGAAGGCGATCAAGAGCACGAAGTCGACCACCAGCAGCACCGCCGCCAAGCCCGTCGCCGCTGCCGCCACCACGCCGGTTGCTGCCAAGACCGCGACCACCGCCACCACCGCCGTGGCCGCCAAGCCCACCACCGCCGATGAGACGAAGGTCACGCCGGAAGAGCCCGCGACGCACGAGTCCACGGCCGTCGGCACCAAGTCGACCAGCACGATCGAGGCGATCGCCGAGAGCGCGTTGAGCGCCGACACCAAGAGCGCCCTCGACAGCTCCCTGAGCGCCGAAGTCGTGGCGCAGAAGAATGGCGTGCTGTTCGGCATGGGCACCTTCAAGGCCACCGTGCAGGTGACCAACAACAGCGACACCGTGCAGACCGGCATGCTGAAAGTCACCTTCATGAACAAGGACAAGCCGTCCCCCACCGACCCGACCCTCCAGGTGGTGACGATCCCGGCGCACGTTAGCCTGTCCTTCGACTTCGAAGACAAGAAGTGGTCCACCGACAACGTGGTCACCGAAGTCACCCCCACCACCCACGGCCAGTCCCTGGCAGCCTTCGTGCTCTCCAAGAAGAACGGCGTGATCCTCGGGATGGGCACCTTCAAGACCACCATCGAGGTGGTGAACCCCGACGACGTCGAGCGCACCGGCACCCTGATCGTCCAGTTCCGCAACGGCAGCAAGGACGCCGCCACCGAAGCCATCCACCAGACCGTGACGCTCGCGGCGCACGCCACCAAGACCTTCGACTTCGAAGACAAGAAGTGGACCACCGACAACGTGGCCGTTACCGTCGAGTAATCTCCTCCCCAGGAGGGCCGGAACCCCCGGCCCTCCTTTTTCTTGGGGATTGACATGTATTTAGACCAAGTATAAAATAAGGTCATGGACCCCACTTTCGCCCAACGCGACACCGTCGAAAGCGCCTTGAAGGGCCACGGCTTGCAGGCCACGAGCCAGCGCGTCGAGGTGCTGCGCCGCCTGCGGGCCTCCGAGCGCCACCTCTCCGCCGACGACCTCTACGCCGAGCTGATCGGCGCGAAGATGAAGGTCTCGCGCGCCACCGTCTACAACACGCTGAACTTGCTCAAGGAACACGGGCTGGTGAGCGAGATGGTGCTGGATCCGGGCCGCGTGCTGTTCGACCCCAACACGGAACCGCACTACCACTTCTACGACGTCGACACCCACGAAATCACGGACGTCCCGGCGGACAAGGTGGGCTTCACCTGCCTGCCGCTGCTGCCCGAAGGCGCGACCTTCAAGGGCGTGGACGTGGTGGTCAAGATCTCGCGCAGGGGCTAAATGCGCGCCCTCGCGATCCTCGCCGCCCTGCTGCTCGCGGCCACGCCGGCCCTGGCCGGCGAGGAGGATGTGCAGGACAGCCACTACGGCACCATGGCCCATGTCGTCGCGGATGGCGACGGTTGGAGGTTGCAAGACCCGTCCTATTCAACCGTGGGCTATCTCCAGCGCGACGGCTCCGGTTGGAGGGTGCAGGACCGGTCCTACTCGACCGTCGGCTACGTAATCGCAGACGGCCGCGACTGGAAGATCCAGGACGCCCATTACTCGACCGTTGGCTACCTCTACCCTGACGGCGCCTGGAAGGTCCAGGATGCGCACTACAGCACGATCGGCTACGTCTCGCCCGATGGGAAGGTGCAGGACGAGCACTACAGCACGCTGGCGTATCTGGGCCGACCCGACCCGGAGCGCGTTGCGGCCTATTTCTTCTTCCCGCGCATGCTCAGAGGGTCTTGAGCGGCCGTTCCGCGTCCAGCTTGCGGTTGTAGGCGTCGATCGCCGCCTCGGCGTCGCCGGCGCTAAAGGCGTGGAAGTAAGGCGCGCCCTTGGCCCGCGTGTCGTTCAGCCAGAGCAGGCCCGTGACCACGCCGCCCACGGCCAGGGCCACGGCCGTGATTTCCGCCGTGTTGATCACCAGCCGGTTGGGGCCGGCGGAAGCCACCAGCGCGGGGTCCGGCCCGAACTGGATCTCGGCAATGGCCCCGGCCACCGCGGAGCCCACCAGCGCCACGATCGTGAGCCCGCCATGCCAGAGGGCGGCCCGGTCCGTGGCCGCGACCCGCTCGACCAGCGCCGGATCCGCGCCCGAGCGGGCGATCAAGTCCAGGAACTGTTGCTCGCCGAGCCGGTAGGGGCCTTGCGCGATGTACAGGTCGAGCGCCTTGCCGGGCACGATCTGCTCCACCCGGACGCGCGGGTCCCGCCGCCGCCGGCCCGGGATCACCACCACGTCTCGGCGCACGAGCACGTCGCGCTCCGTGCGCACCAGGTGCAGGTGCGGATCCTCCGCGGCGGGCGCGGCCAGGGCCGGCGAGCCGAGGAGAGGGAGGATCAGGCAGGCGGTCAGTAAGGTCTTCATGGCTATCCATGATACGTCGTCGCCCGCGCAAAGGTTCCCGCGGGTTGCCAAGCGACCAGGCGCCCCCTACCATGGGATCTTTGGAGGTCCACCCTTGGAAGCCACTCCCCCAACCGGCCGGCAGCCGGGCATGGCGTTCATCCTGGCCATCGTCTTTCTGGACATGGTGGGCCTGGGCGTCGCCATTCCAGTAGGACCGCAGCTGATCGCGAGCTTCGTGGGCAACGACCTATCGCGCGCTTCGATCTACGTGGGCCTGCTGGGCGCGCTCTACACGGGGACGATGTTCCTGTTCGCGCCGCTGCTGGGCGCGCTCTCCGATCGGTTCGGCCGCAAGCCCGTGCTGCTGGTGGCGCTCGCCGCGTCGGTGGCAAGCTACGTCTCCGTCTACTTCGCGCCGTCGCTCTGGGTGATGCTGATCGGGCGCGGCCTGGGCGGGCTCGGCGGCGCCAGCATGACCGTCGCCCAGACCTACATCGCGGACGTCAGCAGCCACGAGGATCGCGCCAAGAACTTCGGCATGGTGGGCGCGGCGTTCGGCTTCGGCTTCATCGTGGGGCCGGCCATCGGCGGCTGGCTGGGCGGTTACGGCATGCGCGTGCCCTTCCTCGTGGCGGGCCTGATCTCGCTGGCGAGCCTGCTCTACGGCGCGCTGGTGTTGCCGGAGAGCCACAAGCTGGAGAACCGGCGGGCCTTCCGCTGGCAGGAAGCCAACCCCATGGGCTGGATCGTGACGATGCGTCGGCACCCGGAGGTGCAAGGCTTCGCCATCGCGATGATCTGGATCTGGTTGGGACACCAATGCCTCCAGAACACCTGGGTGCTCTACACCAGCCTGCGCTTCGGCTGGCAGCCCGCCGACAACGGCATGTCGCTCGCCGCGGTGGGCATCACCTCCGTGATCGTCCAGGGCTTCTTGATCGGCAAGCTGGTGCCGATGCTCGGCGAGCGCCGCGCGATCCTGGGCGGCCTCGTCTGGGGGGCCTTCGCGCTGGCGGGTTATGGCCTCGCCACCCAGGGCTGGATGATGTACGTCCTGATCGCGGTGGCGAGCCTGGGCAGCATCGCCGGGCCGACCTTGCAGGGCCACGTCTCCAAGCTGGTGGGTCCGCAGGAGCAGGGCGCCGTGCAGGGCGCGCTCACCAGCCTGACCAGCCTCACGGGCATCGTGGGTCCGCTGATCGCCAACAACCTGTTCGCCTACTTCACCTCGCCCGCAGCACCCGTGCAGGTGCCTGGTGCGGCCTTCTTCCTGGGCGGCGCCTGCACGCTGGTCGGCGCCATCTTGGCCTGGCGCCTGCTCGCGCGCGAGGTCTCCGACACCCCCGTCCAGCAACCCGCCTAGGAGGTCCCGATGCGTCGCCTGTCCTTGCTCCTGGTGGTCGCCCTGGCGGGCTGTCCGTCCCGCCAGGCCGGGCCCGCGCCGGCCGCGCTGGTCTTGCGCAACGGCCAGGTCGCGACCATGGTTGCCGGCCAACCACGTGCCACGGCGCTCGCGGTGGACGGCGGCGTGATCGTGGCCGTGGGAGAAACGGCCGAGCGCTACGTCGGGCCGGCCACCCGCGTGGTGGACCTGGGCGGCAAGCTGGTGTTGCCGGGCCTGGTGGACGGGCATGTGCACCTCCTGCAAGGCGGGATCGAGCGCCAGGCCTGCTCGTTGGCGGAGGCGCCGACCAAGCAGGCCGTGTTCGACCGGATCACCGCCTATGCCAAGGCCCACCCGAAGGAGGCCTGGATCCACGGCACCGGCTGGGAGCTGACGATCTTCCCGCAGGCCAACCCCCAGAAGGAGTGGCTGGATAAGCTCGTGCCGGACCGCCCGGCCTACTTCGAGGCGGCGGACGGGCATTCCGGCTGGGCCAACTCCAAGGCGCTGGCGCTGGCGGGCATCCGGCGCGGCACGGCGGACCCGGAGGGCGGCCGGATCGAACGTGCGAACAAGATCGGCGAACCTTCGGGCACCTTGCGCGAGACCGCCAAGGCCCTGGTGGAGAAGCTGCTGCCCGTGCCCACGGACGCTAACCGCTTCGCCGCGATGGAGGCCAGCCAACGCCAGGCCAATGCCTTCGGCATCACGAGCGTGCTGGAGGCCAATTGCGACGAGGACGCCTTGCGCACCTACCGGGCCATGGACGCGGCCGGCTCGCTGCGTGTGCGCGTCTCCGCCGCCCAGCAGACGGAACCGCTCAAGGGCGCGGCCCAGGTGCCGCGGCTGATCGCGCTGCGCCAGGCCTTCCGCTCCACCCACGTCGAGCCCCGGACGGCCAAGCTGTTCATCGACGGCGTGATCGAGAGCCGCACGGCCGCCTTGTTGGCGCCATACCTGGACCCCAAGACGCACAAGCCGACCAAGGACGCCGGCACCCCGCTGTGGACGCCCGAGGCGTTGCGCGAAACCGTGGTGGCGCTGGACCGCGCCGGCTTCCAGGTTCACTTCCATGCGATCGGCGATCGCGCCGTGCGCCTGGGCCTGGACGCGGTGGCGGCCGCCCGCGCAACCAACGGCCCCAACGACGCCCGCCACACGATCGCCCACCTCCAACTGGTCGATCGGGCGGACGTGCCCCGCTTCAAGGCGCTGGGGGTGATCGCGGACTTCCAGCCCTTCTGGGCGATCCGCGACGAGTACGTGACGGACCTGACGGAGCCGATCCTGGGCGCGGAGCGCTCCAGTCGGCTATATCCGATGGGGGACCTGAACCGCGCCGGCGCCGCGCTGGCCTTTGGCAGCGACTGGACCGTCACGTCGCTGAACCCCTGGGAAGCCATCCAGACCGCCGTCACGCGCCGGGCCACCGACCAGCCGGCGGGCCCCGGCTGGCTGCCCGACCAGGCGCTTGACCTGGACACGGTGATGGCGGGCTACACCCGCGGCGGCGCCTACTTGCGCCACGCGGAGGCCTCGCTCGGCACGCTGGAAGTAGGCAAGGCGGCCGACCTGGTGGTGGTCGACCAGGACCCCTGGGCGATCGCCCCCGAGGCCATCCATTCGACCAAGGCCCTGGCAACGATCCTGGCCGGCCACGCCGTCTACCAGGACCCCAAGGCCGGCTTCGACCTTCCCTAAGCGGCCTCTTCGGGCTGGGCGGGGATCACCGTCAGGCGCCGTACCGGGGAGAAGGCCAAGATGGGCAGCGTCACCAGGTGGGCCAGCGCGGCGAGGGCCAGGGTGGGCGCGATGCCGAAATGATCCCCCGCCCAGCCGCCCAGCAGGGCCCCCACGGGCATGGTGCCCCAGACCAGCCATCGCATCGAAGCGTTCACGCGCCCCAGCAGCGCGTCGGGCGTGATCGCCTGGCGCAGCGCCACGTGGTTGATGTTGTAGATGTTGGTCGCCAGCCCCTCGATGAACTGCACGGCCACCAGGGCCGGCAACGTCTTCGCCCAGGGCAGCCCCGCGAGCGCCAGGCACATCACCAGGCCCGAGGCCACGATCACCGGCCCGGGTCGGAAGCGGGCCGCGGCCGGGCCGGCGAGCACCGCGCCCAGCAAGGCCCCGGGCGCCGCCGCCGCCATCACCAGGCCATAGGCCACCGGCCCCAGGTGCAGGTCATGGACCAGGTAGAGCGCGAAGACCGCCAAAAGGGCGCTGCCGCATAAGTTCAGCCAGGCGTTGGCCAGGGCGATCGGCCGCAGCAAGGGGTCGTGCAGCACCGCGCGCAGGCCTTCCGCCACCTGCCCGACCAGCGGTGGCCGCGGGCCGGTCGCGACGCGGGCGATTTCGCGCCGGCGCACCGCCAGCAACGAGCAGGCGGACACCGCGAAGGTGGCCGCCGTCAACGCCAGCGCGAAGGGCGCGGCGACCCATTGCAGCAGCGCGCCGCCCAGGCCGGGACCGGCGATTTGGGCGATCGCCCGCGCCGACTCCAGCTTGCCGTTGCCGTCCACCAACTGTCGCCGCTCCACCAGCGACGGCAGGTAGGACTGGTAGGCCACGTCGAAGAACACGGCGGCCGTGCCGAGCAGGAACCCTGCCAAGTAAAGACCCGGCATGCTCAAGTGGCCGGCCAGCATCAGCAACGGCACGATCGACAGCACCAGGGCGCGCGCCGCGTCTGCCGCCACCAGAATCGGCCGGCGCAGCGAGCGGTCCACCAGCACGCCCGCGGCCAGGCCGAAGAGCGCGAACGGCAGCGTCTCCGCGGCCAGCAACAGCCCCATCTGCCCGGGCGTGGCGCCCAGGGTCAGGGTCGCCAGGAGCGGGATGGCCACCTGGGCCACCTGCTGGCCAAGTTGGGCGGCGGATTGCCCCAGCCAGAATTTCAGGAAGTCGGGCTGCCGCCAAAGGTCTTCGCGCATGCCGATCTCAGCATACCCGCGGCCCAGGGGTCAGCGAACGCGGCGCTTTTCCGTCGGCCGCCCCGGAGCAGCCGGCAGCAACGGCCGCAGCCCCTCGATCACCGGCCAGAACCCGTGCGAGGCCGCCACGTCCAGCCCGTACCAGGCTTCCTCGCCGGTGGGCACGCGCACGTGCGGCGGGTAGATCGAGAGCCCCAGGGCTTCTTCGTAGCCGGGATCATGCCGGTGGTGCACGACGGCTGCGGCGGCCAACGCCGCGACGCGCTCGCTGGCCGCCCGCAGTCGCGCGGAGCGCGCGGCGACCCGCTTGAAATAGGTGATCGCGTCGATCGATACCGCGGCGTCCGTCGGCTCGTCGATGCCGAAGCCCTTGCAGGCCTTGGAGGCGGAGACCAATGGCTCGGCGTCCTGGGCGAGGTCCACCGCGCCGCTCCAGGCATCGAGGGCCGGGAAGATGGCCTGGGCCTTGGGCAGATCCGTCACGGAGCACGTCTTGTAGTTGGTTTGCTGGTGCAGCGGATCGTCCACCAGGCTGTCTGCGTAAGTCCGGGCCACGGCCTCCGCCGGCCGGCCCAGCGCCGCGAAGACGGTGCGGTAGTTCCAGCCCTCCGCGCTCATGCCCTCCTCGGACCCGACCAGGTACTTGAACGGCGCCCCCACGGCCCGCGCCACCTCCAGGCTCGCCATGTGGCAAGCCGGGAAGGTCAGGATGGCGCCGTGCACGCCGGAGGCGTGGATCGCGCCGGCGATCGCGGGCAGCGGGATCCAGCGCCGGCCTTCCGGCTGGTTCTCGTCCTCGCCCATGCCGGCATACGAACAACCGTGGCCGGCCAGCTCCACGATCACCGTGCCGACGCCCTCGCCGTGCTGGCGCACCAGGCCCAGGAAGCGCTGGAGCGAGGCCGGGTCGTTCATGCGCCCCTCGGGCCGCACCTCCATGTAATCGCCGGCCGGCAGGTTGCCGAAGTAACCGTCCGCCGCGTCGCGCACCAGGGCCTCGCCGTCCAGCAGCTTGGTGCCGCGCCAGCCCTGCTTGCGCGCCCCGCCCATCATGACCAGGACCTGGGTGCGCGCTCGCCGGGCGGGCGATAGCGCCTGGATGCCGGCCACGATTTCGCGCAGGTCATCGCTGGCCGCGCCCTTCGGCTGCAACTTGCCAGAGGCCTGTTCGTCCGGCACGCCGTCGGCTGGGTCCACGTCGTCCTCGAAGTCGCTGCCCGTGGTGTAGAGCGCCAACAACACGCGGTCGTTGGCGGCCGCGGCCGGCACCCCGGCGGGCACCAGCTGGGCTTGCAGGGCTGGCGGCGCGCAGCCCGCCAGCAACAGCGTCAGGACAAGGGAACGGTTCATCCAGCGGTTATCGCGCGGCCACGCCTCGCGCCGGTAGTGGCCGGGTAAAGCTTGGGCAATCTTCCGTAAAAGGGATTGCTAACGGCGCGTGCGCGCCTCCAGCCAGAGCGCGCGCGCCATCAGGGCCTGGTCGCCATCGTCCACCTCTTCGAAGTCGTCCTCCGTGAAGGACTTGGCCAGCGGGCCGTCCACCGGGTTGAGCTCCGTGAGCGAGACCTTGGCGGCGATCGCCGTGAATGGCCGCATGTCCGGCGTGCGGGTCCAGACATCGTCGAGGATCGGCGCCTTGGCGTCGAACTGGGTCAGGGTGCCCAGGTCCAGCAGCTTCCCCACCGTGGCCACCAGCGCGACCTGGCTGTAGTGTTTCGAGGTCACGGTGCCACCCTTGATCCAGGGGCTGGCCAGCACCATCACGCTGCGGTGGCCGTCCACATGATCGTAGCCGCCCTGGGCGTCGTCCTCCTGGATGATCACCAGCGTGTCCTTCCAGCGCGGGTCGTGCGAAAGGACATCCACCAGCCGCCCGGTGGCGGCGTCGTTGTCCGCCACCATGGAGCGCGGCGTCTGCACGAACGGGATCGTGGCCATCGTGTGGTCGCGCGGCAGCCACACGTGCGAGAAGGCAGGGAAGATGCCAGCCTTGAACTCCTTCTCCCAGGCCGCCACGCGGTCCATGTCCGGATAGCGTAGGTCCCAGCCCTTGAAGGTGCTGGATCGAATGTCCTTGAGGTTGACGTCCCGGTTGCGACGCAGCGCTTCGCCGTAGACCCGCACGGATACGTGCTTGCGTACGCAGCGCTCTACCAGGTAGTCCGTGTCCGTGTAGAGCAGCAAGCGCTGGCTGGCGTCGGCCCAACGGCCATTCTTGGCATACTCGGCCGGGTAAAGCCGCTCCGTGGCGTCGGTGGCGATCGCCCC
Organism: Cyanobacteria bacterium RYN_339; assembly: GCA_028287685.1. Classification (GTDB taxonomy): domain Bacteria; phylum Cyanobacteriota; class Sericytochromatia; order S15B-MN24; family JAQBPE01; genus JAQBPE01. Next base: position 7,626 of record JAQBPE010000053.1, on the reverse strand, counting down.
CTGGGCCCATTCATGGCCCTGGGCGCTGACCTCGCCATCACAAAGGAAGTGATCGCCGAACGCGAAGCGTTCCGCCAACGCATGGATGTTCGGCGTGACCTCGCGGCCGTAGATGGCGAGCGATGGGTCCCCGTCGCCACGAGGCAAATCGCCGAGCACCTGATCGTAGGTGCGGTTCTCGCGCAGGACGTAGACGACGTGCTTGATCGGCGGTAACCAGGCGGGTTCCGCCTGCTGCACGTCGAAGTGGTTGGCCTGGTCCGCGCGGGTCGTGAGCGCGGCCAGTTCCGCGGCGTCCGGCGTGTCGATCAACTGCACGGACCCCTTCATCTTCCAGACGGGCGCGTTCTTGCGGGGCCCCTGGCCAAACCCCTTGGCACAAGAGACGTAGAGCTTCTTGCCGTCCGGCGCCACGGCCAGCCCCGACGGGTACCAGGCCGTTGGGATGCGGCCCACCACCTTGCCCGCCTCCGGGTCCACCACCGCCAGCACGTTGGCGCCGGCCTGCGCCACGTACAAGCGCTTCCCGTCAGGCGCGAAGGCCAGGGCCACCGGTGCCGCGCCGGGCGGCGCGCCCTCGTAAGCAGGCACGGCAACCGTCCGCGTGACCTTGCGCGTGGCCACATCCACCACGGAGAGCGTGTCGTCGTTGGTGTTAGCAACCCAGACCTCGGCCTTGTCCGGCCGCACGGCCAGGCCGGTGGGGTGGCTGCCCACCTTGACCTGCGCGACCTCCCCGCCCGCCAGCACGATCGTGAGCGCCTGGCTGCCCCAGCAGGCCACGTACGCATTGCCGAGGGGGTCCGTCACCACCGTGAACGGCGTTTTGCCCACGTCGTAATAGGTGCTCGGCCGGCCGTCGGTCCCGACCTTGTGGAGGCGATCGGTGGTGTCGTCGGCCACCAGCGGGCTCCCATCACGCGCCACGGCAATGCCCGCGGCGTGGCCCTTGAACTCCGATGCCGACTCCTCCGTGAGCCGCGCCGTGCCCAGGCGCAGCACATGAAGGAACTTGTCGGCCGAGCCGCTGACGTAAAGCCGGCGTCCGTCCGGCGCCCAGGCGATCCCGCGGAAGCTGTCCGTCAGCGTCAGGGTCTGGACCTTGGTGCCTTGCTCCGTGTCGATCAGGTCGACGCCATGGGCATGTTGGCCGCCGTGCAACACGGCCAGCCAGCGGCCGTCCGGCGAAAGGGCGCAGTCATAGGGCAGGTTGTCCACCACCAGCGTCTTGCCGGCCGGCACGACCTTGCGGCCGTTGGGCAATTCGGCCGTGCGTCCAACGGGTTCCGGTGTGGATGGCGCATCCGAGGGTGCGGCGGCCACCGGGGCCGGCGCGTCATCCGGGATCTCGTCGGGCTGGACGTCGGCGAAGTTACTCTCGTCCGGTGCGGAAGAGACCGAAACCGTCGGCGGCTCCGGCGTCGACGACGGCTGCGCCACCGCGGGGGACTCCGCCGCCTGGCGCGGCAGCGGCTCGCCCCGGCAACCAACGAGGGCCAGGGCCAGGAGCGAAGCGAACAAGCGGCGGTGCGGCATCCGCTCATTCTATCAGGGTATAAGCGACGAATGAGCCAAATGCTGAATTCCTCCCACACCGGCGCCATCGCTGCCGTAGGCAACACGCCCTTGATCCGCCTGAACAAGCTCTCCGAGCACACGGGGTGCGAAATCTTGGCCAAGGCGGAGTTCTTGAACCCGGGCGGGTCCGTCAAGGACCGCATCGCCCGCGCCATCATCCTCGAGGCCGAGGCCCAGGGCCGCCTTAAGCCGGGCGGCGTGGTCGTGGAAGGCACGGCCGGTAACACCGGCATCGGCCTGACCATGCTCGCGAACGCGCGGGGCTACCGCACGATCATCACCATCCCGGACAACCAAACCCAGGAGAAGATCGACTTCCTGCGGCTGTTGGGCGCCGAGGTGCACGCCGTGCCGGTGGTGCCGTTCGCCAACCAGCAGCACTTCTGCCACCAGGCCCGCCGCTTGGCGGAAGGACTGCCGAACGCGATCTTCGCCGACCAGTTCAACAACCTCGCCAACCGCCGGGCGCACTACGAGACCACGGGCCCGGAGATCTGGGCCCAGACCGGCGGCAAGGTGGACGCGCTGGTGGCCGCGGCCGGCACCGGCGGCACCATCTCGGGCGCGGGCCTGTTCCTGAAGGAACGCAACCCGGCCGTGCGCGTGGTGTTGGCCGACCCGCTGGGGTCGGCGTTGTACAGCTACGTGAAGACCGGCGAGCTCGATTCGGACGGCGACTCGATGGCCGAAGGCATCGGCATCGGGCGCCTGGTGCCCAACTTCGAGGGCGCGCCGGTCGACGACGCGCTCCAAGTGGACGACCGCGCGCTGGTTGCGACGGCGTACCACCTCGTGCGCGAGGAAGGGCTGTTGTTGGGGACGTCCGCCGCGGTGAACGTGTGGGCGGCGGCCCGCACCGCCCTGGCCATGGGCCCCGGCCACACCATCGTCACGTTCCTGTGCGATGGGGGCCAGCGCTACCTTTCGCGCCTGTACAACCCGGTCTGGCTGGCGGAGCAAGGCCACTCCGCCGCCAGCACGGGCTTCGGCTTCCTGACCGACTAAGCCTTGGTCTGGCGCTCGGCCAGGAACTCGCCCAGCTTGTCGAGCGTCTGGCCCCAGCCGATCTTCGCGCCCTTGATGCCCATCTCCGCGATCGGAGACAGCACGCGGAAGCTCTGGACCACGTGGACGGCCGTCTTTTCGCCTTCCGCGGTGAAGGTGATGGAGGTCAGCATCTGGTCGGGGGGCCCATCCGGGAAGGCGCCCTCCCAGACCAGGCGCTCGCCGGGCGTGATTTCCACGTACGTACCGGTGAAGCTGTGCGACACATTCTCGGCGTCGTCGTCATGGAAGGTGGCCGCGAACGACCCGCCCACTCGGAAGTCCATTTGCTCGAGGGTCATGGTGAAGCCCCGGGGCGGGAACCAGCGGGTCCAAAGCTCCGGCGTGGCCCAGGCTTCGAAGACCAGGGCGATCGGGGCATCGAAGGTGCGGTCCAGCTCGAGCTGCCAGGCCGGAGGGGCCGTGGGGGAAGGGTTCATGGGCTTGGCTCCTTGAAGGGGTCGGGTACGGACCCCATTATATTCCTATTCAGGAATATATCAAGAGGCTGGTCGGGGATCGCCGACCCCTCGTTCGGTCAGGGGCAGCCCCGCATCCTGGAGCGGCAGCCAAAGCGTGAAGGTCGAGCCGCGTCCCAGCTCGCTCTCGACGGAGATCCCGCCGCCCATCAGCTGGCAGAAGCGGTGGCTGATGGCGAGGCCCAGCCCGGTCCCCCCGTACTTGCGGGTGGTCGAGGCGTCTGCCTGGGTGAACTCCTGGAACAGCCGGGACGTTTGCTCGGGCGACATGCCGATGCCGGTGTCCGTCACGCGGCACCGCAGCTGCGGCCCGCCCTCGCCCGGCTCCAGGCTGGCTGCGAGGTCGATGTGGCCCTGCTCGGTGAACTTGCAGGCGTTCGCCAGCAGGTTGAAGAGGCTCTGCCGCAGCTTGGTCGTGTCCGTCATGAGCAGTGGCAGGCCCAGCGGGATTTCCACCCGCAACGCGTTGCCCTGCTTGGCGGCCAGCGGGCGGATCGTCTCCACGACGCCCGCAATCAAGTCCGCGACATCGACCTCCTCGCGGTAAAGGTCCATCTTGCCCGCCTCGATCTTGGACAGGTCCAGGATGTCGTTGATGAGCGCGAGCAGGTGGTTCCCGGCGCCATGGATCTTACGCAAATCGGAGAGCATGGCGGGCTTGGCCTCGAACGCCAAGGCCTCCGTTTCCTCTTGCAGCAGCTCGCTATAGCCAATGATGGCGTTGAGCGGCGTGCGCAGCTCGTGGCTCATGTTTGCCAGGAAGCTGCTCTTGGCCAGGTTAGCCGTCTCCGCGGCGTCGCGGGCGTCGGCCAGTTGGACGGTGCGCTCTTCGACCCGGCGCTCCAGCTGTTCGTTCTGGGCGGCCAGCGCGCCAACCAGCTCGTCGACCTGCTTTCGGCGCTGGTTCAGCTCCACTGCTTGCCGCTCCAGCGCGGCGCGCTGGTCTTCCAAGGCCTCGAAGTTCGCCTCGAAGGCGCGCGATAGCAGCCGGTATTGGCGGTAACCGAAGAACACGAAGCAGGCGATCGCCATCCCCATGCGCATCAAGCCAACGCCCGCCGCGATGCGGGTGCCGCGCTCGACCTCAACGGTGGCCACGCGGGCCTGGCTGGCCTCCAGTTGTTGGTAGGCCGTCACCGCCTCCTGGGTGGCCCGGGCTAGCTCTGGTGCCGGTAGAGCGGCCTCCCAGGCTGCGACGCGGCGTTCGATCTCCATTGCGGCGGCTGCCTCGCCCGCCTGCCCTTGCCCGAGCGCGGCCAGCTGCCCCGCCAGCGCCGCCTTGGCGTCGCTATAGGTGGCCTTGAAGCGAGGGTCGCGCGTTTGGGCCAGGTCTTGCCGGGCACCGACCAGCCGCGTGAAGAGGTCCCCGGCGTGTGCGGCGCCGGCCTGGCGCTCCAACGCCCGCGCGATGTCGCCCGACCGGTCGCGCACGTTGAACGCCTGCCAACCGACCGCCAGGCTCAGCAACACCATGACGGCCAGGAAGGCCAGCCCGTTGAGGTACAACCCCTTCAGGACCCGCTTCGATGTCTGGCTGTTCTCGATCAAGCCGGCCACAGGGATCATATCAGCGTTTTGGCCCTGCTTGAAACGCCTTATTGCGTGAACGGGCCCGCTGGCGACGTCGGACACACGGATTTAACGAACTCGAAACAATAATCAAACGAAACCTAAAGAAAGAGTGACGGCAAGCGGCCCGATAGCATCCAAGTCAACCGCAGCCACCCGCGAGTAGGAGCCTCCATGACCAATCCCGTCGGCGCCCCGAACCCCACCGCCGCGCCGCAGCCTGGCCGCAACCCGAACAGCCCGGCCAACAAGTTCCTGGACGCGGCGATGGGCTATATGAAAGCCGCGCAGCCATACGTCTACGGCGGCGGCCACGGCGGCCCCCAGCAGGGCTTCGGCAGCACCGATTGCTCCGGCCTGGTGATCCAGTGCCTGTACAAGGCCGGCGTCGCCAACCCCGAGAACCTCGTCAGCACGGCGAGCACGCCGGGCAAGAGCGTGTCGCGGGGCGATCTGCAACCTGGCGACCTTTGCTACAAGACCGGCTCGGGCGAGGGCGGCCACGTCGCCATCTACATCGGCGACGGCAAGATCATGGAGGCCTACAGCAGCGGCAAGCCGCCGCGCATCCGCGAGCTGGGCAACCCCGACGAGTTCGACAGCTTCCGGCGCGTCTTCGACCAGGCGGGCGACCCCGCCAACACGGCCGGGGTGAACACCTCGCCCGCCCCCGCGTCGTCCGGCAGCAGCGGCTCGTCGGGTTCGTCGGGCAGCAGCGGTGGTGGCAGCAGCCCTTACAGCGGTGACTCCAGTTCGTCCGTCGGCGGAGGCAGCTCGCCGTCAGGCATGAGCCTGCCGTCGGGCTCGTCCAACGCCGGCCCGACCGCGTCGAACGTCCCGTCCTCGGGCAGCCCTCCGGGCGAAATGCCCACCGGCGACCTCGCCATGTGGATCGAGGAAGCCATGAAGATCCTCGAAGCGATGGGCATCCCCAGGGACAAGATCGATCCCAAGGCCCTGGCGGCCATCATCAAGCACGAGTCGGGCGGCGATCCGCACGCCATCAACCTGACGGACTCCAACGCGGCGGCCGGCCACCCTTCCAAGGGCCTCATGCAGACGATCGACTCGACCTTCGCGGCGCACGCCGCGCCCGGCCACACCGACGTCTGGAACCCGGTCGACAACATCGTGGCGGGCGTCCGCTACGCGCTCGACCGCTACGGCTCGCTCGACAACGTGCCTGGCGTCAAAGCCGTAAACAACGGCGGCAACTACGTAGGCTACTAAGCCGCCAGCTGGTCGGAGGCCGGGCGAACGCGCTTGGCCCCCTGGCGAAGCAGGTCAGACCGGCATGGGTTAAACGAAGCAACCCCGAACCGCGATCGCTGTTCGGGGTTATTCAATTATCCCTGGCCGAACGTGTCGCTCGCTGCCCGGGCCAACCGATCGTCGTACTGGACCCACGAGTCCTGGACCATCGTGACATTCTTGGTTGCCCACTCGAAAAGTGGTCGCAGCACCACCAGCAGGTCCTCGCCCGGCGGCGTGAGGCCGTATTCCACGGTCACCGGGACGGTCGGCGTCGCCTTCCGCCACACGAGCCCGTCTCGCTCGAGTTGCCGAAGGGTTTGCGTGAGCATCCGCTGGGATACCCCATGCCCCCTGCGCAGCAGTTCTCCGAAACGCAAACTGCCCTCGCCCAGCAAGACGCATGTCACCACACTCCACTTGTCGCCGACGCGTGACAGGATCTCGCGGACGACATAACAGGAATCAGCACCGTGCGAGCCCGCCTCGGGCTGCGTCAGGGGCTTTCCATTGGTTGCCATGGTGGTTACCTCGCTGTGCCTAGGTGAGGATAAAGTGCCGTCTTGTGGGATGACGACATCGGCGTCAGTATAGTTACGATTAATAACTATCACTCATATCGAGCCTAACAACCCAAGTGTAACACAGGAAAATTTCCGAATAAGTCGGTCGAAAGAGGAAAAACAAATGACAACCAACACACAGACCCCGGCCATGGGTGGCACCAACAAGGGGCTTCACATCGGGCTGTGGGTGGCGCAAATCCTGCTAGCCATCGGGTTCGGAATGGCGGGATGGATGAAGCTGACGATGCCGATGGCGCAAGTTGCGGCGGCGATGCCAGGCATGTCCGAAGCTTTGCTGCGCTTCATCGGTGTCGCGGAGGTGGCTGGGGCGCTGGGGATGCTGCTGCCGGCCGCCACGCGCATCTATCCGGTGCTAACCGCCTGGGCGGGTATTGGCCTGGCCACGATCATGGTGTTGGCGGGGGCACTCCATCTCGTTCGCGCGGAGTTCAGCCATCTCCCTCCAGTCCTGGTGCTGTTCGCGCTGGCGTCCTTCGTGGCCTGGGGCCGCTTCAAGAAGGCGCCCACCACGCCGCGTGGCAACTAGGCCCATCTCGTCCCGTTAATACCGCCCCCCCCCGCACTCCAGGAGGTTTCCCCAATGTCAGTTGCCCCAACCCTGTCCCAGCCCCTCTCCGTGCCGGATGCCGTGAATTCGCGCCATTCAGTCCGTAAGTACAAGCCCGGCCCGGTACCCGCCCAGGACCTGGACGAGATCCTGCGCCTGACTAGCCTCGCACCATCGTCCGCCAATCTTCAACCCTGGCGCTTCGTCGTCATCCAGAATCCTGCCCTGCAGGCGGAACTCCAGACCCACGCCTTCAATCAGGCCCAGGTAGGCGCCGCGCCTGTCTTGATCGTGGTCTACGCAGACATGGACGACACGCTGGCCACGCTACGGGAAGTGATCCACCCCGGCATGCCCGCGGAGGCCCAAGAGGCTTCCTACCAGCGCGGCTACGCCGCATTTTCCGCCATGACCAAGGTGGAATTGCAGGCGCTCGGATCGTCGGTACGAACTCGCCCAACCCCGTCTTGACGATCGTCGCGAGGTGATCGCGATCGTTTGGAATTCCAGATACCAGGCAATATCAAGGCGCGTGAAGGTTACCGGCCGCAACCGGAAGCGGGCGGCTGGA
>JAQBPE010000022.1 GCA_028287685.1 Cyanobacteria bacterium RYN_339 | reverse complement strand
GCCACGTCGGCGGGGGTCAGGACCTCCGTCACGATCGGCATGCCGGTTTCTTCGCGGACCTTGGCCAGCATCTCCAGGCCGGCCTCGCCATGGCCGCGGAAGGCATAGGGGCTGGTGCGGGGCTTGTAGGCGCCGCCGCGGAACAACTTGGCGCCGGCCGCCTGCACGCCACGCGCGATGCGCAGCACCTGCTCCTGGCTCTCCACGGAGCACGGGCCGGCGATCGAGACGACCTCCGGGCCGCCGATGTCCACGTTGCCCACGCGCACCACCGTGTTGGTGGGCTGGAACTCGCGGCTCGCCAGCTTGAAGGGCTTGCTGATGCGCACGGTGTTCTGAACGCCTGGCAGGGACTGCAGCGCGGTCGCCAGCTCCACATCGATGGGCGAGCCCAGCACGCCCACGATCGTGCGCTCCTCGCCTTCGGAGACATGGGCGCTTAGCCCGCGCTCTTCCAGGCGCGCCACCAGTTCCTTGATATTCTCGGCGGTCGCATCCGCCTGCATCACGACGATCATCGGTTCTCTCCTCGCGGGTGGGTGGGGGGTTACACGGAAGCCCGGTCGGGACGCAGCCCTTGGGCCCCCCGGATGTAGATGTGCTTGATGTCCGCGGCCGAGCGCATGGTGTTCCAGTGGATCAAGATCCGCAGGCACATGGGCATCGAGCCGGGCACGCCCATCTCGTGGGCACACAACATGGCCGCGTCGCTCCAGCCCAGCTGGCGCGCGGCCACTGCCGGGAACTCCGCGTCGAGGTCCGGCGTGGCGGTGAAGAAGATGCTGCCGACGTCATTCGGGTCGATCTGGTTGGCCTCGACGAGCTTGTCCAGCAGCTCGCGCGTCGCTTCGACGATCGCCTGCTTGGTGTTGGTCTCGACCGTGGTTGCTCCCCGGATGCCGCGACAGTACATAGTCATGAGGGTCCCCTCTGGATGCAAAAAAGAGCGTGTGGCTCGGCTGCCTCACGCTCCGTGGTGGATTCTTCCGCGCACGTTTAGCGATCGGTAGCGTTTGCCGCCCCGTAGAAGTAGCTAAAATAGACGTACGCTTGGATATTCATGGCCGTCCCGAAAGTAACACGCTAAAACTCAGCGGGTCAAGGGGTCCTTGGCGGGATAGACGCCCAGCAGCCGCACGAAGGCCATGGAGGGGCGCAGCTCGTCCAACAGCGCCTGCAGGGCCGTTGGTTCCAGGTCGCCCTCGAAGTCCACGTAGAAGTAGTACTCCCAGGGCGTGTCGCGGGTCGGCCGGCTCTCGATCTTCGTGAGGTTGAGCCCGCGCCGCGCGAAGCGCCCCAGGCAGTCATAGAGCGCGCCCGGCGAGTTCGGCGCCGCGAAGACCAGGCTGGCCTTCTCGCGCGCGAGGTCCGCCGGCCGGTCCAGTTGGATGACGAAGAAGCGGGTGGTGTTGTCTTGCCGGGTCTGGATGCCTTCGGCCAGGATGTCCAGGCCGTATAGCGCCCCGGCTCGGAGGCTCGCGATCGCCGCCGCGCCGGGCTCGTCCCGCTCGGCCAGGGCCCGCGCCGCGCCGGCCGTGTCGTTGGCGGCCACCGGCTCGATGCCATGCGCCTTGAGGTACGGCAGGCTCTGCGCCAGGGCCTGGGGGTGGGAGTACGCCCGCTTCACGTCCGCGAGCCGCATGCCCGGCTTGCCCAGCAAGCAATGGCGAACCGGCAAGCGGATCTCGCCCACGATCGTGAGGTCGTGGGCGAGTAACAAATCATAGTTCTCGAGGATGCTGCCGGCCAGCGAGTTCTCGATCGGCACGACGCCGGCCTCTGCCCGGCCCTCCGCCACGGCGGCGAAGACCTGGTCGAAGCTGGCGCAGGGCAACCGGCCGGCATCACCGAACCGCGCCTGCAGGGCCGCCTCGCTGTAAGCGCCGGGCTCGCCCTGGAAGGCTATCATGGGCGCAACCTCCTTTGCCGTTCAACTCCAGCCGCGGGCGCTCATCTAGCTGGGGCTACCTACTTGAAGGCTGGCGCGGCGGGCGTTGTAGACCGGCTGGACCCAGTCCGCGAAGCGCGGGTACTCGCCCCGCACGGCGCGGTGGTAGATCTCCATGATCTGCCGTGTCACCGGCCCGATGGCCCCCGTGCCGCCCACCGGGCGCATGTCCACGGAGACGACCGGCGAAATCTGGGCGCCCGTGCCGCACAGGAACATCTCGTCGCAGATGTAGAGCTCCGTGCGGTCGATCGTGCGCTCTTCGGTCTCGATGCCCAGCTCTTCCTTGGCGATGGTCATGACGGCCTGGCGCGTCACGCCCTCCAGGATGTTGTGGTTCACGCCGGGCGTGAAGAGCTTGCCCTTGCGCACCAGGAAGATGTTCATGGCGCTGCCTTCGGACACGTGGCCGTCGGCATTCAGGAAGATCGCGTCGTCGAAGCCGTTGTGGTACGCCTCCGTCTTCGCGAGCGCGGAGTTGATGTAGGCGCCCGTGATCTTGGCGCGGGCCGGCACGGCGTTGTCGTCGATGCGGCGCCAGGAGCTAACGCCCACCTTGATGCCGTTGGTGTCGATGTAGTTGCCCATGGGCGCGGCGAACATCGTGAAGTCCGTCGTCAGGCCATGCAAGCGCACGCCGATCTTCTCGTCCCCCATGTAGAGCAGCGGGCGGATGTACACGTCCTCGCGGAAGCCGTTGCGGCGCACCAGCTCGAGCGTGATGTCGGCCAGCTCGTCCACGCTGTAGTCCAGCTGCATGTACAGGATCCGCGCGGACTGGTGGATGCGCTCGAAGTGCGGCGCCATCTTCAAGACGTAGAGCTCCTCGTGCTCCGCGTTCCAGTAGCCGCGGATGCCCTCGAAACAGCCCGTGCCGTAGTTCAGGCCATGGCACATCACGCTGACCTTGGCCTCCTCGAAGGGCACGAACTCGCCCTTGAAGAAGACTACCTTGGGGTTCGCCATCGAAACCACCGAACCTTTCTGAGGGGGATTGGGACCACCCAGATTATACAGGAGCCTCGAGTCCCAGGTGGCTGTACCCCAACGGGGTCACCATCCGTCCCCGCGGCGTGCGCGCGAGGAAGCCCCGTTGCAACAGGAAGGGCTCGTAGATGTCCTCGATCGTGGTGACGTCCTCGCTGATGGCGGCGGCGACCGTCTCGACGCCCACCGGCCCGCCCCGGTGGTGCTGGATGATGGTCATGAGCATCTGGCGATCGATCGGGTCCAGCCCGGCAGGGTCCACGCCCATGCGGTCGAGCGCCTGGTCCGCCAGGGCCGCCGTGACGTTCCCGTCCGCGCGCACCTGCGCGAAGTCGCGCACGCGCTTCAGCAACCGATTCGCGATGCGCGGCGTGCCCCGCGAGCGCCGCGCCAGGCTGGCCGCGCCGCCCTCGTCGATGCGCACGCCCAGCAGCTCCGCCGCGCGGAGGATGATCGTCATCAGCTCGTCCTCGTGGTAGAAGTTCAGCCGCTGGATCAGGCCGAAGCGGTCGCGCAGCGGCGCGGACAGCGCGCCCGCGCGCGTGGTGGCGCCTATCAACGTGAAGCGCGGCAACGGCAAGCTCTTGATCTTCGCCGTCTGGCCCTTGCCGATCGTGATGTCCAGCCGGTAGTCCTCCATGGCGGGGTAGAGGATCTCCTCCGCCAGCCGGTTGAGCCGGTGGATCTCGTCGATGAAGAGCACCTCGCCGGGCTTCAGCGTGGCGAGCAGGCCGGCGATATCTCGCGGGCGCTCCAGCGCCGGTGCGGAGGTGATGCGCACGGGCACGGCCATCTCGTTGCCGATGATCTGCGCCATGGTCGTCTTGCCCAGGCCGGGCGGGCCGTACAGCAAGACGTGGTCCAGCGGCTCGTTGCGGTGCTTGGCCGCATCGATGGCGATCTGCAGCACGTCCTTGAGCTCGCGCTGGCCGGTATAGTCCGCGAGCCGCTGGGGCCGCAGCCCCGGCTCGTGGACGGCATCTTCCGGCACCGCCACGGGCGCAACAATCCGATTTTCATGGGCGTCCCTATCGGGACGGGCGGATTCGGGCCGAGGCCTCCCTGGCCTGCCGCCAGGCGAGCTGGGGATGATGGGCATCCCTTATTGTATCCCAGAACGAATGTTCTAGTCTAGTGCGCGGTTCTGCCGCCAGGACCAACGTCCTTCGCCGTGCAGGCGCACTTCACGGGCTACCCGATGCCGTGCACGATTGCCATTGCGTCAGGAGCCCGCTTTAGCTTGGAACCAGTTCCCGCAAGGCATCAAGCAAGGTCTTGCTCTTGATGGCCTTTTCCAGGCAGATGGTGAGCCCGGGCACCAACAGGTCCTTGACCCGCGTCTCCGTCTCCGCCGTCACGAAGACGATCGGCATGCGGGAGGTGGCGTCGTGCTTGCGCAGCTCGCGGCAGACCTCGTCGCCGTTGAGCAAGGGCAGGTTGATGTCGAGCACGACCGCCGACGGCAGCTCCGCCGTGGCAATGCGCAGGGCGTCGCGGCCGTTGCGGGCAATCATGACGTCGTAGCCTTCGTCCACCAGCCGGCGGCTCAGGAACTCGACCGTGTCCGGGTTGTCCTCGACCAAGAGGACCGAACGCTTCTTGTCCATGAAGGTCTCCTTCCATGAAGACCAGCGCTCCCCCGTTCCCATCGCAGGGAACGGGGGAGCCCAGGTATCTTGACTCTACTTGAGCTTGAAGGTCGCCTTGACCTTGCGCACGGTCTCCGGCAGATCGTCGGAGTGGACCTGGCCCATCAGGAGCAGACGCACGTCGCGCTCCGGCACCTCGGCCTGGTCGGCGACCTGGCGAACGCCCAGCTGCTTCTTGCCCATGGCCTTGAACAGCTCGCGGGTCCAGGGCTCGTAGCGCTCGTCGGGCGGGAAGATCTTCAACATGTCGTCGGAGATTTCCTTGGCCGGCGACTCGAACGTCGCGTAGCCTCGCGCCAACAGCATCTTGGAGACCAGCAGGTTCATGAAGACCTGCTCGATGGCGCCCGGGTTGCGCTCCGCCCAGTCCTGGACGGGGGCCAGGTACTCGCTGAAGCTCTCGGGAGGCATCTCCGCGGCCGCGGCGATCTTCTCGATGACTTCCGGGTTGCGCGGGAACGGGACGTCGCCGCGCAGGATTTCATACATGTACGTGCGGGAAATCTGGACCTTGTTGGAGAAGTCCTGGCGCGAGAGGCCCAGGCGCTGGAGCTGCGCCCAGAGCTTGCGGGTGGACTCGGGCAGCACGCTGACCAGCTGCTGGTACTCGACGAACTGCATGGGGTCGATTTGGGCGACCTCGGCGAACTTCTCCAGCGTCTCGCGGACGGCCGGGAACTTCACCTTGCTGTTGAAGATGCGCGAAACGTATTCGTAGCTGAGCCCGGTCTCGTTGACGAAGGTGCGGCGGTTCACGCCCGCAACCTCGAGGCTCTTCTTCAGAATATCGATCGAAGGGCTGCGCGGGCGGCTGGTGCTCGCGTCGCGGCGGATAGGCATGCGGCTCAAAGAGCGTGCACGATCGGACACGGCAGTACTTCCTTTCTATCAGGGGAGTGGTTGGACCTGTAACAGCCCTGACGTTTCTAACGCCTATTTATGATGTAGGAACTATAACACAGTCGCTACCAGTTGCCTACCCGCCCTGTGCAATTTTTAACATTAAAACGAAAACCGAAGCGAGCTAATTTGGATATTGGTGTGCGAAATCCGGCCCTGGTGGATCCCCGAAACCCAGCGGACACGTAGCCGAAATGGCGGGCGGGCGGGCCTTTTCCGTAATATGCCTTGCCGAACTCGAATTAGATCTAGCAAGAACTGTTGACGTCGAAACGATCGGAAAAGGTCCTTAACATTGCTTAACCATCACATACCCATGACATTGCAACGAAATCGGGCGTCTGGCCAAAGGAAAGGCCCGGGCGCGAGGGTTCGCGCCCGGGCCTAGGCTAAGATCGTTAGCGGGAGCCGGCTGCGCCGAGAACCATGCCCGTTTGCGGCACCAGACCGGGGATGGCAAGCTTGCCGCCCTGGACGGTGAAGCGCTTGCCGCTCACGTAATCCACCACGGCCGTGCCGTCCTTGAAGGTCTGACCCACGTCCAGCGAGAGATCGCGGGGGCTGTGGCCGCTGTTGAGGGCCACCACCACGCGCTCCTTGCCGTTGCCGCGCACGAAGGCGAAGAGGCGGAAGTCGTTGTGGCGCATCAGGGTGGTGAACTCCGCGCCGCGCAGCGCGGGGTGCGCCTCGCGCAGGCCGATCATCTTCTGGTAGAACGCCAACATGTCGTTGCCGCGCGTCTTCTCCCAGGGGAAGCAGCGGCGGTTGTCGGGGTCCTTCGCGCCGGTCATGCCGAGCTCGTCGCCGTAGTAGACGACGGGGGCGCCAGGCGAGACCATCTGGAAGAACACGGCTTCCTTCATGCGGGCGACGTTGCCGCCGCTCTCCGTCAGCACGCGCGGCACGTCGTGGCTGCCCAGGATGTTGAACTCCGCCTGGGTCACGTCGTCGCCATACTTCCGGCGCAGATCGCCCAGGCGCGCGTCCAGGTCGTCCACGCTGCTGTTCTGGTAGGCGAAGAAGTTCAGGACCTGCTCGCGGTAGAGGTAGTTCATGACCGCGTCGAACTGGTCGCCCTGCACCCAGTGCGAGCCGTCTGTCCAGATCTCACCCACGATGTAGGCGTTGGGGTTGATCGCGCGCACATGCTGGCGGAAGCCCTGCCAGAAGCTGTCGCTGGCGATCTCGTTGGGCACGTCGAGGCGCCAGCCGTCCACGCCTTGGCTGGTCCAGTAATCGACCACTTCATAGATGTTCTTCTGGACGTCGGGGTTATCCGCCACGCGCATCTTGGGCAGCGTGCCGAAGCCCCACCAGGCATCGTAGTTGGGCTTGGGGTCGGTCACGACCGGGTAGCCGTAGATGCTGTAGTAGTTCCAGTACTTGCTCTTCTGGCCGTTCTGCTTGGCGTCCTGGAACCAGACGTGGTCGTCGCCCGTGTGGTTGAACACGCCGTCGATGATCACCTTGATGCCCTGGGCGTGGCACTTCGCCACCAGCGCCTTGAACTGGGCGTTCGTCCCGAAGTGCGGGTCGATCTGCATGTAGTCGCTGGTGTTGTACTTGTGGTTGGAGCTCGACTTGAAGATCGGGTTGAAGTAGATCGCGTTGACGCCCAGGCTCTTGATGTAAGGGAGCTTCTGCTCCACGCCCGCGAGGTCGCCGCCGAAGAAGTTCTCGTTCTCCGGCTTGCCGCCCCAGGCCTGGGTCTTGGTGGGGTCGTTGCCCTTGTCGCCGTTGGCGAAGCGCTCGGGGAAGATCTGGTAGAAGACCGCGTCCTTCACCCAGGCGGGCGTGCCGCCGCCGCGCGCCTTGTGCTTGGCCGCCTGGGCGGCGGCATCGGAGCCGCTCGCGGCGTTTGCGCCGGGCATGGCCACCTTGCCGCAGCCACTGGTCAGGGCGCAGGTGGCGAGGGCGGTGGCTAAAACAGTGCGGAGGGCGAGCTTGGCCATTGAACGGATCTCCATGACGCGGTCGGACGCTGTTAAGACTTATAGCCTTCAACCGATGGAAATCTGCCTTTAATTGGACCTTTACCTGTGAGTTTAAACGAACTTTAACTTCCCGAGGTTAGTGAATGAACGGGTTTCTCTCATGGCGCATTCCCTGGTAAGGTTTCCCAGGTGCCCCTGGCCTGCCGGGAGCGCTGTCCCTTGCTGGGAGAGACGCATGAAGCAACTTTGGCTCCTGGCGCTCGGCTGCGTGGCGGCGGGCTCGACCATGTGGGCGGTGACCGCCGAGCGGCCCGCGCCCGCGGAAGCGCACGGCGTGCTGGCCCCGTACCAGCTGCCCGCCATGGGCCAGTCCGATCCGATCGCCGCCATCCAGGCGCGCATCGCGGCCCAGCCGCCGGGCTTCCTGGAGCTTACGAACCTGGCCGGCGCCTACATCCAACGCGCCCGCGCCACCAACGATCCGGCCTGGTACCTGCTGGCCGAACAAGCCGCGCGCACCTCCGTCGCGCGCATGCCCAGCTCCAACCCGGGCGCCTGGATGGCCCTGGCCCAGGTGGCCCTGGCCCGCCATGATTTCGCCGGCGCCCAGCGCTGTATGGATCGTGCGGCCGTGAACAAGCCGGTGGCCGTGCGGCCGCTGCGCCTCACGCTGGCCCTGGCGACCGGCGAGGTGGCCGAGGCCAACCGCCTGGCCGACGCGCTGGTCGCCGACGCGCCCGGCTGCGCCGTCCACGTGCAGCGCGCCCTGGCACGCGAGGCCCGCGGCGACGTGCCCGGCGCCATCGCCGATTACCGCTGGGCGATCGCGCGCGAGCAAGCCGGCGCGCCGGAGCCTTCCGTCCAGGCGCGCGCCTGGCTGGGGCGGCTGCACGCCCGCCACGGCCGCCTGGCCATGGCCCAAGACTTGTACGTCGAGGCGCTGCGCATCGCCCCCGACCACGCCCAGACCCTGGGCCTGCTGGCCGACGCGGAGCAGCGCTTGGGGTTGGCCGACGCCGCCCGTATCCACTACCTCCGGGCCAAGGACCTGGGGCTGGGCGCCCCCGCCCTGGTCGGCCTGGGCCGCGCGCCGGAGGCGCGCGCGACGCTCCAGCGCGAGATCGCGGAGGGCGGCTTCGGCCACCGGCGCGAGCTGGCCACCTTGCTGTTGGCAGATGGCCAGGCCGCGGAGGCCCTGGCACTCATGGAAAAGGAAGTGAAGCTCCGCCACGACGCGCCGACCTTGGCAGCCTATGCCCGCGCCCTCCTGGCCGTCGGCCGGAAGGCCGAAGCGCGGCACGCCGTGGCGCGGGCGCTGGCAACCGGCGTGGAGGACGCGGCCTTGCAACAGGCCGCGGCGGCGATCGCCCTCGCCCTGGGTGACGACCAGGCAGCCGCCGCCCACATCCGCGAGATGCGCCGCATCGATCCCGGCTTCCGCGCCCCCGGCGCCGCGGAGACGGGCGCATGATCAACCGCATCGTCCTGGCCTGCCTCGCCTGGCTGGCCTTCACCCTGCCCGCCGCCGCTCACTGGGCCGACCTTGCCGTGGCCGACGTGCAGGTTCATGACCGCGACGCGGTCGTGACGCTGACCGTGCCCACGGGGCTGGTGGCAGAGGCCGATGCCAACCATGACGGCAGGCTCTCCGCCGCCGAAATCCAGGGCCACGCGGCACCGCTGGCTGCCAAGCTGGGCGAGGCGGTTCGGCTGGAAGCCAACGGCGCCGCACCCTTGCCGGCCGTCGAGCCTTCCGAGGCAGCCGCGCCGAGCGCCGACCTGGCGGGCGGCGCGAACACGACCTTGCAGCTGCGCTACACCTGGCAGGCCCCCATCAAGGACCTGGGCATGCGCTACACGCTGTTCGTGCCCGGCGCCGCCAGCGCCCGCTGCCTGGCCACGATCGCCCAGGGCGGCGAGGTGCGCAACGTCGTCTTCACCCCCGCCAGCCCCGAGCTCGGCGGCACCTCCCGCGTGTCCGGCTTCATCAGCTTTGTTGGGCTGGGCATCGAGCACATCCTCATGGGCTATGACCACGTGCTCTTCCTGATCAGCCTGTTGATGCTGGGCGGCGGCCTGCGCTACCTCCTCAAGGTGGTCACGGCCTTCACGGCGGCCCACTCGATCACGCTCACGCTCGCCGCGCTGCAGCTCGTCAGCGTGCCTTCCCGCCTGGTGGAGAGCGCGATCGCCCTCACGATCGTCTACGTGGCCGCGGAAAACTTCTGGCGCAAGAGCCTGGACGGCCGCTGGGTCGTGACCCTGCTCTTCGGCCTGGTCCACGGCTTCGGCTTCGCGTCCGCCCTCGCGAAAACCGGCTTGCCCCGCCAAAACCTGGCCCTCTCGCTCGCCGGCTTCAACGTCGGCGTGGAGCTCGGGCAGCTGGTGGTCGTGTCCGTCGCCTTTGGCCTCTTGTCCCTGATCCGCACCCAAACGTGGGAGCCCAACTTCCGGCGCTGGGTCAGCGCGGGCGTGGTCGGCATCGGGTTGTTCTGGTTCGTCCAGCGCGCCTTCTTCGCATAGCGCCGCCCGGCGGACCGCGGCGGCCAATTGATGTATTTGTGCCGGCCCTGGTTGCATGTTCCGGCCCGGCAGCTTAACCTGGACGTCGGAAGCGGAAAGGTTGAGGGAGCGCGAAATGCAGGCAGTCAAGCAGCGGATCTTTGCGGCGGTGGCGTTGGTGGCATCGGGCCTGGTGGGCGTCGCCATCGGCTCGCACCATGGCCTGGCGTCGGACCACGACGACGGCAGCGCGGCGTCTGCGGACAAGACCGTGAACCTGACGGACCTGCTGGTCTACAACGAGAAGGATCAGAACGCGGCCATCACGACGAACGACCTGATCTTCCAGATGAACGTGAACCCGCGCGTGGCGGCCAAGGCCGACGCCGCCTTCAACACCAACGCCCGCTACGAGTTCCACGTCACCCGCGTGGGCACGGCGACCGCCAACGGCACCGCGCCCACCGGCAAGGAAGACGTGCTGATGCGCTACGAGTTCGCCGCGCCGGATACCGACCTGCAGCAGGCCATCACGCTGACCGTGGTGGCCGACGGCAAGACCACCAGCCTGCCGGCCGGCAAGACCACCGCCTTCAAGAACGCGGCCACCCCCACCAAGACCGCCGTGGCGATGGGCACGTCCAACGTCACGGTCTTCGCCGGCGTGCGGGAAGACACGTTCTTCTTCGACGTCGAGCAGTTCCTGAAAGTGCGCGACACCGCGGTGAAGCGCGCCAAGGGTGATACCGTCGCCCAGGCGGTCTTCCGCAAGCCCGGCGTGGACTTCACCAAGAACCTGAACGTCCTGTCCATCATCGCCCGCGTCCCACGAGAGCTGCTGGCCGGCACCTCCGGGGCGACGACCTTCGACGTGTGGGAAACCGCGTCGGTGAAGATGTAAGAGGACGGACCATGAAGAACTTCACCCTGCTCGCCCTTTGCCTCACCGTTTGCACCGGCACCGCGTTGGTGACCTCGTGCCAGACGGACGCGCCCACCACCAAGGCTTCCAAGGCCCCCACCAAGACCACACCCAAGCCCAGTGCCTCGCCCAGCGCGGCATCCGCCTCGCCCACCGCCACGCCCACCGCCGCGGCGTCCAAGTCCCCGTCGCCGTCGCCGACCGCGTCGCCTACCGCCTCACCGACCGCCTCGCCGACCGCCAGCCCGACGGCATCCCCAAGCCCCGCCACCTACAAGCAGGTGGAGCGCCTGGGCCGTCCCGCCATCAACGAGGGCCTGATCACCCAGGACGCCCTGCTCAACACCTGGAACTCCGTGGGTCCGTCGGTCGATCTGACGGCAGCAGCGGCGCCGATCGCGGCCGAGGCCACGATGGTGCTGAAGGCCTTCGGCAACGACCAGGCCGCGGTCGACAAGCTCTTCGGTGCCTTGTTGCCGGACGTGATGCGCATCGACACCACGCGCAAGAGCGGCTACGCGGGCACGGCGGCCGTGCCGCTGGGCAACGTGGAAGCCACCAAGGGCATCCCGATCGGCGGCCGCCTGATCACGGACGACACGATCGACGTGACCTTGTTCTTGATCGTGCCGGATGCCACGGAGGCCGCCGTGCCGGGCCTGAAGACCGACAACGTGGCATACGCGGACAACCACAAGCCGGTGATGGCGGACTTCCCCTACGCGCCGTTGCCTTGGTAAAAGCTGCAGGCGCTGGTAAAGGCTAGAGGCGCTCGGCGAAAGTAGGCTGCTCGAGGTCCGTCAGCTGCCAGACGATCTTGCCGGCGCCGTTCACCTCGATCACGCGGTTGTTGCCCGTGTCCGAGATCAGGGTGTTGCCGTTCGGCAGCCGCTGGGCGCCATTGGGGAAGTAGCAGGTCTCGCGCTTGCCGTCGCCGCCGTACATCCAGACCATGCGGTGGGCCGGCGAGCTCTCGATCACGCGGCAGTTGCCGGTGTCGACGAAGATCGTGTTGCCGTTGGGCAGGCGCGTGGCGTAGGTGGGGTGGTTCAGCTGGGTGGCCTCGCCGTTGCCGTAGCCCCACTTGATCACGCCCGCGTCGTCCACCTCGATCACGCGGTTGTTGCCCGTGTCCGCCACCAACGTGGTGTGGGTGGCTTCCTCGCGCTCGACGCTCAGGGGGTGGTTGAAGGGCTGCTTGATCGTGGTCTGCACCTGGCGGCTGGCGCTCACGTTCAGCACGCGGTTGTTGTTGGTGTCGGCGATGAAGACGTTGCCGTTGCTGGCCTTGAACACGCCCTGGGCGTTGGCCGAGCGGAAGCTCCACACCACCGTGTTGGACGCGTTGATCTCGGAGATCCCGCCGGTGCCGGCCAGGATCGTGTTGCCGTTGGCCAGCGGGCGGGCCTGGTAGGCGCCACGGGCGATGGTGGTGACGCGGGTGCCGCCGCGATCGAACTCCAGCAGCTGCTTGGCGGTGGTCACCAACGTGTGGCCCAGGCGCGTGGCGTCGCCGGAGGGGAAGAGCTGGAAGGGCAGCACGGCCAGGGCGCCGCCCTGCACGGCGACGGGGGCGCGGTTCTCGCGGTAGCCGGGCATTGCCGCCACCACGGTGGGGTTGCCCACGGGCACGCCCTTGAGGACGTAGGAGCCATCGGACAGGCTCTTGGTGGTGTTCTGGGTGCCGACGATCGAGACGGTGGCCCCGTCCAGCGGCTGGTGCGACAGGCCGTCGACCACGGTGCCCTTGACGGTGCCCTTGCCCGCGTCCGGTGAGATCAGCATGACCTTGACCACCAGCGGGCTCTCGCTGTCGATGCCCAGGCCGGCTTGGCTGCCTGTCACGCCGTCGAGGGTGGCGGTCACGGTGTAACCCGTGCCGGTGGTGACCTTGGAGAAGGCGGCCGTGCCGTCCGCGCCGCTGGTGACGGGCGCGCCGACCGCGGCGCCCTTGGCGTCCGTCAGCGTGACGGCGGCACCCACGACGGGCTTGGAGTTGTTGTCGATCACCGTGACGGTGATGACGCCGATCTGCTTGGGGGCGTTGGGATCCGCCGGCTCCGGCACCTCGAACTTGGTCTTCACGCCGCAACCCGCCAGCGGCGCAACAGCACCGGCCAGCAGGAGGGCAGAAAGAACGAGGTGGGCGGCCTTCATGGGGATCCTTAGGGCGTGAAGTAGTACATAGGAGCGGTCGCGCGGGCGATCGCCTTGCAGGTGTTCATCGTGTGCGTGTCCGTGCGGATCGCGCAGACCGTCCAGGCGTAGCGGGCGCCCAGGTTCAGCGGGAGCGACCAAACCATCGGCTTGGAGCCCTCCATGAAGCCATCCTGCTGGCCGTACTGCATGTTCATCGCGTCCGAGGTACCGCGGAAGGCACGCCACATCGGCAGGAGGGGAACGCCACGAGTGGTACCAAACGTTTCGACGTAGTAACCGTCAGCGCCGTTGGAGGGCGTCCAGGTGAAGAAGGGGGTCGAGCCGACGTGCGAGCCATTCTGGCCCGGGTCCTTCAGGTAGGGGATCGACAGGGGGGCCAGGGGCGCGCAGTTGTCGGCGCCGCGGGCGATGATGTTGCCGGCGCGGTCAACCGCTTCAACCGTGAAGACATACTCCTGGCCGATCGCCAGTTGGCCCAGGCCCGCCAAGCCGCCGCCAATGATCACGCCGGGCAACCAGGTAGGGGGCTTGAGGACCAGCCTGCCCTTGTCGCCGGAGTCGGTCTGGCCGTCCTTGGCGGTGGCCTCGTAGACGCGGTAGCTGACGGCGCCCTTGATGGGCGTCCAGGTAACCTTCGCACGAACCAAGCTGGTCACGAGGCCAGGTGCGTAACCGCTCGCGGGCGCCAGGGTAATGGTCTCGCCCATCGCCTTCACAGTCATGCTGGCAGGATCCACGGGCGTGCTGGGCGCGGCCGGGATCGGGGGCAGGTTCACGGGGCCCTCGGCCGTGTCCACGTTGGCGGTGGCGGGCGGGGAGTCTTCCTTCACGGCTTCCTGGGCGACCGGGTTGCTGCGGGGCGTCAGGCCGCCGGCGGCAAGGCTCGCGCCCGCACCACCCGTCGGATCCATCGACGAGCTGCGGCTGCAAGCGGCCAGGGTGCTCATGCAAGCCAGCGCAAGGATCGCCTTGGAGGCGATTTCAAGCGGGAGTCGCAGGTTCTGGGCCATGATCGGTCGGTCCTTCCTGGGAGCGGTTCGGTGCATGCCGGGGGCATGGCCCGAAGTACCAATGCTGTTATATCGAGGGAAGGGCCGCGAAGATTGCTTTCCGGGGATTAAAACAGGGTTAATTTTGCCCCAAGAAGCCTTTAACTCACACCCCATTAACGCGTGATGGCGCTCACGGAGGGAATTTCCTAGAAAGTGCCCGCCGGCAAGATCCGGACGAGGTTCGCTCCGGTGTCCACGATGATCAGGCGACCGGCCCGATCCACCACCATGCTGGCCGGCATGATGAGCGCGTCCTGGCTCTTGGGGTTGGTGAAGAACTTGCCGCCCGGCCCGGCGATCGTGGTAACGGTGCCGTCCGGCGTGATCTTGCGGATGCGGGCGTCCACGGGCGGCAAGGCGGTGGGATCGATGGGCAGCTTGCCGCCGAAGATGCCGTAGAGCTTGGTCAGGTTGCGCGTGCCGGCCTCGGCCACGTACATGGTGCCGGCCTTGTCGAAGCACAGGCCCAACGGGGCCACCAACGCCACCTTCGCGCGGTCCACCCCGTTCTGGGGATCGATGGCCCCGTCCGCGCCCACCGCCTGGGCCATGTTGATCGTCGCCGCGGGACCCAGCCCGGCGAAGACCTCCAGCCGGGGCGAGGCGCCGCCGGTGCCGGCCAGCTTGTAGACCCGGAAGCCCATGGCGTCGCAGAAGTAGAGGTCGCCGGCCGGATCGAAGGCCAGGCCGAAGGGGAACTGGAGCTCGGCCTTGGCAGGGTCCGGCTCGAACCCGCTGACCAACAGCCCGCCGAAGCCCGAGCTGGTGCCGAGCTGGATCTTGCCCACCACGCCCTCTACTTCCGCGTCCGGGCCGGTGGTCGACATGCGCGCAATCGAGTGCGTGACGTGGCTCGCCCAGTAGGGGCGGCCGTCCGGCGCCAGGGCCAACAACAGGGATCCAGCGAGTTGGGTCTCCTTCGCCCCTTGCCGCACGCCCGGCGCCGGCAGTTCCAGCCCCGGGACCCGCCCGGCCACGATGTCGATCACCCCGTCCGGCCCGAACTTCTGCAAGGTCCGGCTCCCGCCGTCCAGCAGCCAGGTCGTGCCGTTGGCGTAGGCCAGGCCGGTGGGCGCGTCCAGCAGCGCCTCGCTGGCCTGGACGCCGCCGCCGCTGGCCCCGCGCCGGCCACCCGCGATCAGCTCCAGTTGCCCGTTCGCGTAGCGCTTGATGGCGCTGCTGCCGCTCTCCGCGATCAGGATGCGGCCGTGGTCGTCTTCCGCCAGGCCCATGGGTTGGTTGATGGCGAAGGCCCCGCCTTCGCCCGTCTGGGTCGTGGCCGCGGCGCCGGCCACGGCCTTCCAACTGCCGTCGGTGCCGAACCGATAGACAAGATTGGTGGCGCCGTCCGTCACGTAGATCGTGCCGTCCGGGGCGGCGGCCAGGCTGGTGGGGTGCGTCAGCTCCTTGCTGGCGGCCGCGCCGCCCTTGCCGAGCACGGGCGTGGGGTTCTTGCCGTCTGCGTCCAACCGCACCACCACGCCGAGGTCCGCCTCGCTGATGAGGAAGCGGCCATCCGGCAGCCGGGCCACGTCGGCGAGGTCGCCCGCCGTGATCTCCGTGGACAACACCGTGGGCACGCCGTCGCGGATGCGGTAGAACGTCGCCGGCCCCCCATGGGGCGGACACGCGAGCACCACCAGGGCGCCGTCCGGCTCGACCAGCAGCCCGTTCAGGTCGCACTTCCCCCAGGCCGTGACGCCCAGGTCCCGAAGCGACCCGTCCGACTTCAGCGCCAAGATCCGGGGTGGCTTGTCGTCGTAAGAGTTCTCGCCGTGGTACTCCCCGACGTAGAGCGTGCCGTCCGGCGCGAAGGCGAGTGTGTTGGGCGCGATCTTGGTCGCCAGCGCCCCCAGGACGGCCTCGCGGCCGTGTTCGCCCGAGCCGACGACCGGCGTCCCTTCCGCCTTGTCCAGCTTGTAGACCCTGGCCAGGCGCTGGGAACAGCTATAGAGGAATCCATCCGGCCCCAACGCCAAATCCGGCTGGACCAGAAAGTTCTGTTGGATCTTGCTGCCGAACACGCCGTCCGCCAGCGTCTCCAGCGTGCCATCCTTCAAGACCTGCCGCACGCGGCCGGCGAAGCGCTCGCCCAGCACCAGCGTGCCGTCCGGCATCACCGTCAGGCCGATCGGCTCGCCCAGCGGCACGCTGGTGGCCAGCCGCTGGCTGCCCAGGGCCGCCTGGCCCAGCAACAGCGCCTTGACCTCCTCGATCGTGGCGTCCACACCTTGCTCGCGCTTGCGCAACGCGTCGGTGGCGTCCGTCAGCACCTTGGCGTCGTACTTGAAGGCGCCTTGGAGGTAACCGCGCACCACGTCCAACTGGGTCGTGAGGCGCTCCGCTTCTACCCGCGGCAGCTTGTCGAAGACGCGTTGGTCGCCCTTCACGAACTGGCCGAGCACATAGGCGGCGCCCATGGTGGAGGCGGTGTCCAGGTCCAGCGCCAGGTCGCCGGCGCCGTCGCGCGCCACCATGGCCTGCAGCGTGCCGCCGTTCCACAGCTTGATCTTGGCCACCAGGTTGCCCGGCGGCAGGGGGGTGGCCAGCGTGTAGCCGCCGTCCTTGCCGCTCACGGCCGTGACGGGGTGGCCGGCCTTGTCCGTCAGCACATGCCCCGCCGCATCTTCCAAGGTGATGCTGGCGTCCGCCAGGCGATAGACCGCGAGCCCGGGCGTCGCCAGCAACGTGCGCTTGACCTTGCTGGTCAGGCCCCCGCCGTTGTTGGAGATGAGCCCCGCGCCGTTGTCGCTGATGATGGCGCCGCTGTTGTTGGAGATGATCCCGCCGCCGTTGTCGGAGATGATCGCGCCCTTGGCCTGGCCGATCAGCCCCGCCCCGTTGTCGGAGATGATGCCGGCGCCGTTGTCGGAGATGATCTTGACCTTGCCCGTCAGCGTGACGACGGGCCCCGCGGGCACCACCAGGCCGTCGACCACCACCGGGCCCGGGCCCGTGGTCTTCACGGCGGCGGGCTTCTTGCTGGCTCCTACGCCGCCCGGCGAGCCGCCGAAGCAGCCGGAAGTTGCGGCCAGGCAGGCCAAGCCCAGGGTTAGCAAGCGACGGCGCATATGGAATTTCTTACCCCAAAAAGAAACCGCCCTCCAAGTGGAGGGCGGTTAGAGCGGGAAAAGAGATTCGAACTCTCGACCCCCACCTTGGCAAGGTGGTGTTCTACCACTGAACTATTCCCGCGTGGTGCGCTCTTTCAAGCGACAATTGATTCTAGCACCACCCCTTTTTAGGGGTCAAGGCGCTCGGCACAATTTTTTTCGTCCCTACCCGATCCCAAGCTCCGCTTCGAGCTCGTTCAGCCGCTCCTGTAGCTCTTCGTTGGTCAGCGACCTGAAGACCTCCGGCAGCAGCCGCCGGCTGGAACACTCGAAGACGGCGAGCAACTCCATGTATTCGATCATGCGACGGTTGCGGTTGGGGATGAAGTCCTCGACGGCCGCCTGCACGTCCACGGCCGTGACGAGCGTGGCGCCCCGCAGGCCGGCCACCTGGTCGGCCAGCAGCACGATCGCCTCCAGCTCGGCGCCGGAGTAGCCCTCCGTGGCGGCCACGGCCTCCGAGAGATCGGGCAGATCGGCCTCCACGCGGTTCTTGTGCAACAAGGCGCGGAAGATCCGCTCGCGCTCCTCCGACGTCTTGGGGAAGAACAGCGGGATCTTCTGATCGAAGCGGCCGGGCCGCTTGAGGTCGATGTCCAGCTTGTCCGGCCGGTTGGTCATGACCAGCCACAGCACCTTGCCGCGCTGGCTGGTGTCGGCCATGAAGGCCTTGATCTTGGCGAAGACGCGGCTGGAGGTGCCGGAGTCCCCGTCCTCGCCGCCCAGGGCGCGATCGACCTCGTCCACGATGATCATGACGTTGCCCAGCGCGCGGACGATGCCCAGGATCTTCTCGAGGTTGCCTTCCGTGGAGCCCACCCACTTCTCGCGGAAGTTCTTGAGCGCCAGGCACGTCAGGCCGCTCTCCTTGGCGAAGGCCTCGGCCAGGAAGCTCTTGCCGGTGCCCATGGGGCCAACCAGCATGATGCCCATCGGCACGTGGCGGGACTTGCCCTCGCGGATGGCGGAAGCGGCCAGCATCAAGACCTCCTTGACGCCCTCCATGCCGCCCACGGCGTCCAGCCCATGGCGCGAGTCAACCAGCTCGACGAGGCCGAAGCACTCCGTCTCGATGATCTCCTTGCGCTTGGCGGACACCAGCTCGAAGGTGACGGGCACGCCGGACTTGCGCGCCTGGCGGAACAGGTTGTCCAGCTGGATCCGGCGCAGGCCGCTGGTGGTGCGCGCCAGCTGCTGGGGCGTCAGCTCCAGCGCGATGGGGTGCGCCTTCAGGCGGTGCTCGATCAGCGCCAGGCGGTCGACCTCGTCGGGCATGGGGATGCCCACGGGCACCACTTGCGGCGACTGCGTGATGCGCTTGTTCACGTCGGCGATGTTCTCCGTCACCAGCACCACCACGTTGTCGCTGGCGAGCAAGGCGGGCTCCTTGGCCCAGCGCTGCAAGGTGATCAGGTTGGCGCGATCGCTGCGCGACAGGAAGCCGACGTCGCCCGTGGGCACGATCGACTCGACGAAATCCAGCACCAGCGCGGCGCGCACGCCGGGCGTCAGCAGGAAGTCTTCCAGGATCGGCAGGAGCTCGGAGGGTTCTTGGGGGATCTGGGTGACGGGAAGCTCGCCCAGGACGGCCATGCGCACGTTCAGGGCCTTGAAGAAGCGTTCCTTCATCTCCGGCCGGGCGAAGGACAGCCCTTCGCTGGCGTCATAGAAGAGGATCACGTCCTTGGTGTTCAGCAGCCCACGCACCAGGAACTCGCGCAGCGTGATGAACTCGCCCTCGAAGGGCACGAGGTCGTGCACGTTGCCATGCAGCAAGAACTGGATCGCCTCGCCCGCCAAATAGCGCCCGCGCAGCTCCTCGGCCCAGGCCGGGATGACGGCCGTGGCGACGGGGACTTGGGTGGTCAGGGGCTCCATCAGTGGTTCCTCGTCTTCTCGGGTAGCAGCGCGCGGGTCTCCGCCAGCGCCTCGTCGGTGGCCGCGATCGTGCGCGTCAGCCGCCGGAAGTCCACCGCCAGCTCCGCCGGGGAGCTGGCCGTGAGCGTCTGGTCCAACACCAGCCGCACCGTGTCTTCCAGCATCGCCAGCTGCGCCTTCAGCGCGTCATGCGTCCGATCGATCTGTTCCAGCTTGCCCAGCCGCAACTTCAGGATCGAGAGGTTCTCTTCCACCATTTCCCGGGTGGACGCCTCGCTATGCGCCAGCCGGCCTTCGAGCGTGGTGATTTCCTTCTCGACCAGCGCCGAGGGGTTGGAGCGTCGGTAAGCGCCCAGGCGCTTTTCCTCGGCGGCCAGGTCCCGGTAGCCCGCCACGATGCCGTCCACCTGGACCAGCTGGTCCACCATCACGGGCTCCAGCCCGAGCGACGTCACGGCCTCGCGGATCTGGCGGTGCATGGCCTGGACCTTGGCCACGCGCGGGTCATCCGGCACGAACGGCTTGGGCCGCGGGCGCTTCAGCACCGCCGCCCCGATTGCCGCCGCCACCGCGACGACGGCCAGCTCGACGAGCATCGGCTACATCGTCTTTTCGACGTTCTGTTGGGACTGGCCCGCCATCTGCCGCTTGATCTCGTCCAGCTCCGCGCGCGCCGACGCCGAGCCGGTGGCCTCGCGGATCTTCTTGAGCTTGCCCTCGATGCCCGCCCCGGAGACTTCCTTGGAGACGTCGGCCTGGGCTTCCAGCTTGTGGATGCTCTCGCGCACGCCATCGAGGGCGCGGATGTCCGCGTCGGTCGACAGCCCGGAGAGCTGCTCCTGGATCCGCAGGCGCGCCTTGGCGTGCTCGCGCTTGGCCAGCATGGTGTCGCGCTCGCTCTTGAGCTTCTCGATCTCGTGCTGGAAGGTGACCAGGCTGCCCTTGGCCTCTTCCGCCTGGTCGCTGACCTTGGCCAGCTCGGACTTCACGTACTCGAGCTCCGTGGTCAGGGCGTTCTTGCGCTCGATCAGCACCAGCGCGGCTTGCTCCTCGCCCTGCTGCACCGCCACGGGGATCTGCGCCGTGATGTCCGCCAGCTCGCGGGTCTTGGCCTCGTGGTCCTTCTCCAGCTTGTTGCGAAGGTAAACGATGCCGCTCACGGCCTTCATGAGCTTCTGGTACTGGTTGACCCGCTCGTTGATGGCCGCCTGGTAAACGATTTCCGGGTTATCGCGCTCGACGTCGCCCAGAAGCTTGGCCCAGAAGCCATTCCAGAGGTTGCCGAAGCGGGAAAGAATGCCCATGGATTGACTCCTCCGATAGGGGTTCGCCCCCTACATACCCCCGCTACCAGGCTAGCTCACGTCATTTGGGCTCAGAACGCGAGGCGGTAACCCACCAGTGCATTGCCCAACAGCGTGAGCTCGCCGCCGCCCAGCGGGAAGGCCAGCTCGAGGTTGGGCAGGAAGAGCCGCGCCGCCTTCCAGTTGACCCGCTCCCGCCGACTTGCGAGAATGGCCGGGGCGCCCCGGAAATCCGGCGACGCCCCGGCCACGTATCCCGATCGTGGTCCCACCCGCCGCCGGCGGACCCGCCGGAGGTGCCATGCAGCCCGCCCCCCCAACCTATCCCGCCTGGACGCGGCTGACGCATGCCCTGAACGGCCTGGCGCTGCTGACGCTGATTTGCAGCGGCCTCCAGATCTTCGACGCCAACCCCGCGCTTTACGCGTCCGACACGTCCGACCCCGACCACCTGGTCTTGTCGCTGCCCGCCCCGGTGGCCCAAAACGCCGACGGCAGCGTCTCCCTGGAGATGGGCCTGCTGGGCCGCCAGGTGGCGGTGCCGGCCAACGCGCCCCAGACCGTGCCCGCGCCCCTCGCGCTGGGCGGCTGGCTGGAAGGCGGCCGCCGGTTGCACTTCACGGCGGCCCTGTTCTTCATGGTGAACGGCTTGCTTTACCTGCTCGCGATGGCCCTGGGCAAGCGCAAGCGCTTGGTCTGGCCGGCTCGCGCGGATCTCAAGCAGATCCTGCCGTCGCTGCGCAACCACCTGCGCATCCCGCCGCAGCTCCATGGCCCCGGCGGCGGCTTGAACCCCATGCAGAAAACAGCGTACTTCGCCGTACCCGTACTGCTGGCGCCCTTCGTGGTCGCCACCGGGCTGGCGCTCTCGCCGCAGTGGGATGCCATCTTCCCCTTCTGGACGGACCTCTTCGGCGGCCGCCAGTTCGCGCGCACCTGGCACTTCGCGGCCATGCTGGCGCTGGTGGGGTTCCTCTTCATGCATGTCACGATGGTCTTCCTGTCCGGGCGCAAGACCATTTGGCGGATGATCACCGGGAAGGTCCAACCATGAGCCCCCTGACCCGTCGTGGCTTCCTGGCCGGCCTCGCTGCCACCGCCCTGGCCGGCTGCAACATGGAGCCCAGCCACCGCTTCTGGGGCTTCTGGAGCTGGGCCGAAGGCGCCTGGCAGGCCTTCCTGGAGGCCGGCCCCGGGCGGCGGGCGCGCGCCAAGGTTTACCCCAAGACGGCCATCTCCAAGGAGTTCCCCACGCGTAGCCTGGAACTGCCGGATGCCTACGCCGACATGCTGGCCCGCTGGGAGCTCAAGGTGGAGGGCTTGATCGAGGCCCCGCGCAGCTTCACGCTGGCCCAGCTCCAGCAGGCCTTCCCCAAGACGGCGGAGGTGACGCGCCACGACTGCGTCGAGGGCTGGAGCGCGATCGCCGAGTGGGGCGGCATCTCCCTGCCCGCCTTCGTGGCCGCCATGAAGCCCAAGCCGGGCGCCAAGTACGTGGTGTTCCACTCCGCGGACGCCGACAACGGTGGCGCGCCCTACTACGGCAGCCTGACGATCGACCAGGCCATGCACCCCCAGACCCTGCTGGCCTATGAGATGAATGGCCAGCCGCTGCCCGTGCCCCATGGCGCCCCGTTGCGCCTCAAGGTCCCCACCCAGCTGGGCTACAAGAGCACGAAGTACATCAATCGCATCGCCTTCGTGGAGAAGCTGGACGGGCTGCACGGCGGCAAGGGCGGGTACTGGGAAGACACCGGTTACGAACATTACGCGGGGATCTGAGTGACGCTGTATTTGGTGGGCACGCCCATCGGCAACCTGGGGGACATGACCTTCCGCGCAGTGGAGACGCTCAAGGCCGTGGACCTGATCGCCGCGGAAGATACGCGCGAGAGCCGCAAGCTGCTGAACCACTTCGGCATCGACAAGCCCACCACGGCCTACCACGAGCACAACCGGCGCGAGGCCGGCGCCCGCTTGATCGCGCGGTTGTTGGGCGGCGAGTCCATCGCCCTGATCACGGACGCCGGCATGCCGGGCATCTCCGATCCCGGTGAGGACCTCGTGAAGGAAGCGATCGCCGCCGGCATCCCGGTCGTGCCCATCCCCGGCCCCACCGCGCTCGTCACCGCCCTGGTGGCCTCCGGCCTGCCAGCCGGCCGCTTCGCCTTCGAGGGCTTCCTGCCGCGCGAGCCGAAGCTGCGCCGCCGCAAGCTGCGCGAGCTGGCCGGCGAGCCGCGCACCATGGTCTTCTACGAAGCGCCGCACCGCCTGGACGACACGCTGGCCGACATGATCGGCGTGTGGGGCGAGGACCGCCAGGCCACCGTCGGCCGGGAGCTGACGAAGCAGTTCGAGGAGCATCGCCGCGGCACGCTGGCCGAGCTGGTCGCCCACTTCACGGCCACCGCGCCGCGCGGGGAGATCGTGCTCACCGTGGCCGGCGGCCCTCCTGTGGAGGTGGAGCTGGGCGATTGGCGGGCGCAGCTGGGCGCCGCGTTGGCGGAAGGCCAGAAGGCCACGGACGCGGCCAAGGCGATCGCCAAGACCCACGGCCTGAGCCGCCAGGATGTTTACAAGGCCGCCCAGGAACTTGCCCGGCCGGCGCCAAAGGACCCGTAGACAGTGCCCGTCCAGGCACCGGTCCAGGCTTACAGCGCCCGGATGACGACCGAGACCTGGAGGTTCTGGAAGGACTTGTCCTGGATGGCGAAGCCCGCGTCGTCGATGAACTCCAGGTTCGCCACGATCAGGCCCGGTTGCTGGTCCGGCTGCGTGCTCTTGAACGCGCTGCTCAGCGCGGACGAGCCGATAGGGATGGTGATGACCGAAGCGGGGCCGAAGGCGATGTCTTGCGCGGGCGCAACCACCACGGGCACGATGGGCACGCGCGTGGGGCCGATCTGGATCGGCGGTTGGCCGGCCTGGCTGCGCGCCGGGGTGTTGTAGACGTAGACGATGTCCACGGCCTTGATCACGGCCCCGCCGGAGCCCGGGGGCGCCTTCAGCGTCACGCTCACGTCCGGCGGATCGGGCTTGTAGGTGACCGTGGTCTCCGTGTTGGTGCCCTGGTCGGTCTTCACGGTCTTGGTCTGCACCGCGACGGAGATGCCCGTCTCGGGCTTCAGGCCGGTCCACTCGACCACGCGCGGCACGCGCCCGTCCTCGGTAACGACCGGCTCGGGCAGGAACAGCGTCATGTTCGCGCCCGTGACCAGCTTCCCGTTGTAAACCGTGACGGGGTTGGCCGCGGAGGTGACGTTGCCGAACGAGGCCGTCAGCTTGTTGATGCCCTCCGGCAGACCGTCCAGGAAGTACTCGCCCGCCCGCAGGTAGACGTACTGGCGACGGCTGTTGGTGGCCTCGTCGGCCCCAGGGTCCGCTGCGGGCACCACCCGGCGCAGGATGCGATCGGTCACGACGGGCCCCGCGCCGTCGTTGAAGTCATGCAGCACGTCGAAGTGCTCGTGGGTGGCATTGGCGGCGATGGCGAATTCATCCTGCTCGGAGACCGCGACGCCGACGTCGGGGTTGCCCGCGAAGGTGCTGGCGTCGCCCGTGCTCACGAACGCCAGCGGGATGGGCTGGCTCTTGCCTGCGGCGCCGTAGACGAAGCCGCTGATGCTGCCGACCTTGGCACCGACCGGCACCGGGCTGGCCGGGGCGACGGACCGGCGCGCCTGCGGGGTGGCGGTCGGCCTGATGCCCGGGGCGGGCGGCTGCGCGCTCGGGATGCCCGGCTTCTCCGAGGGGGCCGCGGCATCGGCCGACGGCTTGCTGGACACGACGGCCGATGCCTTGGGCGTCAGCGATGACACCAGGGCCTGATCCACCTTCAAGGTGCATCCCAGGGCCGACAGAGCCACACACAGGGACAGGGCACCGGATACGCGCATGGGGAAAGCTCCTTCGGTTGGTTGCTTCCCCCGTTATACCCTAGAGCGAGATCTCCTCGCCGGGGCCCAGGACGTGCATGATCAAGTCACGGGCCGACGGACCGGCCGGGTTCGCCAGGCTGACCTTGTCGGTCTCCAGCAGGATCACCGGGCCTTCGCCGGCCACGCGCAGGCTGCCGCCGCTGACCTTGACGCCGTTCGCGCCGCCCAGCCCGATGCCCAGCGAGCCGCCGGAGAGCAAGGCGTCGACCACCAGGCGGTCGAACGAGCCAGGCGTCCACATGTCCTGGGTCGGCAGCAAGTTGGGGGCGACGCGCAGGCCCGGGAACAGCTCGCCGGTGGTGGAGCCGGGGCGCACGGCGGTCTCGCCGGGGATGGGCACGGCGCCGCCCACCGCGGCCAGCGCCAGGTGGTTGGCGGCCTGGCGCACCAGGCGCCCCTGGTCGCCACCCAGGGCCCGCGCCAGGCTGGCGTTGGCGTCATCCACCAACACGATGCCGCCGGCGATCGGCAGGTAGCGTTGCAGCTGCACCGCGGACAGCTGGCCGGCGGGCAGCACGCGCACGGTCGTGCGGCCGCTGGCCTGCAGCGCGGCCTGCCAACGTTGGGCCACGGCGGTGGCGCCGTCGCCGCACAAGATCAAGATTTCTTCCGGCAGGCGGCCGAACAGCAGCCCGGTGTCGACCGTGCCCGGCACGCCCGGGCGGCCGGAACCGGTCCACTTGGGCGGCTCCTCGCCGCCTTGCAGCCAAAGCGACCCCAGCGCCATCGGCTCGCGGTTGCGCGGCGGCAACATGGGCCGGTGCTCCGACTCGTCCCGGTGCCAGCGCAGCGTGTCGCCGGCGGAGAGCAGGTGCAGGCTGGCGTCGCGCACGCTGAAGCCGGTGCCCTGGTGGGCCGGGTAGGTGGCCTTCTCGAGATCCACCACGGTCACGTGGCCATCGCCGATCACGCGCACGCCCTCGGCGGTGATCAAGGCCGCGGTACGCTCGTCCACGCCCACGCCGGCCAGGCCGGGCTGCTGGGCGGAGGCCACCAACAGGCGGCCCAGGCGGCCTTCGCGGCCGAAGTGGGTGTCGACCACCACGCCCGGCAGCAGCCCCAAGCCGGGCTTGAGGTCCAGCCCGCCGTCCTTGCTGGTGCCCTTCAAGAGCGCGCCGGCGCTGGTGCCGGCGGCCAGGTACTCCGGGCCCCAGACCATCGCGCCCGCGCTCGTGCCGGCGATGACGGCGCCGCGCTGCCAGGCCGCCAGGATCGCGCCGTGGGCCGGCGTCTCCGCCAGGATCTGGGCCAGGCGGATCTGGTTGCCGCCCGTGAAGTAGATCAGGTCGGCGGCCGACAGCTGCTCCAGCACGGCCGGCTCGTAAGCCTGCTCGCGCGTGAGCAGCGGCACCAGCGTCGCGCCCGGCACGCCCAGGGTCTGGAAGAACTTGAGGTAGATCGGGCCGCTCTTGGCCGGCTCGCTGGAGGCCGTGTTGACGATCGCCACCTTGCTGGCCTTGCCCTTGGCCAGGTCCAGGATTTCCCGGATCAGGGCCGGGTCTTCGGAGCCGCCGCCCACGGCGACCAGTACGCCGGATCCAGGCGTAGCGGCCATCACAGGGCTATGCCAGGCAAGCGTGGCGCCGCAGGCACACATGAAATTGAAGGCGAGGAAAAGGGCCGTATTAAAAGACTTCAATTGGGCTTTAACTTCCATTCCCAGACGTTCCAGAGGTTCCCCCGCAAGGTGGGATTGGGGCGGTACCCCTCCAGGCGCTGGCTGGTGGCATCGATGCCCACCCAATATAGCAGGGGGAGCACCGGCAAATCGAGCGCGAGCTGCTCCGCCAGCTTGGCATAGATCGGCTTTCGGGCGGCGCGGTCGATCGTACGTTGGCCTTCAGCCAGCAGCTTGTCGACCGTCGGGTTGCGGTAGCGCGCACGGTTCTGGCCCGCCGGGGGCACCTGGTCGCTGCGCCAACGGAAGCTGGTATCCGGATCGGGACGGCTGACACTGGCCATCAAGGCCAGGTCGAAGGTGCCCTTCGCCAGCCGCCCACCGCTGGCCGCGCCGCCGAAGACCTCGGAGGCGCCGCGCTTCTCGACCGTCAGTTCGATCCCGACGTCATGCCATTGCCGGCGCCACAACTGGCCCGCCAGCTCGCGGCTGGGCCGATCCGAGGTCGTCAGGAGCCCCAGGGCCAGCTTCTTGCCGTCCTTGACCCGGATGCCGTCCGGGCCGGGCTTCCAGCCGGCCTCGTCCAGCAACTGCTTGGCCTGCGCCGGATCGTAGGGGTAGCGCCGCTCCACGTTGCGGTTGTAAGCCCAGCTGCCCGCGGGCACCTCGGACCAGGCGGGCTGGAAGACGCCGCCATAGGCCGCGGCGTTCAGCCTTTCGCGGTCCACGAGGTGGGCGATCGCACGTCGCACCCGCAGATCCTTCAAGATAGGGTGGTCCAGGTTGAAGACCAGGTGCTCCCAGGTCGGTGCGGGCGTCTGGAACACGCGCAGCGGCGCTTCGCGCTGGAGGAAGTCGAACTGTGTCGGCGAGGCGCCCTGGAAGAGGTCCAGCTCCCCGCTGCGCCAGAGGTTGAAGGCGGTCATGTCCTGGTTGATGAACCGGACTTCCAGGTGCGGGATGGTGGGGGCGCCGCGGAAGTAGCCGGGGTTGGCATCTGCCACGAGGCGATCGCCGCTGCTCCAGCGCACGATCTTGTACGGCCCGCTGCCGACCGGCTCGCGGTTCCACGCCTCGCGATCGGCATGGGCGCCGCGCTTCACCACATGCGCCGGCAGGATGAAGGGGAACAGCTCGAGGTAAGGCGCATAGGGGGCCTTGAACGCCACCACCACCGTGCGCGCGTCCGGCGCCGTGACGGCCTGGACCTGGTCGTAGCCCGCGCGCGACAACGACGGGAAGGCCGGGTCCATGATCAGCTGGTAGGTGGCCGCCACGTCGGCGGCGGTCAGGTCCTGCCCGTCACTCCACTTCAAGCCCGGCCGCAGGCGGTAGGTGACGCGCATGCCGCGCCCATCCAGCTTCACCTCCGGCAGCTTCTCCGCCAGGTCTGGCTGCCACTCGCCCTTGTCGTCCAGCATCACCAGGCCGCTGTAGAACAGCGAGCACATCGCCGTGGTGGCGTTCATGGCCGACACATATGGGTTGAGCGTATCCGGCTCCTGTTGCACCTGGATCACGGCCGTGGTGCGGGCCGCGGCGCTGGGCTCGGAGCGCGACGGACAGCCGGCCAGCACCAGGGCGAGGGCCAGGAGCGCGGCGCGTCTCACTCGGCCAGGGCTGGATCGGCCGGGGCCAGCTCCTCCGGCTCCGGGTCGCCGGGGGCGGCGGCGAAGGCCTGCTCCACGTCGTAGCGGATCTGGGCGAGGTTCAGGTCCAGGTGGTCCATGATGTAGAGCGCGCCGCCCACGTCGAGGTCGATCAGCCCCATCAGGATGTGGCCGGTGCCGACATGGTCATGCTTGAGGCGCTTGGCATGCTCCCAGGCTTGCTCGAGCACCTGCTCCACCCAGCGCGAAAGGGAAACCCGGCCCTCGGCGGTGCCGCTGCCCTGGCCGATCAGGCGCGCGCAGACGGCTTCCACCTCCAACACGTCCACGGCGTTGGCGGCCAGCACCTGGGCGGCGAGGCTCATGCGCACGTACAGCAACCCGGACAGGAGCTGCTCCGTGCCCACGATCGTGTGCCCATAGAAGCGCGACGCGGCGTGGGCATAGCCCAGCACGGACTGGCCG
Source organism: Cyanobacteria bacterium RYN_339 (assembly GCA_028287685.1). Taxonomy (GTDB): domain Bacteria; phylum Cyanobacteriota; class Sericytochromatia; order S15B-MN24; family JAQBPE01; genus JAQBPE01. The sequence goes on along the minus strand of JAQBPE010000022.1, from coordinate 5,112 downwards.
GCCGGGGTCAACAAGCGCTGGTTGAAGTGCTTGGGCACCACGGCCGTCTCCGGCGTGGGCTCCGTGGTCGGGGCCGAGTCCTTGGCGTCCAGGGCCTCGGCCATGGCGCGTACCTGGTCCACTTCCAAGCCCAGCTCGCGGATGACGCCCACCACGGCCGGCTCCTGCTCGTCCAGCAGCGCCCGCAGGATGTCCTGGCTCTCGACCAGCGTAGGGCGCGCGCGGGCGGCACGGGCCAGCGCCCGCAGCGTGGCGGCGGAGAAGACCAAATCCTCCTGGCGCGTCAGGCTGTAGCCTCGCCCGGAAAGATGCTCCACCGCCAACCGCAGCTTGCGATGCTCCACGCCCAGCTTCTGCAAGGTGCGCGCCGTCAGCCCCTGGCGCTCGTGCGCCAGGCCCAGGAACAGGTGGTCCGAATCCACCTGGCTGAATTCCAGGCGCAGGGCTTCCTCCCGCGCGGCGTTCAGGGCTTGGATCGCGCCGAACGAGAACTTCTCCAGCATCGCTTAGTTCTGCGACGCCGGCAGGGTGATCGTGAACGTCGTTCCCTGGCCCTCGGTGCTCTCCACGCCGATGTCGCCGCGGTGCGCGTCCATGGCGGCCTTGACGATCGTCAGGCCCAGGCCGCTGCCGCCTTGCAAGCGCGAGCGGCCGCGGGTCACGCGGAAGAAGCGGTCGAAGATGTGCGGCAAGTCCTTCGCGGGGATGCCGATGCCGGAGTCCGTCACGCTGATCTTGACGTGGCCGTTGTCCTGCGTGACCCGCACCTTGACCTGGCCACCGGCGGGCGTGAACTTCACGGCGTTCGCCACCAGGTTGACCATCACCTGCCTCAGGCGGCTCTTGTCCGCTTCCAGCGAGACGCCCCCCGCCGGGATGTCCGTCTCCAGCACCACGTCGCGCTGCTTGGCCTGGGGCGTGACGGTCGAGACGGCGTCGTCGATCACGGCCGTCACGTCGAACTTGGTCAACTCCAGCTGGTTGCGGCCCGACTCCAGCGCGGCCAGGTCCAGCAGCTCGTTGACCAGCTCGTGCATGCGGTCGATCTCGCGTGCGGCGTCCATGATGAACTCGTCGCGCACGAGCGGATCATCCTTGGCGCCGTCCACCAGGTTCTCCAGCAGCACCTTCACGGAGGTGACGGGGGTGCGGAGCTCGTGCGACGCGTTCGAGATGAAGTCCTGGCGCAGCTTGTCCATCACCACCTCGTGGGTGATGTCCTGGTAGCTGACCCAGAAGCCGATTTGCTGGTTCTTGGCGTCCAGCAGCGGCGCGCCGTAGCGCTTGATGAACTGCTGGGGGTGCTCCAGCTGGATGATGTCCGTGCGCGGCTGGTCGGGCTTCTTGCGCATCTCGTCCTCGATCAGCGCGAGCTGGTCGGGCACGAAGCAGCGGTGGTTGAAGGCGTTGCGGTACATCTCCAGGCCTTCACCCAGCTTGCCCGTGCCTTCCGGCCCCAGCCCGTCGATGTTGGCCATCGACCGCAGCGAGGTGTTGATCACGACGATTTTGAGGTCCGTGTCCAGGATGGCCACGCCCTCGCTCAGGCTGTTCAGCACGCCCAACAGGGCGGCGTTGGTCCCCAGGCCCGCGGGGCCGGGCACGTTCAGGCCGTCCAGGCGCTGGCGGATCTGTTCGAGCGCGTTGACCAGCGGCCGCATGTCGTCGGCGCGCGGCTTGGGCAACGGAACTTCCTCGCCGTTCCCCAGGCGCACCAGGGCCTGGTGGACCTCTTCGACCGGTTGCAAGATGACGCCGATCACGACCGCAGCCAGGATCATGCAGATCACCGCATCCGTGATCAACGAAGCTGGCTCCGGGAGGTCGAATTTGACCCCCAGGAGCCAGAAGAGGAAGCCTCCCACCACCAGGAGGAGGCTCGTAAAGGCGAGCAGGCGGGCGTAGAGCGAATGAACCATGATGGGGCCTGCAAGGATGGGTAGAGGCTAAACCTCGACCGGGCGGGTACGGCGCTCGAACCGGTAGCCGACGCCGCGGACGGTTTGGATGCGCATCGGGTGGTTCGGATCCTTTTCGATCTTCTCACGGAGCCAGTGGATATGCACGTCGACCGTGCGGCCCTCGCCCGTGAAATCGTAGCCCCAGACCTGTTCGATCAGGTACTCGCGGCTCAGGACCTTGTTGGCGTTGAGCGCGAGCAGCTTGAGCAGCTCGTACTCCTTGAGGGTCAGCGTCAGCACCTTGCCGCCCAGCGTCACCTCGTGGCGCGTCAGGTCGATGATGAGATCACCGATCTCGATCTTGTCCGGCTGCTGTTGCTTCTGCTCGTTGTAGCGGTTGACCAGGCGCAGCAGCGCCTTCACGCGAGCCAGCAGCTCGCGCAGGCTGAAGGGCTTGGTGACGTACTCGTCGGCGCCGATTTCCAGGCCCACGACCTTGTCGATTTCTTCGCCCTTGGCCGTCAGCATGATGACGGGGATGGGCATCTCCTGGCGGAGCTGGCGGCATACCTCGTAGCCGTCCAAGGAAGGCAACATGACGTCAAGGACGCACAGGTTGGGCTTTTCCCGGCGGGCCACTTCGAGGGCCTGTTGGCCGTCGTTGGCGGTGACGACTATATAGCCTTCCTTTTCCAGGCTGTACTGGATGCTCTTCACGATCGAGGGCTCGTCGTCCACGACCAGAATCTTGGCTGACATCGTGTCAGTTCTCCTTTTCAAGCGACCCGAGAGAGGCGTCCCTGCCGTCGGCTTAAACCCGTTTTAAGAAGACTTACGGCGGATTTGACAATCTTAACGAGGTTGTACCCCGATCCCCAAGGGACATAGCAGACGTTTAGGAACATTTACGTGAAAATGGCTCCAACTGCCGCTTGCCCGCCTATAGCGATGCATAATACGGGTATAGAACGAGAGGTCACCTTGCGCTTTCATCCCATCACCCAACACATCTAGCCTCATTGCCGCCATCTTCGTACCTGAAAGACCGCGCAACACGTCACGCTGCACGATCCGGAGGTTTCATTTGGCCACGTCCAAGCGCTCGCTCGTCCTCGCCACCGCGGTCCTCGCCGGTTCCTTCTCGATGGCTGCCCCCGCCCTGGCGGACAACCACCCGGAGCGCAGCTGGCTGGTGAAGGAGAGCGCCCACTTCTCCTTGCACTACTACCCCGGCATCGAGAAGACGGCGGACCGCCTGTTGCGGGCCGCCGAAGAAGCCTACCCGAAGCTCCAAGAGGACTTCGGCGTCACGGGCTTCGCCGCCAAGATCCCCATCATCATCAACCAGGACGCCTTCTTCAACGGCGAAGCGGAGCCCATCAAGGACCGCATCACGCTGGATCCCCAGCTGGCCTCCAGCAGCGTGATCGGCACGCAGCGCTTCGTGGCCCACGAGCTGGCCCACGTCATGAGCTTCGCCAGCGTCGACAGCGGCAACAAGATGGGCATGCTCCAGAACGTGGGCGGCCTGCCCACCTGGTTCCTGGAGGGCATCGCCCAGTACGAGGCGGAGTACTGGTACCCGTCCAACGACCGCATGCTGCGCCTGCACACGCTGGAAGGCTCGCTGTTGACGGAGACGGAGCGCGAGAACTTCCGCATGCTGGGCGTGCACGCCGGCGCAGCTGGCTACAACGAAGGCTACGCCCTCACGAAGTACATCTTCGACACCTATGGCCGCGACAAGGTCAAGGTGCTGATGGGCAACCTGAAGGACGGCAAGCACACCTTCGAGCAGGCCATCGAGGTCACCTTCGGGCAGAACCTGCCCGCCATCACGGCGGCCTGGCACCTGGCCTTGAAGGATGGCTACAAGAGCCAAATCGCCGGCATGCAAGACACCGTCCCCGGCGCCACCAAGCTGATCTCGACCTACAAGGGCGAAGTCAACGTCCAGCCGCGTTTGAGCCCGGACGGCAAGAAGCTGGCCTACCTGACCAGCCGCTACCAGGACAGCTTCCTGTACCTGCGTGGCAACGTCATGGGCATGCTCAGCCTCTACGTGGCGGACGCGGACGGCCGCAACCCCCAGATGATCCCGGTTGGCAAGGGCGCCGTCAGCAACTATGCCTGGAGCGCGGACGGCAAGAAGCTGCTGTACTCCCGCGTGGTGGGCGACGCCACGGGCAACCCGTGCTTCGACCTGTTCGTCTACGACATGGAAGCCAAGAAGACCGACCGCCTGACCACCAACGAGATGGCGAACTCGATGGCCTGGCGCCCGAGCACCAACCAGGTGCTGTACGTCTCGATCAAGGACGGCAAGAACACCGTGAAGATCGTCGACACGGCCACCAAGAAGGCCAAGGTCGTGCTGGTGGGCGACGGCGACACCCAGTTCATCCAGCCCGCCTGGAGCCCGGACGGCCTGCGCGTGGCGATGGCCTCGCACCAGCCCGGTTCCGCTGCCCACCTGGTCACGCTGGAGCCGGACACCGGCCGCCTGGCGCAGATCACGGCCGGTGCTCCGCGCCAGACCGATGGCGAGCCCACCTGGACCGCCGACGGCAAGCACCTGGTCTTCACCTCCGACCGCACCGGCATGACCAACCTCTACCAGGTGGGCCTGGACGGCAAGAACCTATCCAAGCTCACCAACACCTACCGCGGGGCGGAGATGGCGAGCGTCTCGCCGGACGGCAAGAGCCTGTACTTCACCAGCTACCGCGCCAAGGGGTCGGAGATCTTCCGCGTGGCCCTGGGCGAGGGCACGCCGGTGGACGCCGCCGCGCCGGAGCCCGCCGCGAAGCCTACCAAGCCCACGGGCATCTCGCTCAACCAGACCCTCGCCGGCAACGCCGGCCTGGGCGCGGAGATCCGCGCGGCCAACCCGGCAGCGGCCACCCTGACCACGCCTTCCATGCTCGACGCGCCCGGCGCGGCCGGCAAGGGCGGCGCGCTGGACAAGGTCGTGGACCAGGCGCTCACGGGCGACATCAAGCCCTACAAGCCGACCATGACCAACGACTTGCTGATGCCCCAGATGACCTCCGACGAGAAGGGCCAGCAGCTCGGCGTGGCCGGGCAGTACAGCGACATCCTCGACAAGCACGAACTGGGCTTCGACGTCCGCTACGGCATCATGAGCAGCCGCTTCAGCTACCTGTTCCAGTACACCAACCGGATGTTCAACTCCAGCTGGCAGCTGAGC
>JAQBPE010000464.1 GCA_028287685.1 Cyanobacteria bacterium RYN_339 | reverse complement strand
CGCAGCTGACCCGTGCCAGGCCGCGGCGCACCGTCCTCGGGCGGCCGCAGCTGGCCGGTGCCGGGGCGCTGCTGGGCGCCGTCTTCCGCTTGCTGGGCCACGCGGGCTTCCATTTCCTCGCCCAGCGCGGCGCGCTCGGCGGCCGCGGCGGCTTCCTTGCGCGTGCGGATGGCTGCCTCGGCGTTCTCCTTGAAGTTACGCATCTCGGAGCGCAGCATCATGGCCATGCCCTGCTTGTCTTCGGCCGTCGACATGCAGGTCGAGTACTCGATCAGGCCCATGCGGTACAGCGTGATCAGGGCCTGGTTGGTGCTTTGCATCCCATCGAAGCCGCCGTTCTTGATCAGCTCGTACAGCTGGTCGAGCTGGCCCTTGAGGATCTGGTCGCGCACGGCGGGTGTGTTGACCAGGATGTCGAGGATCGGCAGGCGTCCCTTGCCGTCGGAACGGGGCACCAGGCGCTGGGCGATGCAGCAACGCAGGGTGTTGGCGATCGAAACCCGCATGGATTCCTGCTCGCTGGGCGGGAAGGCGTTCAGCAGGCGGTTGATCGTCTGCACGGAGTCGTTGGTGTGCAGCGTGGAGAGCACCAAGTGGCCCGTCTCCGCGCCCTTGATGGCCAGCTCGATCGTCTCGCGGTCGCGCAGCTCGCCGATCAGGATCACGTTGGGCGCCTGACGCAGGGCGGACTTCAGCGCGCGGGCGAACGAGTTCGTGTCCTTGCCCACCTCGCGCTGGCTGATGATGCACTGCTTGTGCGGGTGCACCAGCTCGATGGGGTCTTCGATCGAGACCAGGTGCCCGTGGATCGTCTCGTTGATGAAGTTGATGACCGCGCCCAGCGTGGTGGATTTGCCGGAGCCGGTGGGGCCGGTGACCAGCACCAGGCCCTGCTTCTCCAGCGCAATCTTCTTCAGCACGGGCGGCAAGCCCAGCTCGTCGGTGGAGCGGATGTCGTTCTGGATGATACGCAGGACGGCACCCACGGTGCCCAGGTTCATGAAGATGTTGGCGCGGAAGCGGGCCAGGCCGGGGATGTCGAACGCGCAGTCGACCTCCTTGTCGACCTTGAACAGCTCCAGATAGTTCGGCGGCAACATCGCGAACAGCATCTGGGGGATCACGCGCGGATCCAGGATCATGTTCTCGTAGCCGGCGATCACCTTCACCTTGCCATCGATCACGGCTTTGGGCGGCAGGCCGGCCTTGATGTGGATGTCGGCCGCGCCCAGCTTGTAGGCGGTCTGGAGGATGCCGAGGAGCGGGTTCGTTTGGGCCTGGGGAGGGGTGCCGGTCGTCATCGCTACGCCTTTCCTGCCTGGAGGTCTGCCATCACGTCATCCGGGATGGGCAGGCCATCGAGGATCTTGGCGAGCTTCTTCACGTCCAGGTGATGCTCGTCGTCGCCCATCAAGGTGTCGCTCATGTTGATGATGGGCTCCGTGTAGACGGGCTGGCCGTGGTCCAGGAACTCGTGCATCGAGCGCACGCGGAACATGCCGCGGTTCATCGTGATGGGGTTGGAGATTTCGTAATAGGCCCCGCGGATCTCCAGCGCGCAGGTGGGGCACTTGAAGAAGGTCTGCGGGTAGGTCAGCGCGTAGTAGGGGACCTTGGCCTCGTTGATCCGCTCGAGGGCGACTTGCTGCGCCTCTTTATAGGCGAGCCGCATCTCCTCCGCGTTGTTGTAGTCGAAGCTCTTGTCTTCTTCCATGACCTCGCCCAGGCGCTCCAAGAGCTTGGTCGCAAGCTGGGGCATCTCCTGGAGGTACTTCCTGAGCGCTTCCACCGGCACACGTCTCCCTGGTCAGATCCATAACAATGGGCAATCCCTTCGTTCCACGTCTGGCGCTATTCGTAACGGTGTTAGGATGGGGCCATGCACCGCATCATGCTTCCCCTGTTATCCCTCGTGGCCTGCTTGGCCGCGCCGCCCGCCCATGCGCAGGTCCCGCCCTGGGTCATCACCTTCCTGGATGTGGGCCAGGGGGATTGCAGCCTGTTGCAACTGCCGGACGGCAAGAACGTCCTGATCGACGCCGGCGACACGAAGGCCGGCCCGGCCGTGGTCGACGGGTTGCGAGAGCGCGGCGTGAAGGAGCTGGACATGGTGATCATGACCCACCCGCACGCCGACCACATCGGCGGGCTGCACCGCGTCTTCCAGGAGTTCAAGGTGCGCCAGGCGCTGGACGCCGGGATGTCGAGCGCTTCGCGGATCTACAAGACGGTGTTCAAGGACATCGAGGAACAGGGCATCGCGCTCAAGCTCGGCCGGCCCGGCCTGTCCAAGCAGTACGGCCCGGTGTCGCTCGACGTGATCGCGCCGGAGGAGCCACTGTTGAAGCACACCCGCTCCGACGTGAACAACGCCTCGATCGTGACGCGCTGGCGCTACAACAACGTTTCTCTATTAGAAACGGGCGACATCGAGCAAGAAGGCCTGAACCGGCTCCTGAAAGAACACACCGTGCTGGCGGCCAAGATCCTCAAGGTGCCGCACCACGGCAGCCGCTACACCAGCTCCAAGGAGTTCCTGGCCGCGGTCCACCCGGAGGTGGCGGTGATCAGCTGTGCAGCGAAGAACGACTACCACCACCCGCACCCGCAAGCCGTGGACCGTATCAAGGCCGCCGGCGCCAAGCTGTACGTGACGTCGGAGGTCGGCAGCGTGACCGTTTCGACGGACGGCCAGACCTACGACGTGAAGACGGAGAAGTAAGATGCGCGCGTTCGTCGACAAGGTGGAGGGCAAGCAAGCCGAGCTCCGGCTGGGCGAGGACGAGGACGTCGTCCTGGTCTTGCCCGTGGCGGAGTTGCCCAAGGGCGTCAAGGAAGGCGACGTGTTGGAGCTAACGTTCACCATGGGCGACGCCCTCAAAGAAGCCGCCGCCACTGACGAGCAGCGGCGGCGGTTGTTGGAGAAGTCGAAGGACGAGCCCTTCTAGTTACAGCCCACCCTTGCCCAGGATGGCTTCGACTTCGGTCCCGTAGACCTTGCTCACGTCGACCTTGCCCTTGTCGAAGAAGTTGACCGGGTTGTTCCAGTGCAGGCGGGTGCCCAGGCCCACGGTGTCGGGCAGCTCCTTGGCGAACTGCTCCAGCTGACCCAGGGGCACGGTGACCATCTTCAGGGCGTCCTGGGCGGCGCTGACCGCCTCCTGCGAGGGCAGGATGTCCGCGGCGTACTTGCCCTGGGCGTCCACCAGCTTCTGCTGGGGGCCGGCCAGGTTGGTGCTCAGGTCCGACCAGGCCTTGGTGTTGGCGTCGAAGGAGGAAACCAGCTCGGAGGCGCTGCCCTGGATGGTGGCGTCGGTCGGCATCTCGCCCAGCGCGTTCTTGGCGTTGGTGACGTAGGTCTCGAGGTTCTGCGCGCTGCTGGTGATCGCGTCGCGGTCCAGGCGGATGTCGTCGTGGATGTTGCGCACGCCGTTGGTGCTCATCAGCGGCGTGTTGCCGGTGATGGCCTGGGCGTCGGCGCTCATCGCGTCGCCGAGGCTGCCGATCTGGTCGAGCGCGCCCTGCAGGCCGGCGTCGGTCGTGGTGATGCCGCTGATGGTCGGGCGGACGGCGTTGGCGCCCTGCGTGATGTTGTTGCCGGTCTGGCCCATCACGTTGGCCGTCTGGTCCATCGTGTACAGGTCCTGCTCCAGCACGGAGCCGGGGTCGATGGTGCCCATGCGGCTCTTGACGTTGCGGGCGCCGTTGGTGGCTTCGTCGATCGCGGTCATCACGGCGCCGGGGTTGGAGCCGGCGTAGTCGTTCACCAGGGCGTCCTGCGCCAGCTTGTGGGCGTCGGAGCCGGGGGTGGCGACGACCAGGTTCTTCGCGTGGTTCAGCACGGTCTCGTCGGCCGGGTTGGCTTCCAGGGCCTGGTTGGCGATCGCCACCTGCCGCTCGACGTTGCCGAGGTCGCCGTTGACGGCGTTGATGACGTTGCGCACCTCGTTGTGGGTGTCGCGGATCTTGTTCACGCCGTAGCTGATGTGGGTCGCGTTCTCGGCGGTGGCCGCCGCGTCGCCCGCCACGCCGTTGCCGGTGGCCTGCAGGGTCTGGCCGATCTGCTGGACGGTCGCGTCGGCGTTGAACACCAGGGCGTTGGAGACGCCGGCGAGGTTGGTGCCGTTCTGGTTGATGCGGTTGGCGGCTTCGTAGACCGTCGAGTTGGCGTTCGTGAGGTTGGACAGGCTGCCCTCGATGTCCGAGTTGGCGATGCGGTTGGCCGAGGTCTTGATGTCCTGGACCGCGCTGCCGGCGCCGCCGAGGAGCTGCTGGGCCTTGTCCGCGCCGGGACGCAGGTTGGTGCGCATGTTGCCCTTCGCGGCGTTCAGGCGGTTCTGGGCCTGGGTGGCGACGGGGCGGTACTGGCCGTCCACCTTGCTCACGATGCCCTGGGCCTCGTTCACGGGGACGATGAACTTCGTCTTGGCGCCAATCAGGTCCTTGTTGGCGTTCTCCAGCGCGGTCTTGGGGGCGCCGACCTTCGAGCGCAGGTCCTTGATGCCGTTCAGCAGGGAGTCGAGGTAACCCTTGAAGAGGTCGCGGTTGTCGTTGGTCCAGACCGGCTTGGCGCCCTTCAGCTGGGCGACCAGGTCGGCGGGCGACAGGTCCTTCGCGGCGTTCGCGGCAGTGGAGAAGAGCGTCTTGTCGGCGGTGTTGATGATCGTGCCGGCCTTGAGCAACACTTCACCGGCGGCCTTGTCGGCAACGGTCGTGTCGACCTTCTTGGTGATGATATCGGCGGTGGCGTGACCAAAAATCTTCTCGAACATCTCTATTCCATCCTTCTCGCGGGTCTCTCTCTGACAAGTTAGTTATCGGGGTGTTAATTGCGAGAGTTACCCTAACAAGATGGTGATGAGGCAAAGGCTGGGTAAAGGGACGATGAACTGATATCGCGTTTCGCCGCAAACGCAGCAACGGCCCGACGCGGGATGCGTCGGGCCGTTGATCTGGTAGATCTTAGTAGTGATCGTGCAGGCGCTGGATGTAGGCACGCAGCTGGTCGCCGGTCATCGAGGTGCCCTGGTAGAGGGCGTTGAGCTGGAGCTCGCGGTTGTACATGGAGTCGCCCGAGCCGATGATGCGGTTGACCTCGTCATCCAGCAAGCCGCGCTCCGCTTCCTTTTGCTCCGTGGCGTTCATGCTGGAGCCGTTGTAGAGCGCGTCGAGCTGGGCCTTCTTCTCGCGGAAGCTGCCGCCATCGAAGCGGATCCGGCTGACTTCGCGGCGGACCAGCTCCTTCTCGATCGTCTTCTGCTGGTCGCTGGTCAAGTTGCTGGCGTTGTACAGGCCGTCGAGCGCGGCCTTGCGCTCCGAGAAGCGGGCGCCGAAGCCGCCGGTCACGATCACGCCCACGGTCTGCTGGACCAGGAAGCTCTCGATGCCCTTCTCTTCGGTCTGGTTCATCGCGCTGGAGTTGTACAGGCGCTCGAGGCGCTGCTTGCCCTCGCGGAACTGCGACAGGGCCTCGTAAGGCGCGCCCTCACGCGGCAGCTGGAACTCGCGGCGGTAGCCGAACGGGATGTTGGGCTCGGCGAATGGCCAGAAGCCGCCGTTGTCGATCGGGGTGGGCTTGGGCTGGTACGGGGGCACCACCACCGGCTGGTAGGGCGGCACGTACGGGTTGACCGGCTTGGAGCCGGGCGAGACCACCGGCGGCGGCACGGCGGGGCCGTTCGGCTTGGGGCCGTTGGTGGGCTTGGGGCCGGGCGCGTACGGGTTGGTCGGCTTCGGCGCATAGGGGTTGGTGACCACCGTGGTGGGCTTCGGCGCGTACGGGTTGTTCACCGGCGTGGTGCGCTGGAAGACGTCAGGCTGCTGGGTGGGCTTCGCGGTCGTCGTCGTGGTCGTCACCGTCGTCGTCGTCACCGTGGTCTTGGTGCTGTCCGTGGGCACCGTCTGCTTCGGCGCGTACGGGTTGGTCTGCTGCGGGACGGGGACGGGGGCGTACGGGTTGACCGGCATGGACGGCTCCTAGAGGTGGTTGGTGGTGGGGTAAGGGGTTAATCGCCGGGCGGCGGGCTAATTCGGTAAAGGGTTGGTTAAGGCCAGGGAGACTAATGCTTAAGAGAAATGAGGCCCTTGTAGCTTTCGAAGTCGAACGTGCTCATGCCGACCTTGACGCGCAGCTTGTCCAGGCGCTCTTCGCGCGCCTTGGGGCTGTCGTGGCCGGCGGCGATCCGGTGGGCCTCGTCGTCGATCAGGAGGTGCAGGGCCGCTTGCTCCGTGCTGGCGGTCATAAAGGGTTCCATGTGGGTGAGGCGCGCGTGCTTCTCGTCGAAGCTGTCCTGCGCGTGGCGGATGCGCTCCACCTCGCGGCGGACCAGTTCGTCCTGCACCGTGAGCTTCTGGCTGCTGGAGAGCACGCCGACGTCGCCGATGTCGTTCAAGGCGGCGACCTTGTCCACGATCGTGCCGTTGGCGTTGACCAACTGGTTGACGGCCTGGCGGGCCAGGTCCAGGCGGACCTCGCCGATCTGGTCGGGGCTCAAGCCGCTGCGGCCCAGCAAGACGGGCACGCGGTTGGCGGCGGCCTTGAAGGCGTCGGCGATCTCGGAAGGGGCGGTGTTGTGGGGCAGGGTGAAGCTGTCGCGGTAGCCGGCCGGGACCATCGGCGTGGCGAACGGCCAGAACGGGGTGGACTGCGACTGCGGCGCGGGGACGATCGGGGCCACCGGGGTCGCCGGCTTGGGCGGCGTGTAGGGCGGGATCGTCGTCGGGGTGGTCGGCGTGGGCTTGGGGCCGTAAGGGTTGCTGGTGGTGGTCGCCGGGGCGGCGGGCGCGGGCGCCGGCGCCACGGGTGCGGCGGGCTTGGCGGCATACGGGTTGCTGGTGGTGGTCTGGGGCGTCGGCGCCGGCTTGGCCGTGGTGTTCGCGGCGCTGCGCGTGAACCCGTCCTGCTTGGCATACGGGTTGGTCGCCGTGGCGGTCGGCGG
>JAQBPE010000421.1 GCA_028287685.1 Cyanobacteria bacterium RYN_339 | reverse complement strand
AGCGGTGCATTGGCCGGCGGCAGGCCCGCCCTCGGTCAACCCGGTGCCGGCGCGCAGCCCGGCTCCACCCGGCTCGGCGCCCCTGGCGCCCCCGGCCCGCGTGGCGCGCAACCCCTGAACGCCCCGGGAGGCCCCAGCCGCCTCGGCGCCTCCGCCCGCTCCGGCCAGCTGCCGAACGGCAAGGCCCCAGGCGTGGCCATCCAGAGCTCGGAGGCCGTCGATGGCGGCAGCCGCGTGGCCTACTCCAACAAGACCGTGATGCAGTACGAGCACAAGCCGGACGCCCGGTTCCTGCCGGGCAACGCCCCCCCGGCCGATCCGCGCGAGGACTTCGCGGAGTCGTTCCAGGCGTTCATGACCAACCCGCAGGCGCTGCTCAAGGCCTCTCCCGAGAAGTTCCTGTTCCTCAACGCGGAGAGCCGCCAGTTCCCGCCCGCCAAGGTGCTCGAGATGGCCAAGACCGCCGGCATCGACCTGACGCAGGTCGTCACCAGCCTGCTGGTCGGTGGGCGCGCCAGCCAGGCCATGATCGACCGCATGTGCGAGTTCCACGGCATCTCCGGCGACAAGGTCGCCCTGCTCGCCAAGGACCAGGAGCTGCTCGCCAAGGGCGCCAACCTGGATGGCCTGGTCGAGCGGCTGGCGCTCGATCTCGGCGTCAACGGCGCGGCCACCACCAAGCTCTTGAAGGTTGGCGAGCAGCTGCGCGACAAGTACCACGGCCTGGTGGGGCAGTTGCCCGTCACCAAGGACGCCGACGGCCTGGGCCAGAGCAACCGGATCGTGAGTTGGCTGGTGGGCAAGGCCACGGGGGGCGATCGCCTCGAGCGGCTCGACAAGGATCTCTCGGAGGTGCGCACCCAGTTCACCAAGTTGCCGCTGGCGGTCCAGCTGCGCACGGACCCGCGCATGGCGATGGGCGCCAACTGGTTCGCGCTGTCCACGCAGGAGCGCGCTATGCTCTCCAACCCCGAGCAGCTCCAGCAGTTGGTGGCCCGTGCGGCCGCCAAGTCGGAGGACCGCTCCTATATCCCGCAGAACCTGACGGCCAACGAGAAGGCCCAGTTGGCCAACCGCACAATGGTCGACGCGCTCTTCGACCCCAGCAGCGAGGGCGAGGCCTTCCGCGCCAAGCTCACGGGTCCCAACCCCAAGCAGGCCTTGGAAGAGCTGCGCGCCAAGAACGGCGACAAGGTCATGACCTTGCTGTCGGATGGCCAAAAGAAGTCCCTGCTCGACGCCCGGAACATCCAGGCGATCAAGGAGATGCTCGACACGCCGGAAGCCTCGGGCGCCCGCGGCGTGCTGCGCGATGGCACCACCGGCGCGGAGCAGCTCAAGGCGGCGCTGCTGCGCTTCCAGATGGGCGAGGCGCGCCAGTCCACGGACCTCAAGGTCCAGCTGGAGGGCGTGCTCGGCCAGGTGAAGGGCGTGCGCGAGAAGCTGATCACCGACATGGGCGGCAGCCCCCTGGAGGTGGCCCTCACGGAGGTGAACCGCCAGGTCCAGGAGGGCAACATGCCCTTCATCCAGAAGTTCCTGAACGCCAAGGGCGAGAAGGGCCTGGAGGCCGTGTTGGGCGCCTGGGTGGCCCAGGCCCTGACCCCGGCCGAGAAGAAGCTCTTCGAGGACGGCGACTACCGCCGGCACCTGGTGCAGAACGCGGAGCAGATCCGTTCCACCGGCCTGTCCCTGGCGGACGAAGCGCGGCAGTACAAGACGCAGACGGCCACGATCCAGGACGCGCTGAGCGTGCTGCTGCGGCCCGACAACAAGTTCCGCGAGGAGTTCGAGCGCGACCCGGTGATGGCCTTGAAGGCCCATGGCCTGTGGGTCAACCTGCCCGACCCCATCCAGCAGCAGCTGGCGGACGGCGACCGCAAGATCAAGCTCTCCAAGCTGGTGGAGGCCGTGCAAGAGTCGATGTCGCCCATCATCCTGCGCCAGGCCGGGTACCAGCTGAAGCTGGACAACCTCAAATCGGCCATCCTGGGCGTCAACGCCGGCAACTACGGCGGCATGATCAAGCTGATGGACCTGGGCGCGCCGGAGCTGCAGCGCACCGTGAAGTCCGGGTTGGCGGCTGCGATGGCGGGCGAGGCGAAGCACAAGGCGGGAGGCCCGCTCTCCTTTGTCTGATCACCCCGAGCTGACCCGCTCGCCTGCCTTCATGGCGGGCGCGGCCGTGTTGTTGGGCTTCGCCTTCCTGGTCCTGCGCGCCACCGCCTTCCTCACGCCCTTGCCGCACTGGCTGGGCGAGATGCTGGCGGCGCTGGCCGTGGCCCTCGGCTTCGCCTATGGGCGCGAGGACATCGGCCAGCGCGTGCGCGGCATGCTGGCGCCCAAGGAACCCGATGCGCCGGACTTCCGGCACATCGTCGGCGAGTTCGCGGCTTCCACGCGCGAGAGCCTGGACGTGGACTCGATTGCCGAGGCCTTCATGACGGCCGTCGACGAGGCGCTGGGCCCGCATTACCAGGTGATCCTGGTCAAGACCGCCGCCGGCCCCTTCGAGCCGCTCGCCGCACGCCGGTGCACGGACGCGGAGCGCTTCATGAAGCAGGGCCCCCGCGAGGACGAGCTGCTGATCCCCTTGAGGGTGGGGGAGAAGATCATCTGCCGGCTGATCCTCGGTCCGCGCCAGGACGGCGTGGACTACCAGTCCGCGGACTTCGCCTTGATCGACAGCCTGGGCCAGTCCCTGGCGCTCTCCGTGCGCAACGCCCAGCTCTTCCACCAATTGGCCGGCCAGGAGCGCCTCAAACGCGAGCTCGAAATCGCCTTCGAGGTCCAGATGGGCCTGCTGCCAAAGTCGGTGCCCACGCCGATGGGGGCGCTACTTTCAGCCAACTGCACGCCGGCCCTGGAGGTGGGCGGGGACCTGTACGACTTCGTGCAGATCGACAGCACGCGCTGGGGCGTCTTCATCGGCGATGTCTCCGGCAAGGGCGTGCCCGCGGCGCTGATGATGGCGGTGTCGTTGACGCTCTTCCGCGCGCTGGCGCCTGGCGTGCCCTCGCCCGCGAGCACCCTGGCGCGCCTGAACAAGCTGATCCACCGCAACCGCCCCTCCAACAAGATCTTCGTGGCCGCGATTTACATGATCTACGACGCCCGCGACGGCTCCGTACTGATCGCGAACGCGGGCCATCCCAAGCCGTTGCTCGACGGCAAGGAAGTCGAGATCAAGGGCATGCCGCTGGGCATCAGCGCCCGCACCACCTACCGCGAGGAGAAGGTGTTCCTGCCCGCCGGCAGCACGCTCGTGGCTTATTCCGATGGCCTGGAGGACGTGGAGTCGGAGCAAGGCGAGCAGTTCGGCCCGGAGCGCGTGATGGCCTTCTTCCGCGAACACGCCAAGTTGACGCCCGAGGAGACGCGCGTGAAGCTGGTGGAGACGCTGGCCGGGTTCGCGGGCCGGGCCCAGCCCGCCGACGATCAGACCGTCACGATCCTCCAGAAGACCGACGAGGCCCTGGCCTCCGGCGTGCGCACGGCCACCCGGCAGCTAACGGTACCTGCCAACGCCGAAACCGGCCCCCTCCAAACCTAGACCGATGACCGGACGGCCTGGTGACGATTACCTGGGCGCCGTGTGAGCTCCCGCCCCATTCGCTGGCTTCGAGCGTCCCCGCACGGCCAGGCCCCAACCCACCAGGCGGTCGAGCAACTCCGGCAGCATGATGCCGGCGGCGCGTGCAGCCATCGGGATCAAGCTGTTTTCCGTCAGGCCAGGCAGGGTGTTGGTTTCGAGGATGTAGGGCTTGCCGTCCACGATCATGAAGTCGCTGCGCGACAGGCCGTGGCAACCCAGCGCGTGGTGCGCGGCGAGCGACAAACGCTGGATCTCCTCGGTCAGGGCCGCGTCGATGGGCGCGGGGCAAATCTCCTCCGACGCGCCGGCCGTGTACTTGGCCTCGTAGTCGAACAGGTCGCCGGCCTTGGGGCGGATTTCGATCAGGGGAAGGGCCGTGAGCTCGTCGTCGCCGATGATGCCGGCCGTGACTTCCTTGCCGGGCAGGCGCTCTTCGATCAAGATTTCCGGGTCGAACACCATGGTCTCGGCCAGCGCGGGCAGGAAGGCCGCCTGGGTGCGCACCACCGCCAGACCCAGCGTGGAGCCTTGGGTGGCGCCCTTGAGCACCACGTCGAAGCCCAACACCTCGCCGACGAGCTGTTCGACCTGGGCGGCGGTCATCGGCGCAAGCGGCCGGTCCCCGAACAGGGGCGAGATGCCGCGCAGCCACATCCCGTTGGGGGCCACGCGGAAGTCGAGGCCGCGGGCTTGGGGGATGCCCATGTCGCGGTAGGTGGCCTTGGAGCGCACCTTGTTCATGGCGAGCGCGCTCGCGGCCACGCCGGAGCCCTGGTAGGGCAGACCCACCGCGTCGAGCAGGCCCTGCACCGTGCCGTCTTCGCCGAAGCGGCCATGCAGCGCGAGGAACACGAAGTCGGCGCGGCGGGCCAGGTCGGCCACGGCCTGCGGGGCACCCAACAGGTCGTTGAGGTCGACCGCGAAGGGCTCGTAGCGCGTCGGGTCGAGGTAGTTCAACACCATCTGGGCGGAGCGCAAGGAGACCTCGCGCTCGGAAGAAGGGCCGCCCATCAGGACGGCAACGCGCAACTTTTGGGACATGGCACGGATCTCCTCTGGATGACGTAACCATGATACACCCGGGGCTCTTGCGCGCCGGGTGATCGGCGTCACACGCCGGCGCCCATGCGGGTGCCCCGCCCGATCACGCTATCGTCCGCCACGACTGTGTTCCCGTCCAAGTTGGACGCGGCGCCCACCTGGCAGTTCCGGCCGATGATGCAGTGCTTCAAGTTGGCTTCCTCGCCGATGATGGTGTTCTCGCCCACCAGGACGTGTTCCAGGATCGCGCGGTCGTCCACGCAGACGCCGGCCCCCAGCACCGTGAACTCCTTGATGCGCGCACGCTTGCGGATCTTGGACCGATCGCCCAGGTAGACCGGGCCGCGCACCTCCGCGGTGGGGTCGAGGTCCACGTCCTTGCCCACCCAGACGTTGCCGGGCCGGCGCTCCGCATCCAGGTCCACCTTCACGCGGTCCAGCAGGATGTCCGTGTGGGCCTGCAGGTACTTCTGGGGCGAACCGATGTCCAACCAGTACGCGCTGGTGGTGTAGCCGTAGACCTTCTCGTTGAGCTGCAGCAACAGCGGGAACAGGCCGCGCTCGAAGCTGTAGGCCTCCTGCCGCGGCACGTAGCGGAAGACGGACGGGTCGAGGATGTAGATGCCGGCGTTGACGGTGTCGACGGTGGCCTCGTCCCACGACGGCTTCTCCAAGAAGCGCGTGATGCGGCCGTCGTCTTCCGTGAAGATCAGGCCGTAGCTGGTGGGGTCGGCCACGCGGATCATCGCCAGGGTGGTGCGGGCCTGGTGATCGTTGTGGAAGGCGATCATGGCCGTCAGGTCGATGTCCGTCAGGATGTCGCCGTTGAAGACCACCAGGGGCTCGTCGTTGAAGTGTTCTTCGGCGAGCTTCACGGCGCCCGCCGTGCCCAGGGGCTTGTCTTCGAGCGAGTAGAAGATCTTGAGGCCGAGCTCGCTGCCGTCGCCGAAGTGCTCTTGGATCACCTCCGATAGGTAGTGGAGGTTGATCACGATTTCCGTGATGCCGTGACGCTTGAGGTGTTCGAGCTGGTACTGCAGGAAGGGCTTGCCGAATAACGGCACCATCGGCTTGGGCGTGTTGTAGGTCAGAGGGCGCAGCCGCGTGCCCGAGCCGCCGGCGATGATGACGGCCCTCATGAGGTGGCCTCCGCGTTGGCCATGCGGCCCTTCAAGACGCCGATGGCGTCGACGGGCGTGGGGTCCACGCCGTTCAGGAAGCCCAGGTACACGCTCACGAAGTCACCCAGATAGATAGCTGTGAGCTGGCGCTCCAACAGGCTTTCGCCCTCACCCTTGACCTCCAGGACCTCGGCCACGTGCGGGCCGATGATGTCGAGGGCGTGCTCGCGCTGGCGCCGTACGAAGGCGGAGTCCGCCGGGTCCATGATGGCCACGATCACGTGTTGGTGGTGCGGCGTGGCGGTCATGTTCACGATGTCGTTGTGCGTCATCTCGGGCAACACGGCGTAGAGGGCGGTCTGCTTGCCGTTCTCGTTGAACTGGCACTTCCAGCGCAGGGCCACGGCCTCCGTCGTCGGCGTGGCGCCGACGATGATCGGCGTCTTGCCTTGGATGGCGAGCGCCAGGCCCTTGGCCGGGTTGGTGGCGGCGGGAACGCCCGGCGCGAACCGGTCGCGCAGCGCACGCAGGTGCTTGACGGTGCCGGGAACGTCCGGCTCCGTGCAGTTCGCCACCTGGCTGACCACGCCCAACAGCGCGAAGAACAAGTCGCCCAGGGCGGCGCGCGGCTGCCAGCCGGGCTGGACCGCCACAACCGGGAAACCATGCTGGGCGGCCAGCTCGCCGGCCGTGCCCCCGCCGGTCACGACCACGGAGGGGACGCCGCGTTGGATGGCGTCGCGCAGGCAGCCGAGGGTCTCCCCCGTGTTGCCGGAGTAGCTCATGAACACGGCCAGCGTGGTCGGCCCCGCGAACTTCGGCAGGCGATCGCCCCGGTGCACCACCACGGGCACGGCACACGTCTCCAACAGCTGGGTGCGGATCAGGTCGCCGCTGATGGCCGAGCCGCCCATGCCACAGATCAAGATTTGCGCGGGCTGCGTCAGGGGCAGCTTGGCCGCTCGACCGCGGTCGTAAGCAGCCTGGGCGGCCTCCGGCAGGTCTGCCAAGAACCGCAGCATGCCGCTTGCATCGAGGCCAGCCATGTAGTCTTGGTCGTCAATTCGTAACATGGCCCCAAGTTAGCACACCTGGCGCTTTTTGGCTCCGTTTCGCCTGACCAAGCGAGCAGTCGATCTGCACAAAAAAACCCGAGACCGGCCAAGCCGGTCTCGGGCAGCTGTACCCAGCTTAGAACTTGAGGTTGGTGTTGACCGCCAGCTGCTCGGCGCTCCAGGGCGCGGCGCCCCACAGCGTGTTGTCGCGGCCCACGTCGAACTTGCCGAGCGAGTACTCGAAGTTCAGGGTGGGCAGGCCGAACAGCGGGAAGCTGGTGCCGACCGTCAGGCCCGAGCCCAGCGCGGAGCCGGAGAAGGCAACGCCGGGGCCGCCCACGGTGTTCTGCGCCGCAACCGTGAAGCTGGGCAGGATGAACAGCGCGGGGGTGTGCAGCATGACGCCCATGCTGGTGTAGTTGGCCTGGCCCGAGAACAGGTTGCCGTTGGTGGCCGCGAAGCCGCCCAGCGGGGGCATCGCCATCGTGTTGCCCGTGACCATGCCGACGCCCAGCCCCAGGCCGGTGTCGAACAGGTTCATCGCGCCCAGGCGAGCCGACGCCTTGGTGGCCGCGAAGTCGCTGAACTGGAAGCTGGACTGGCCCAGCACTTCGCCGGACAGCGAGAGCGCATCGGAGCCGATGTCCAGGCTGGCGCCCAGGGTCTTGTCGCGCAGCGCGGCCGTGCCGGCCGTGACGGACGGGGACAGCGCCAGGGTGTTGAGGCGGGCGAAGCCCAGGTCCAGGCCCAGGGTCAGCAGGCCCTGCGAGCCCTGGTTCCAGTTGCGGAAGCCGGGCAGCGAGGCCGGCGCGCCGGGGTTGCCGGAGAGCACGGTCTTGCCGGTGACGGCGCCGCGGTCGAAGGCCAGGCCAACCTTCAAGGGGCCGAGGCCCACGTTCGCGGCCGACAGCAAGTCGCCGTTGGGGCCGTACATGTGGTCGTTGTTGGGGTCGACCACGTCCACCAGGACGTTGGTGCCGGGCAGCCAGGCAGGCGCGCCGGCCAGGCCGTTGGTGGTGGGCCAGGTCGCCAGCGTGTTCGCGCCGGTGGCCAGGCCGGGGGTGCCGACGAAGCCGTAGCCGCCGGTGCCCTCACGCCAGACGCCCATCTTGAACGGGTCGGTCAGCGTCGAGCCGATGCTCATGGTGTCGCGCAGCGAGCCCAAGCCGGCGCTGTAGTTGATCCAGCCCGGGGTGTACGTGATCAGGCTCTTGGGCACGTAGATGTCCGTGATGGGGGCCGCCGACGTGCCGCGCAGGAAGGAGTTGGCCTGGCTCTGGGGCGGGTAGACGTCCGCCGCCAGGGTGCCGCTCACGGCCAGGTCGTCCATCAGCTGGGCGTCGAACATGGTGCGGTTGGCGATGCGGAAGTCGGCCGAAGGCTGACCGGCCAGCGCGTTCGCGCCCGTGAAGTCGCGGTAGTCGGCCGACAGCGAGCCCGTAATCTTCACGCGCTTCTCGAGGGCCATCAGGCGGGAATCCATCGTATCGACGCGGCTCTTCAGGGCGTCCAGCTCCTCGCGGAACTCGCGCTGCAGGCGGGCGATCGTGCGCAGATCCTCGGGGTTGACGCCCGGATCGACGTTGACCGGCTGGCCGGTGGCGATCGCGATGCGCTCTTCGACCCGGGCCATGACCTTGGCGAGGGCCGCGGCCATCTCGTAGCGGGTCAGGGTCTTGGCGCCGCGGAACGTGCGGTCCGGGAAGCCTTCCATGACCTGGTACTTCTCGACCAGGGTCTGGATCGCGTTGTAGGCCCAATGGTCGGGCGAGACATCCTTGAGCTCGCTGACGGGGGTCATCGCGGCGGCGGGCGAAGCGTTCAGCATCCCCCCCACGACCGCGGTGGTGCCGGCCAACATGAGCGCGGAGAGTTTCTTGAACCGCATGTGTTCCTCCTACTTGACGGTAACTGGACTGCGAGTATGGTGCGACCCCCCTGTGGGGGCTGTGATCGAGGCTACATCACGCTTGAGTGACATAACCCCTGCTTGGTACAGGATTATACACTACGGCATCATGGGGCATGCCCAGCTTGGTTGGTCGGACGATTTGCACGAACTTGGCTATAATGTCTGCACAACCCCCGGTCGCCTCGGAGAGTTCCCGTAGATGCCCCCCGCCGCCGCCTTCGACCTCCCCACGTACTGGCAGGCCTGGCGCGTGACCATCGAGGGCGAGTTGGACCGGTTGAGCGCGCACCGCGAGCCGGCCAAGCTATGGGACGCCATGCGCTACAGCTTGCAAGCCGGCGGCAAGCGCGTGCGCCCGCTGCTGACCGTGGCCACGTTGGAGGCCCTGGGCCGCGATCCGCGCCCGGCCCTGCCCGCCGCCTGTGCGGTGGAGCTGATCCACACCCAGAGCTTGATCCACGACGATCTGCCCGCGATGGACGATGACGACCTGCGCCGGGGCAAACCCACCAACCACAAGGTGTTCGGCGAGGCCAACGCGATCCTGGCCGGCGACGCCATGCTGGCCCATGCGTTCGTGCTGCTGGCCGCGGAGCTGACGCCCGCTTACCGCCCGGAGCTGGCGCTCGCCGCCATCCGCGAGCTGGCGGAGGCCACCGTGGCCATGGTCAGCGGCCAGGTGGTGGATATCGAGAGCGAGGGCCAGGCCGTCGCCGCGGACGTGCTGGAGTACATCCACCGCCACAAGACGGGCGCCTTGATCCGAGCCGCGGTGCGGCTGGGCGGCATCCTGGGCGAGGCGTCCGCGGACGACATGCAGCGGTTGGGCGCCTACGCCGAAGAGCTGGGGCTGGCCTTCCAGATCGCGGACGACATCCTGGACGGCACGAAGACGGCCGAGGAGCTGGGCAAGACGCCCGGCAAGGACCAGGACGCCGGCAAGGCCACCTACGTCACGCTCTACGGGCTGGCGGAAGCCCGGCGCCGGCTTGCGGAAGCCCGCGAGCGCGCGCTGGCGCCCCTGGCAGGCTGGGGCGAGCGCGCCACGGCCCTGGGGGCGATCGTGGGCTACGTCGTGGATCAGGTCGCCTGATGGATTGGCTTGTGCAGCACCAGCCGCTCTTGGCGGGCGCGATCGCCCTGTTCAGCGCGCAGGGCCTGAAGACCGTCACGAACATGGCCAAGGAGCGGCGGCTGAACTTCCGCGTGGCGGTGGGCACGGGCGGCATGCCCAGCTCCCACACCGCCCTGGTCGTGAGCCTCACCACCAGCGTCGGGCTGACGCAGGGCTTCGAGACCCCGCTCTTCGACGTCTGCGTGGTCTTCGCCAGCATCGTCATGTACGACGCCACCGGCCTGAGACAGGCGGCCGGCAAGCAGGCGGCCATCCTCAACAAGATCATGGAAGAGCTCAGCGAGTTCCAGCTCCCGCGCGAGCAGCGCCTGAAGGAGCTGCTCGGCCATACCAAGCTGGAGGTGATCGGCGGCGCCCTCTTCGGCGTCATGATCGCCATGCTGGTCCACTACGGGTGGTGAAGCAGCGCCTCGACCAGTTGTTGGTCGCGCTGGGTCACTACCCTTCCCGCGAGCGCGCCCAGGCGGCCATCATGGCCGGGTTGGTCAGGATTGGCGGCGAGGTCGCTTCCAAGGCGGGCCAGCAAGTGGCCGCCGACGCGGCGGTCGAGATCGTCGGCCAGGTGCATCCCTACGTCAGCCGGGGCGGCCTGAAGCTCGAACGGGCGCTCGACACCTTCCAGATCGATCCGGCGGGCCTGTATGTGCTGGATGCCGGCGCTTCCACCGGCGGTTTCACGGACGTGTTGCTGCAACGCGGCGCACGCCATGTGGTGGCCGTCGACGTGGGCTACGGTCAGCTGGCCTGGTCCTTGCGCACGGACGAGCGCGTCACGGTCATGGAGCGCACCAACGTGCGCAACCTCGAGGTCCTGCCCGAACGGCCCGCCTTGATCGTGGCCGATCTGTCCTTCATCTCGCTGGGCAAGGTCTTCCCGGCGTTCGCGGCCCTGCTGGCCGATGGCGGCCAGGCCGTCACCTTGATCAAGCCGCAGTTCGAGATCGGCAAGGGCCAGGCCAAGGGCGGCGTGGTGCGCGACCCGGCCCAACACCGCCAGGTCTTGAAAGGTGTGCGCGCAGACGGCAGCACGGTCGGTTGGGGCCTGGTGGCGGTCGACCACTCGCCCGTGAAGGGCCCCGAAGGCAACATCGAGTTCTTGGGGCTGTGGCGCCCCGGCGCGGAGCCGCTGTCCGACGAGGCCATCCAGACCGTCGTGGCTGCGGCCCATAATACGCTTTAGCGCCGCGCCAGCTCGGCGGCGATCGCCTTCCGGAGGTCGGACATCCCGTGGGTGAAGGCCTGCCAGGCCTGCGCGCCCCGGCCCACGTCTTCCACGGCTTGCTGCAACATCACCCAGCGCGCGTATTCGCCCGGGTGGAAGACCAGGGCGGCGGAGGTGCCGTGCAGGAACTCGTCGCCCCCGGGCGGCTCGCCCAGCTTCCTCAGCCGGGCGAAGTCCCGCTTGGCCAACGCAGCCTCCATCAGCGGCACGGCAGCCGCCACGTGCGCTACGCCGGCCGTGCCGCCCGTTTCGGGGTACAACCAGGCGCGGGTGGTGGGGGCGCGGCCGTAGCGCTCGTGGAAGCGGTAGAGCGGCGTGGTCAATAGCGGGCCGTCGTCCCACTCGCCCGCCAGCCGGGTCAGCTCGCCCCGCGGGATCGCGGCGAGCGGCGGCGCCAGGCGCGCGGCGCGGTCCAACTCGTGGGCAAGTTGGTACAGGACGGGCGAGGGCGCGGCCAACAGCTCCGCGCGGAAGGTCGCGAGGCCGTCCAGCACCTGCAGGCTGCAGCCGGCCAGCCCGGCATAGACCCTGCCACCGGCCCCGCGGGCGCGGGCGAACTTGATGCTCATGTCGATCACGGCCGCCGCCGTGCGCGCGGCCTTCTCGGGGTGGTGGGCCTCCAGGTCGCGGGCGCAGGCCATTGCCGCCACCTCGCCCAGCGAGGTGTAGAGGTAGACCGGCACGGCCACGCCGGGTCCGAGGGGCAGCTGAACCCCCGCCAGGCTGCGGCCCTGCGCCAGCGCCAGCAACCGCAGGCGGTTGGCGGCGGCCTGGTTGGCGCACGCCCCCGGGAACGCGCCTCGCGGCCCCTGCTTGAAGGCCTCGAAGGCCTTGTTGGCCTGGTAAATCGCCGGCGTGTCCAGCGCGTCGGCCACCTTGCGGTAGATCGGGTAAGCGTCCTGGCCGGCGGGCAGCGGCGCCGCCGCTTGCACCTGGGCGGGCTGGGCGGCCGCGGGCGGGTTGGGCGGCCAGGTCACGATCCAGACGGCGAGCAGGGCGGTGGCGAAGGCCGCCCCAGCGGTCAGGGCGGTTTGGCGCAGCGAGGGGTCCATCCCCGCTATCGTTCCCGCTTGACGGGGAAGCGTCACGGGAAGGATGATGCGGATCCCATGAAGCGCATCGCCGTAGTCTACGTCGAATCCAAGTCCCACATGCCCGTATTGCTGGCCGAGCTGCGGGCCTGGGTCGCGGGCTTGGGCTGGGAAGCCACCTTCATCAACGCCCGCGAGCCGGAGCCCCTGGGCGACGCCGAGCTCGTGGTGGTGCTGGGCGGGGACGGCACCTTCCTGGCCGCCGCGCGGATGGCCATGGAAAAGGAGATCCCCCTGCTCGGCGTGGACCTGGGCCGGCTGGGCTTCCTTTCGGAAGTCGCCTTCAACGATCTCCCCGCGGCGTTCGAGCGCATCCAGGCCGGCGATTTCACGGTGGAAGACCGCTGTATGCTGACCGTGGCGGCCTACCGCGAGCAAGAGCTGCTGGGCGAGTTCCACGCCCTGAACGACGGCGTGATCGGCAAGGGCGGCTTCGCGCGCCTGGTGGAGCTCGCCACCTACGTGGACGGCAACTACCTCACGACCTACAACGCCGACGGCCTGATCGTCTCCACGCCCACCGGCTCGACCGCCTACGCGCTCTCCGCCGGCGGCCCGCTACTCACGCCGGATCTGCCGGTGTTCGTGATCTCGCCCATCTGCCCGCACTCGCTGTCCGCCCGGCCAATCGTGATCTCCGACGCCTGCGACATCCGCGTGATCGTGGAGGGCCCGGCCGACCTGGACTTGCTGCTGTCGGCCGACGGCCAGACCGCCGTCAACGTGCGCATGGGCGACCATGTCTGCTTCCGGCGCAGCCCCCACCGCGCGCGGCTGGTGAAGATCAACAAGATCGACTTCTTCGCCCGGCTGCAGACCAAGTTGAACTGGGGCACCACGCGGCGCCCCGGCTGAGTGCGCGGGTCCGTCGCTTGGACCCGCAGCCGATGCCGTGCAAGCGCACCTCACGCCCTATCCGGCGCCGTGCACGCTGTCCATCGCAGCAGAAGGCCGTTTAGTCTACAATGTGACTTCCTTTCGGGAAAGGTAAGGCCATGGCAGCAACGACGCACTATGACCTGGCAGTCCTCGGCGCCGGCAGCGCCGGCTACTGGGCCGCCAAGACCGGTGCCAAGCTCGGCGCCAAGACGGCGCTTGTGGATCCGGGCCCGCTGGGCGGCCTGTGCATCCTGCGTGGCTGCATGCCTTCCAAGGCCCTGCTGCGCTCCAGCGAGGTGCTGCACCTGGCGCAGCACGCCCACGAGGTGGGGGTGCTGGTGAAGGACGTCGGCTACGATTTTGCCAAGATCATGGAACGCAAGGCCCATTGGGTCGAAGAGTTCGCCAAGTACCGCCGCGAGGGCATCCTGAGCCAGAACGGCTTCGATTTCATCCATGCCCCCGGCAAGTTCATCGACGCCCACACTTTGCAAGTAGGCGATCGCCACATCACGGCGTCCAAGATCGTCATCGCCACGGGCTCCGTGGTGCATGTCCCCGAGGTGCCGGGCCTGCGCGACGTCGGCTACATCACCTCCGACGAGGCGCTCTCGCTGGAGAAGCCGCCCGCGTCCATGCTGGTGCTTGGCGGCGGCGTGATCGCGCTGGAGCTGGGCCAGTTCTACCACCGGTTGGGCGTGAAGGTCACCTTCGTCCTGCGCGGCGAGCGCATCCTGACCAACGAGGACGATGACGTCGCCCTGGCCATGCAGAAGTGCCTGGAGGACGAGGGCATCACGATCGTCAACCACGCCTTGATGGAGCGCTTCGAGCTGCGCAACGGCAAGAAGGTCATGCACGTGCTGCGGCACAACCAGTGCACGGAGTTGGAAGCCGACGAGATCATGCTGACGTTGGGCCGCCAACCGAACACGGCGCCGCTTGGCCTGGAAAACGCGGGGCTCGAAGTCCACCCGTTCGTGCTGCCCGTGAACGAGCACATGCAGACGGCCCGGCCGCACATCTACGCCGCGGGCGACGTCACCGGCCGCCACTACATCGTGCACATCGCGATCCAGGAAGGCATCCACGCGGCCACCCACGCGTTGGGCAAGCAGCTGGAGCCGATCGACTACCGCCTGATGGCCTGGGCCATCTTCAGCGACCCCAACGTCGCGCGCGTGGGCCTCTCCGAGCGGGAGTGCCGGAAGCGCGAAATCCCCTACGTGGTCGGCACTTACCCCTTTGACGACCAGGGGAAGGCGCTGGTGGCCAACTTGACCAAGGGCTTCGTGAAGGTGGTGGCGCACGCCCACACCGGCGAGATCCTCGGCGCCTGCGTCGTCGGGGCGGAGGGCGGGGACCTCATCCACGAGATGATCGTGGCCATGAACTTCCGCGCCACCTGCCAACAATTCCTCGAAATCCCCCACTTGCACCCCACGCTCTCGGAGATCTGGCTGGAGCCGGTCGAAGAGTGCGAAGCCCAGCGCGCGAGCCAACCCGCAGGAGCCACCGCATGACCGTTGAGATCAACTCCGTCCTGACCGAGACCCGCCAGTTCCCGCCGCCGCCCGCCTTCGCCGAGCAGGCGCATGTGGGCTCGATGGCGGAGTACGAAGCCCTGCGCGATGCCGCCGCCAAGGACCCGGACGCCTTCTGGGGCGAGCGCGCCAACGAACTGCTGACCTGGCAGCAGCCGTTCACGCAGGTGCTGGACTGGAGCGAGGCGCCCTTCGCCAAGTGGTTCACGGGCGGCAAGCTGAACGTCAGCGCCAACTGCCTGGACCGCCACCTGACGACCTGGCGCCGCAACAAGGCCGCGATCATCTGGGAGGGCGAGCCCGGCGAGACGCGCACCTACACCTACCATGAGCTGCACCACGAGGTCTGCAAGTTCGCCAACGTCTTGAAGGCCAAGGGCGTGGCGCAGGGCGACCGCGTGATCATCTACCTGCCGATGATCCCGGAAGCGGCTATTGCTATGCTGGCCTGCGCTCGCATCGGCGCCATCCACAGCGTCATCTTCGGCGGCTTCAGCGCGGAGGCCATCAAGGACCGCGCGAACGACGCCGAGGCCAAGCTGCTGATCACCTCCGACGGCAGCTACCGCCGCGGCGTGGTGGTGCCGCTCAAGAAGACGGTGGACGACGCCCTGAAGGGCGCCCCCGGCGTAACGGACGTGATCGTCTTCAAGCGCACCGGCCTCGACGTGGCCATGCAAGACGGCCGCGACCTTTGGTGGCACGACCTCATGAAGGACGCCAGCGCCGACTGCCCGGCGGCGGAGCTCGACAGCGAGCACCCGCTCTTCATCCTCTACACCAGCGGCTCCACCGGCAAGCCCAAGGGCGTGCTGCACACCTGTGGCGGCTACTTGCTGCATGCCGCCCAGACCTCCAAGTGGATCTTCGACATGAAGGACACCGACACCTACTGGTGCACCGCCGACATCGGCTGGGTGACGGGCCACAGCTACGTGGTCTACGGCCCGCTGGCGCTGGGCGCCACCTCGCTGATGTTCGAAGGTGCGCCCAACTGGCCGCAGCCGGACCGCCTGTGGGAGATGGTCGACCGCCATGGCGTGACGATCTTCTACACCGCGCCCACCGCCATCCGGGCGTTCATGAAGTGGGGCGACGAGCACGTGCTCAAGCACTCCCTGAAGTCGCTGCGCTTGCTGGGCACCGTGGGCGAGCCGATCAACCCAGAGGCCTGGATCTGGTACCACAAGATGATCGGCAAGGAGCAGTGCCCGATCGTCGACACGTGGTGGCAGACGGAGACCGGCGGCATCATGATCGCGCCCTTCCCCGGCGCCACGCCCACCAAGCCCGGCACGGCCACTATGCCGCTGCCTGGCATTGACGTGGCGATCGTCGACAAGGCCGGCAAGGAATTGCCGCGCGGCCAGGGCGGCTTCCTGGTGGTGCGCCGGCCGTGGCCCGGCATGCTGCGCACGCTGTACAAGGATGCGGACCGCTTCCAGAGCGCCTACTGGAAGGAAATCGACGGCATGTACTTCACGGGCGACGGCGCCCAGCAGGACGCCGACGGCTACTTCTGGATCATGGGGCGTGTGGACGACGTCATCAACGTCTCCGGCCACCGCCTGGGCACGATGGAAATCGAGAGCGCGCTCGTCAGCCACCCCGCCGTGGTCGAGGCCGCGGTCGTAGGCCGGCCGGACGACCTCAAGGGCCAGGCGA
>JAQBPE010000398.1 GCA_028287685.1 Cyanobacteria bacterium RYN_339 | reverse complement strand
GATCGCCCTCGACGTGCGCACGGTCTTCTTCACGGCGCGGGCCAACCGCACGCTGGTGGCGGTAGCCAAAGAGACGCTGGCGAACCAGCAGAAGCACTTCCAGCAAATCAACGGGCTGGTGCAAATCGGCACGCGCGCCCCGATCGACCGCGCCCAGGCCGCCAAGGACCTTGCCAACGCGCGCCTGCAGCTGATCAAGGCCCAGGCCGCCTACGAGACCTCGCGCGCCCAGCTCGACCAGGCCATGGGCGAGCCCGGGCCGGCGGGCTACGACGTGGCGGAGGAAGCGATGCCGGTGGTGGCGGGCGAAGAAAAGCCCCTGGCGGAGCTCTTCAAGGAAGCCGCCGCCCACCGCCCGGACCTGGCCGCCCTCGACGCCCAAATCCAGGCCCAGCAGTTCAGCATCGACGCCACCTCCCACAACACCCACCCCACCCTTCGCGCGACCGGCGGCGTCGGCTCCAACGGCGCGCCCGCGAGCGGCGCCAACAACACCATTTCCGGCGGCCTGTCCCTGAACTGGCCGATCTGGTCCGGCGGCGCCCAGCAAGCCCAGCTCGACGAGGCCAAGGCCTCCCTGGAAGGCCTGCAAGCCCAGGCCGACGGCCAGCGCCAGGCCTTGCAGCTGGAAGTCGAACAGGCCCGCCTGGCCGTGTCCTCCGAGAAGGCCGCCGTGGTGGCTGCTGCGGAAAGCACCAAGAACGCGCGCGAGCAGCT
Source organism: Cyanobacteria bacterium RYN_339 (assembly GCA_028287685.1). Lineage (GTDB taxonomy): Bacteria > Cyanobacteriota > Sericytochromatia > S15B-MN24 > JAQBPE01 > JAQBPE01. Next base: position 5,460 of record JAQBPE010000398.1, on the reverse strand, counting down.
GCGGCTGGCCGAAGGACGCTACGCCGCCGGCGTGGGCAGCGTGATCGAGCTGGCCGACGCCCAGCTGGGCTACACCAGCGCGGCGGCCCAGGAGGTGCAAGAAGGCTACCGGCTGGCGACGGCACGGGCGCAGCTGCTCAAGGCTTTAGGACGCCCCTAGCAAGGAATGGGCCTTGGAGGCGATAATCGACGGACCCGTCCCGAAGGAGCCCCCGCTTGTCCATGATCCGTCATTGCCTGGTCGCCGCCGCCCTCGCCTCGCTGCCTGCCTGCGTCGGCGTCGCGCCCCTGGCCGCCACGGCGCAGCCTGCCACCGCGCCCGGCGTGCGCGAAGCCGTGGGCCCGCTGCCTGCCGCGCGCTACTTCTCGTCGATCGTCTGGGCGGTGATGGAGAACCATGGCGTGGACGCCGCCAAGGCGTTGGCCTCGGAGCAGCTGATGATCCAGAAGGGCGCCAGCTTCCAGCATTACAAGGCCATCACGCACCCCTCCGGGCCCAACTACCGCGTGATGGTGGCGGGCAACTTCTGGACGCACGCGGAGCTTTACCAGGAGCCCAAGCCTACCTTCGCCAGCGTGATCGCGCCGTTGGGCGTGCCCACGATCGACTGGAACGTGGCGGGCGTGCCGGCGCTGCGCCACGACCCGTACGTGGAGATGAAGAGCCCTGTCACCGTGCGCAAGGACGTCTTCCAGCCGGAGGGCCTGCCGGAGCACGTGCAGGTGTACCTGGGCTATGACGACGACAACGACGCCCACGACGGGCCCATGGCGGTGGTGGACCAGCACCTCAAGGAGCTGATCGCCAAGCTGGACGGCTCGAAGTGGTTCAACACGCCAGACGCCCAGGGCAAGTTCCCCGTGCTGATGGTGACGTGGGACGAGTCCTACACGCTCTCCAACGAGGTGCTGACCACCTTCTACGGCCGCGGCATCAAGCCGGGCTTCGTGTCGGCGGTGCCCACCGATCACTACAACTTCTGCCGCACGCTTACGGACAACTGGGGGCTGCCCCCGCTCGAGGACGCCGCCAAGGTCAAGCCCATCGCCGACATCTGGCTCTAGCCCGATGCTGCTGCACGCCCCACGGGAGCGGGCGATCCGCGATGCGTTGAACGCGCGCCTGAACGAGCCCGGCACGGCGCTGATCGACGAATTGGGCATCAAGCACGGCGACTTCCGCGTGGATATCTGCGCGATCACCCACGAACTGCATGGCTACGAGATCAAGAGCGATCAGGACACGCTTTCGCGCCTGCCGGCCCAGGCCAAGCACTTCTCGCTGGTCTTCCACCGCATGACCCTGGTGGTGGGCCCCAAGCTGCTGGGTCCGGCGTTGGCAATCGTGCCGCCGTGGTGGGGCATCTGGCTGGCCACCGTGGACGACGACGGCCTGGCGCGCTTCGCGGAGCTGCGCGAGGCGGGCCCCAACCCCCAGCCCAACTACCGCTGGGTGGTGCGGCTGTTGTGGCGGGACGAGCTGCACGCTTGTTTGCGAGCCGTGGGCGCGCGGGGCTATTCCAAGCTCAAGTACTGGGAGGTCGCCAACATGATGCTGAAGACCTTCACGCCGGAGGAGCTGACGGTGCTGGTGGCGCGCATCTTGCGGGACCGCAAGGGACAAGAGTGCACCGACTGGAGCGCCACGGACAACTCGACCTGGGATGAATGAGCAGGGCCCGTGTTTGGACCGGCAAGCTCAAGCACCCTGGAGCGTTGCGTCTACGGTGATCTGCTGCCGCTTGGACGGCCATGGGGGTGCGTGCTTGATCAGATGGGGCCCGCCTGTAGTTTTGCTCTAATGTTACGGTCTTCACGCGAAGGGCAGTGCCAACCCAATGCACTGCCACCGAAAAGCAGCCTTGGCAAAAGTTCCCGCGTGCATCCCCAAACGAATCCCACCTCGCCAGGCGTAACATTATAGCAAACGTGCATGCGGGCACCCACTAGCCGAGCACACCCCCCCAAGGGTTTGCCCCCGTCGCACATGCTGGCGGATGCCCGACGGCGCCCTAGAAAGCCCCCATCGCCTTGTACGCATCCTCGAACGCCGGGCTCGGCGCCAACCCCAGCTGCGCCTTCATCGCCTTGCGGCAGTCCCAATACAGCTGGCGGATCCGATCGGCGCGACCGTTGGCCCGGAAGTGGCGCATGAAGGCCAGGTAAGTGTCCTCGTCGGTCGGCGCCAGGGCCACCGCGCGGCCGAAGGCGCTCTCGGCCTTGGCGTTCTGCATCAGGCTGCCGTAATGCCCGCCCAGCCAGAGCAGCGCGTCCAGCGCGCGCGTGCGGTAGTGCTGGCGCTCGGACTCGAAGGAGCCCGCGAACATCCCGTCGGACAACAGCGGCCCGCGGGCGTGGGCCAGGCCCTTCTCGAAGGCCTCGGCGGCGTCGAAGGGCTTGCCCTGGCGCAGGCCCATGCCCTCGTCGTAGGCCTGGTCGAAGGCCGTCAGGTCGAGCGACTCGAGCTTCCCCCAGTCCAGCAGGTAGCGATCGTCCTTGAGCGAGACGTAGGCCGAGGTGCCCTTGAGGTCCGGCTCCAGCACCTTGCGCAGCGCCGAGACGGACATCTGCAACGAGTGCATCGTGCCGGAGGAAACCTCGCCCTGGGAGACGATTTCCGCCAGGTCCATGGCGTCCACGCCGCGCCGGTAGATGGCCAGGGCCGCCAGCACCACCTTGGCCTTGCGGCGGGGCCAGGTGTCGATCAGCACGCCGTCCTTGCGCACCTCCATCGGGCCCAGGCAGGTGATCGAGAGCAGGCCGGCGGTAGGGGGCGCCTCGACGGCGTCCAGGCGGCGCAGCTCCTCCCAGAGCCCCGCGTCCTGCTCGCGCAGGAAGGCGAAGCCGTGGGCGGCGATGGCGTCGTTGGCGGCTTGCAGCACCTCGCGGGCGCGGGCCGGCTCGCCCAGCGCGGCGGCCAGGTACAACCGCGCGCGGGCGGCCTCCAGGCGGGCTTCCAACCGGTCGAATCCGGTGATGGCGGCCTCCAGCTCCGTGACCGCCTCGGCCGACCGCCCCAGCTGGTGCAACGCGCGGCCCAGGGGCACGCGCAAGGCGAGGTCGTGCAGGCTGGCGCCCGGGGCGCCGCCGCCAGGGGCGTACTCGTCGATCAGGCCTTCCACGCGCGCGGGCTGGGCGCGCTGGAGGGCCACCCACAACAGGCGCTCCAGGGGCACCTTGCGGGCATCCAGGTACCCCGAGCGCTCGAACAGGACCAACGACTTGCGCAGCACCTCCTCGGCCGCCTTGGGCTCGCCCTGGGCTTGCAGGGCGTAGGCCTGGATCGTCAGCGCCACGCCCAGCTCGATGAACGAGAGCGCGTCTTCCCAGAAGGGCGGCAGTTGCTGCAGCATCGCCACGCCCTCCGGCTGGCCCTGGATCAGGTGCAAGAGCGCCCGCATGAAGGTGCCGAGGCGGTGGTTGCCGTAGAAGCGCCACTGCTCGGCCAGCGCCAGCGCCTCGCGCACGGTGCCTTCCGCGCGCTCGAGGGCGCCGTGCTGCAAGCCCCAGGTCGTCAGGTTGATCAGCGCGATCACGCGGCAGGCGGCCACCTCCACGCTGGCCTCGACCGGCACGCCCAATACCGCCTCGTTGTGCTCGCGCATGCCCTTGGGGTCCCCGTTGCCTTCCGCCACCAGCGCACGGGCCAGGTGGAAGTCCGCCACGTCTTCGGGCAGGCCGCCCGGCAGCAGCTTCAGCGCGTCGGCGGTCAGGGCGGCCACGCCGGCCTCGTCGCCGGTCCAGACGGCCACATTGATCATGCGCACGATCGCCTTCAGGTCGCCCGCACCGTCGCCGCGCGCCTGGTAGAGCTTGCGCACCTGCTCGTAGGCCTCGCGCGCGCCACCCAGGTCGAAGGCGCGCACCATCGCGTTGCCTTGCCACAACAACAAGTAGGGTTCCTGCTTGACCACGTCGGCCGGGAACGACGCGATCAACCGCTGGATCGCGGCCTTGCGGCCGTAGGTGCTCATGGTCGGGAAGCTGCGCGTGCAGGCGGCCACGGCCTCCGGCCACTCGCCGGCCGCGATCAGGTGGGGCAGCGCCAACTCGTCCAGCTCGCGCAGCCGGTAGTAGGCGCCCGCGCGCCGGTGCAAGTCCGCCAGCTCCGCGCCCGGCACGCTGCGGCGGGCCTCCTGCCGCAGGAAGTCGGCCAGGTAGCCCGGGAAGCGGTAGCGCGCCTCCGGCGCCCCCCCCACCTTGGCGCCATGCGAGGCACGGGCCACGCGGCCCACCAGCTGGTCGGCCTCGAGCGCCGCCAAATGGAGCTCCACGTCCTGGCCGGGCAGCAGCTCCTGCAGGGCCTCCGCGGACGGCTCGTGCAGCAGCGCGGCACGCACCATGAACGCGCGGCGGGCGGCCGGCTGCACGCCGTACAGCTCCTCCGCGATGAACTCCGAGAGCACCTCCGTGCCGGGGGCCAGCGAGGCGCCCACGCCTGCCACCACCAGGTCCAGGCCCAGCGGCCAGCCCTCCAGGGCCTCCGCCTGGCGCTTCCAGGGTTCCGGGATCGGGCCGTCGCCGGCGCGGCGCTGCAGCAGCAGCTGGGTCTCCGCCGGGGAGAAGCGCAGCTGCTCCGGGCCCAGCACGCGCGCCTGGCCCTGGGCTTGCAGCCGCGCCAGCGGGATCGGCAGGCGCTTGCGGCTCGCGATCAGCACCTGGACGCCGGGCGGCAGCTTGCCCAGGATGGCGCCCAGGCCCTGGAGGATCTCCGCGTCCCCCTCGGCCAGGTGGTGGGCGTCGTCCAGCGCCAGCGCCAGGCCCGGCAGGTTGTAGGCGGCCACGGCCTGGAAGAAGCGCTGCCAGAGCAGCTTGGCATCCAGCTTGGAGGCCGCCACCAGCGCCAGGATCTCCTCGCCGAAGTCCGGGATGTGGACGCGCATGCCGGCCACCAGGTGGTGGAAGAAGGTCGCGACGTCGGCGTCGTCGGACTCCAGCCCGTACCAGAGCCGCATGGGTGCAGGGCTCCAGAGCGCCAGCAAGCCCAGGGTCTTGCCGTAGCCCGGTCCCGCGGCCAACACCTGGACCGGCGGGCCCGCATCCACGAACCCGCGCTCGATCCAGCCGGCCGGCGGCGTCGGCGCGGACAACTTGCTTTGCATGATCCAAGCTTGCGTCACGCGGCCTTTCTACCCGGCCGGGTGAATTAACGCAAAATTAACGTCCGCAAGCTCGGTTGTGAGCCCCCTGTGAACGGCGCCGCCTATCATCCTCTTGTCCCGAACGAGAGAGAAGAAGGCCCACGATGAACCTGACGATCGACACCCCCCGCTTCGACTACATCGGCCTCCAGGGTGCCTACAACCCCAACAACGTCGAGGACAAGGGCAACAGCTCGTCCACCAAGGACGGCACGCGTCCCCGCGACAAGAACGCCTGCGCCGGCAACACCCGCTCCAGCAACCTGAGCCTGTAAGCCATGTTCGCCCGCATCCTCGTCGCCCTGGGCCTGCAACGTGC
>JAQBPE010000351.1 GCA_028287685.1 Cyanobacteria bacterium RYN_339 | reverse complement strand
GGCGAGCGCGCGTCGTCCGGCGCGATCACGACGGTGGCGCCGGCGGCCAGCGCGGGCCAGACCTCCCAGGCCGCGGCGTCGAAGCCCGGGTTGGCCACCTGGGCCATGCGTGTGCCCGGGCCGGGGCAGTAAGCCTGACAGTGCCAGGCGATCAAGGCGCTCAGGCCCGCGTCCGGGATGACGACGCCCTTGGGCCGCCCCGTGGTCCCGGAGGTGTAGATCAGGTAGGCCAGGTCGCCGGGAATCGGGGTGAACGCGGCGGGTGGGGCGACCGAGGCGTCACGCAGCACGACCGCTGGCTTTGCGTCGGCCAGGATTTGCTCCAGGCGGGCAGCCGGGGCGTCCGGGTCCAGCGGGAGGTAGGGCGCGCCGGCGTAGGCCGCGGCCAGCCAGGCCACCACCATGCTGACGGAGCGCGGTAGCAGGACGGCGACGGGGCCGCCGCCGGTAGGCAAGGTGGCCGCAAGCGCCCGCGCTCGGGCGTCCAGCTCCGCGTAGGTGAGGGTCTCATGCGGGTCCTGGACGGCAGGATCCCCTGGATGGGTGGCCGCACGCGCGGCAATGGGCCCCCACCAGGGACCGGGGCTTGGCGCCAGGGCCGGGCCCCTGCCGAGCGCCAGCACGGCAGCCTCCTTGGGCGCGTCGAGCAAACGGAGGCGAGCGACGGTGGTGTCGGGGCTGGCAACGGCCGACGCCAACAGCGCCTGGAACTGGCCCAGCCAGGCCTCGACCGTGGCGGCGTCGAAGAGGTCGGCGTCATACTCGAAGGCGCAGCGCAGCCCGGCGTCGGTTTCGAGGAAGGCGGCCGTGAGATCGTACTTGGCGGTGCCGTGGTCGATCTCCAGCGGCTGGAGCGCCAGGTCGCCGACGCGAACGCCGCGCACGGGGGCATGCAGCGCCAACATGACCTGGAAGACCGGCGCGTGGCCACCGCCGCGTTCCAGCGGCAAGGACTCCACCAGGCGTTCGAAGGGTACGTCCTGGTGCTCGAAGGCCGCGATCACGGTGGCCCGGGCGCGCGCCACCAGGGCCGTGAAGGCGGGGTCGTCGGCCAGAGAAAGGCGCAACGGCAGGGTGTTCAAGAAGAAGCCGATCAGCGGCTCCAGCCCGGGGTGGTCGCGCCCGGCGATCGGCGTGCCGACCACCAGGTCCGTCTGGCCGGCGGCGCGTGCCAGCCAGGCCGCGAAGGCCGCGTAGAGCACCATGAAGGGCGTGGCCTGCTCCCGCCGGGCCAGCGCCTCGACGGCCTGGACCAGCTCGGGGGCCAGGATCTTGCCGGCAACGGCGCCGTGAAAGCGCTGGACGGCCGGGCGCGGCCGATCCGTGGGGAGGGCCAACAACGGGGGCGCGCCGGCCAGGTGCTCGCGCCAGAAGGCCAGGTGCTGGTCCTGGTCGCCGCGCGCCAGCTGCCAGCGCGCGTAATCGGCGTATTGCACCGTCAAGGGCGGCAGCGCGGGCGGGCGTCCGGCCAGCGCCGACTGGTAGGCGGCCGCCAGTTCGCGCAGCAATAGGCCCAGGCTCCAGCCGTCCGCCACCAGGTGGTGTAACGTCACCAGCAGCCAGTGCCGCTGGCCATCCAGCCGAAGCACCAACGCCCGCAGGAGCGGGCCGGTGGCCAGGTCGAAGGGCTGGCGCGCCTCGTCGGCGGCGATGGCGCGCGCCTCGGCCTCGCGTTCGGCCACCGGCACGTCGCGCAGGTCGATCACCGGCAGGTCGAGCACCAGGGCCGGGGCGATCGCCTGGACGGCCTCGCCGGCCTCGTCGGGCACGAAGGTGGTGCGCAGGGCGGCATGGCGGGCCACCACCGCATCCAGCGCCCGGGCGAGCGCGCCGGCGTCCAACGCGCCTTCCAGCGCCACGGCGGCCGGGATGTTGTAGGCGGCAGCGTCTGGTGCCAGGCGCGCGAGGAAGTAGAGCCGGCGCTGGGCCGGCGACATCGGCGCGGTGGGCGTGGCGGGCCCGACGGGGATCACACTCTCCGCATCCCCGCCCGCGAGCTGGATCAGCGCCTCGTCCGCGATTTGCGCCACGCTGGGGCCGGCCAGCAGGCGGGCCACCGGCAGCCGCACGCCCAACTCGCGCTCCAGGCGGTTGTTCAGCTCCATGCCCATCAACGACCCGACGCCCAGGCTGGTCAGCGGCTCGTCCACGTCGACCAACGCCGGCGAGAGCACCAAGATCCGCGCCACGTGGCTGCGCAAGGCCGTTACCAATGCGTCGCGGCGTTCGGCCGGCGGCAAGGCCAGCAGGGCGCCGCGGTCGAGCGTGCCGGCCTGCGGCACCACGGCTTCGGCCACGGCCTGCTCGCCCACCCAGCAGCGCTCGCGCGGCCAGGGGATGGGCGGGAGCGGGACGGGGACGGCACGCGGGACGATCGCGTCGAAGTCCAGGGCCACGCCCCAGCCATAGAGCGTGGCGAGGGCCTCGCGCACGGCCAGGCGCTCCGGGCGGCCGCGGCGCAGCGATCCCGCGACTTGGGCGGGGCCGCACGCGGCGATCGCCGTCGTCATCGACGGATGGGCGCTGAGCTCCAAGTACACATGCGGGCCCTCGGCCTCCAGCGCCGCGATTGCGGGCGCGAAGCGTACGGGCTCGCGCATGTTCCGCCACCAGTAGGTCTCGTCGAGCAGGTCGTCGCCCAGCCGCCGCGCCTCCACGGTCGAGACCATCGGCAGGACAGCGGGCCGGGCCTCCACGCGGCCCAGGGCGGCTTGCAGGGGCGCGCGTAGGGGCTCGACCATCGGGCTGTGCGAGGCCACCTGGGCGCCGCGCACGATGCGGCCGAAGCGCTCCTGCCCCTCCAAGGCCACGATCAGCGCCTCCAACGCGGGCAACTCGCCCGCCACCAGCACCTGGTCCGGGGCGTTGTGGGCCGCTACCCAGGCCCGGCCCGGCTGGGCGGCCAACAGCGCCTCGGCCTCGGCCGGGTTCACGCCCGCCACGGCCATGCCGCCTTCGCCGGCGCGCTCCATCATCACCCGCGCACGCACGCAGACCACGCGGGCGGCCTCGTCCAGCGTCAGGGCGCCGGCCAGGTAGGCGGCGGCGATTTCGCCCAGGCTGGCGCCGATCACCGCATCCGGCCGCACGCCCCACGAGGCCCAGAGGGCGGCCAGGCCCACCTGGAGGCCGAAGACCAGCGGCTGGGCCACGTCGCCGCGGGCTTGCCGCTCCGGGTCGGCCGCCTCCAGCTCGGCCAGCAGCGACCAGCCGAGATGCGGGCGCATGGCGACGTCGCAGGCCTCGATCGCGGCCCGGAACGCCGGCTCGGCCAGCAACGCCTTGCCCATGCCGGGCTGCTGCGAGCCCATGCCCGGCAGGATGAAGGCCAGCTTGGGCGGGCGGACGGGGGCGCGGAAGGGATCGGGCAACGCCGAGAGCTGCCCCTGCAGCTCGTCGGAGGTGGAGAAAACCAGGGCCACGCGGCTGCGGTGATGGTGCCGGCGGTGGGCCGCGGTGTGGCAGAGGCCGGCCAAGCCGGCGGGGGCGATGGCGGCGGCGTAAGCCGGCAGGAGATCGGGGGATTTGGCGGAGAGAAACAGGACGTGGGGCGGGAGGCCCGTCGATTCGGGCGCCTGCGTCCCGGCGGCCAGGACCAGGTGGGCGTTCGTGCCGCCGAATCCGAAGGCGCTGACGCCGATGATGGGGTCGGACGGCAAGGGCGTGAGCGTGGTGGGGATGGCCAGTCCCGTCAGGTCGATGTGCGGGTTGGGCGCCGTGTAATGGAGGTTGGGCGGCCAGGCCTGGTGGCGCAGGGCCAGCACGGCCTTGATCAGGCCCGCGATGCCCGCGGCGGCTTCCAGGTGGCCCAGGTTGGTCTTGACCGCGCCCAGCACCAGGGGGGAGGTGCGCCCGGGGGCCAGGACGGCGGCCAGGGCGGCGGCTTCGATCGGGTCGCCCAGGGGGGTGCCGGTGCCGTGCGTCTCGACGACGGTGACGCTTGATGGGTTCACGCCGGCGTGGCGGTAGGCCTGGCGCAGCAGCGCTTCCTGGCCCTGGCGGTTGGGGGCCGTGAGGCCGTTGGTGCGGCCATCCTGATTGACGGCGCCGCCGCGGATCACGGCGTGGACCAGGTCGCCGTCGCGCCGGGCGTCGTCCAGGCGTTTCAGCACCACCACGCCGCAGCCTTCGCCCCGCACCATGCCGTTGGCGCGGGCGTCGAAGGCCATGCAGCGCGCGTCCGGCGAGGTGGCCTTCGCGGCGTGGAAGCCGGCCGCGACTGCCGAAGAGAGGATCACGTTCACGCCGCCGGCGATCGCCACGTCCGTGACCCCATCCCGGAGATCGCGGCAGGCCTGGTGGACCGCCACCAACGAGCTGGAACAGGCGGTGTCGAGCACCAGGCTGGGGCCGCGCAGGTCCAGCAGGTACGACAACCGGTTGGCAATCACGCTGGCCGCGGCGCCGGCGTTGGTGTAGGCGTCGACGCGGGCGGCGTCGCGCAGGGTCAGCTGGGCGTAGTCCGCGGAGGAGACGCCCATGTACACGCCCGTGGCGCTGCCGGCGAGGGATTCGGGGGCGATCGCCGCGTCGTCCAGCGCATCCATGGCCACCTCCAGCGCCAGGCGCTGTTGGGGGTCCATCATGGCGGCCTCGGCGGCGGAGAGGCCGAAGCGGCGCGGGGCGAAGCTGGCTACGTCGGGGAGGAAGCCACCGTGCTCGTCCAGGCCGCGGCCGGCGGGGGCAGGCCCCACGGCGTCGATGCCCTCGGCCAACAGCTTCCAATAGGCTTCCGGCGAGGCCGCGCCGGGGAAACGGCACCCCAGCCCAACAACCGCAATCACTTGGACACCGCCAGCTGCAAGGCAGCCAAGCGCCCGAGCCCCGCCATCACCTCGTCGGCCTCCAGCCCGAAGTCGACCAGGCAGCCCAGCTCGTCCACGCCCATGGCGGCCAGCTGGTCCACCAGCGGGCGCACGGACGCCGGCGTGCCGAGCAGCGCGGCCGTGCGCCAATAGCGCTCGAAGGCGTGCTCCAACAGGGCTTCGCGCTCGGCGGCGGGCAGGGAGGCAGGATCCAGGCCGGCGCCGACCCCGCGGGCGAGGTTCGCCACCAGGTCCAAGGTGTTCTCCAGATAGCGGCTGAAGGGGCGCCGCACCCGCGCCTTCACCGTGGCCAGGTCATCGCCCAGGTAGGCGTGCACCATGCACGTGACGCGGCCGGCATCATGGCCATGCGCGGCCCGGGCGGCGCGGTAAGCCGCGATCTTGGCCGCCAGCTCCTCCGGCTCCTGCCCCAACAAGCAGGTCAGCACGTTGCAACCGTGTTCCCCGGCCAGCACGAAGGTCTCCGCGCTTGTCACGGCCGTAAGCCAGATCGGGGGGCTGGGGCGCGTGGGGCGTGGGTGGGTCTGGACGGAGACGGGGCGGCCGCCACCGCCGGTGCGTTCGACGGCCTCGCCGCGCCAGAGCGCCCGCACGGTCTCTAGCCCTTCCAGCATGTGGCGCTTGCGCTCCGCGTAGCGCTCCGGGGCCAGCGCGAAGTCATCGGCATGCCAGCCGGAGGCGAAGGACAGCCCCACACGGCCGCCCGACAACTGGTCCACCATGGCCCACTCCTCCGCCACGCGCAGCGGGTCATGCAGCGGCAGCACGATGCTACCGGCGCGCAGCTGCACCCGGTGCGTCACCGTGGCCAGCGCGGCGGCGGCCACCGCGGGGTTGGGGAAGAGGCCGCCCAGGGCGTGGAAGTGCCGCTCCGGCACCCAAACGGCGTGGAAGCCGTGCTGATCGGCGTACCGCGCGCCGTCCAGCAAGAGCTTGTAAGGGTCGCCGGGCGTGGTGGAGGCTTCGGACGCGAAGTAGAACAGGCTGAAATCCAGCCTGCGCGTGGTGGGACCGGCCAGGTGCAGCAGCAGCTCCGGCTTGCGGGCCATCACCCGCCCGCGCAGCTCGGCCGTGAGCACGCCGCGCGGGGCCTGCATCACCAGTTGGTCGCCTTCGACGGCCAGCTTGACCCCCAGGCCGGCCAACTCGGCCAGCAACGGCGTCAACATGGGGCTGCCAGGTGGGCCGCCAGACGCGTGATGGTCGGGTAATCCCAGAGCAGCGTCGGCGGCAGCCGTTGGCCCAGCAGCGTTTCCAGCTCGCCCGCCAGCCCGACGGCGCGCAGCGAGTCCAGCCCGAAGGCCGCGAAGGACTCGTCCGGGTCCACCTCGTCGGCGGGCACGCCCAGCTCGCGGCCGATCTGCTCGGCGAGCCAGGCCTCCAGGGCGGCGGCGGTCATGGCGCTTGCCAGGCCGGCAGGGCGCCCGCCAGGTAGCGTTCGCGGGCGCGGTGGCGCTGCACCTTGCCGCTGGAGGTCTTGGGCAGCACCCCGGCCGGCACCAAGACCAGCGCGTGCAGGCCGACGTCGTGCTGGGCGGCCAAGGCCTCGCGGACGGCGCGCAGCACCGCCTTGGCGTCGGCCGGCGGGTTGCGCTTGTCCACCTCCTGCACCACCACCAGCCGCTCCTCGCCGTCGATCGTCACGCCGAAGGCGGCGCCGCCCCCGGCCCGCAGACCCGGGCTGGCCACGGCGACGCTGGCTTCCAGGTCCTGGGGATACAGGTTGCGGCCCCGGATGATCACGAGGTCCTTCAACCGGCCCGTCACGAAGAGCTCGCCGGCCCGCAGGAAGCCCAGGTCGCCGGTGCGCAGGAACGGGCCATCCGCGCCGAGGTAGCCCCCGAAGGCTTCCGCCGTCTCGGCCGGCCGCTGCCAGTAGCCGGCAGCGATGCTCGGGCCGGCCACCCAAATCTCCCCGATGGCGTCCTCGCCCAGCGCCTGGCCGTCTCTGACGATGCGCACGCGCTGGTCGCCCCATGGCTTGCCCACCCCCACCACCGGCAGGCCGGCAGCGCCGACTTCCACGCGGTCGGCGCCCAGCGCTTCCGGCTGGAGGTGCAGCACGGTCGGCGCGGCCTGGGCCAGGCCCCCCGTCACGAAGAGCGTGGCCTCGGCCATGCCGTAGCAGGGGTAGAAGGCCTCGGGCCGGAAGCCGGCCGGCGCGAAGGCCGTCGCGAAGCGGTCCAGGGCGTCGGCGCGCACGGGCTCCGCGCCGTTGAGCGCGACCTTCCAGCACGAGAGGTCGAGGCCGTCCGCCGGCACGCGGCGCGCACAGAGGTCGTAGGCGAAGTTGGGCCCCGCGCTGACGTCGGCGCGGTAGCGCGATATCAGCTCCAGCCACCGCGCGGGCCGTTGGAGGAAGTGCAGCGGCGACATCAAGACGCAGGTGCCGCCCATCGCGACGGGCACGACCACCTTTCCGATCAGCCCCATGTCGTGGTACATCGGCGGCCAGCTGGCGAAGGTGGGCGGCTGGGGCCCGAAGCCGCTGGCATCCCAGGCGGCTTGCAGCAACGAGGCGTTGTGTGCCAGGTTGGCCTGCGTCACGAGCACGCCCTTGGGCACGCCCGTCGAGCCGCTGGTGTATTGCACCAGCCCGATTGCGGCCGGGTCGACCGGCGCGGGCGGCGCCACGGCTGCGGGCACGGCGTCCGTGGCCAGCCACTTCATGCGGCGCAGGCCGGGGGCAATCCAACGCTTCACCCCGGTCTTGGCCAGCAGCTCGCCCGTCGTCAGCGCCAGCTTGGCTTTCGCATCCTTGGCGATGGCGATCAGCCGCTCCGCCGTCTTGGCGTCGCGCGGGGGGTAGACCGGCACGGCGGCCACGCCGGCGTAGAGGCAGCCCCAGAAGGCGGCGACGTAGTCCAGGCCCGGGGCGTACAGCAACATCGCGCGGTCGCCGGGGCCGGCGTGGAGGCGGATGTGCGCGGCGATCGCCTGCGCCTTGGCGTCCAGCTCCGCGAACGTCAGCACGGGGCCCTCGGCCTCGCCGTCCTCCAGGAAGACGAAAGCCCGGCGATCGGGGTGGGCGGCGGCCCGCGCGGCCAGCATGCCGGCGAGGGGCGTCACGTCATGGCGGGTGGCGAGGTGGGACACGGCGTTCAGGGGGTTTCCGACGGGCAAGCGGGTATATAACCGTACCACGAAACGACGTCACAGTAACCCTTTTGGCCCGATAGGACCCCATGACCGCACCCGATGTAACCCCATGACCGCACCCGAACAGACGACGAAGGCCAAGTTGATGGAACTGGAGCGGCGGCGGGCAGCGGCTCTCGCCGGTGCGGGCCCGGAGGCGGCGGCGCGCCAGCATGCCCGAGGCAAGCTGACGGCGCGCGAGCGCGTGGAGGCGCTCTTAGACCCTGGCTCGTTCATGGAGCTGGACCGCTACCGCGTGCACCGCAGCCAGGATTTGCCGCAGCGCATCCCCGGCGACGGCGTGATCACCGGCCACGGCACGATCGACGGGCGCCTGGTCTACCTCTACGCCCATGATTTCACGGTCTTCGGCGGCTCGCTGGG
>JAQBPE010000349.1 GCA_028287685.1 Cyanobacteria bacterium RYN_339 | reverse complement strand
CGCCGGAAATCGGGATCGCCATCTTGGGGGGCTTGCGCTCGACGATCGCCCGCACGCCCTCCGCGCCGCCCTGCCAGGACGACAGGTCGAGCGCATGGCCCAGCGCGGCCAGCTGCGCCAAGGCGCGCGCCAGGTCGGATACGCCGTCGCGCTTGCCGTTGGAGGCGTCCAGCGCCACCACGGCGTGCGCCGTATCTTCCAGAACCGAACGCACCAGGCCCGTCAACCGCGCCCCGGGCGCGATTTCCAGGAAGGTGTGCACGCCGGCCGCCGCCATGGCCTGGACCTGCGCGACCCACTCCACTGGCCGGGCCAATTGGCCCGCCAGCAGCGCGCGCGCCTCCGCGGCATCCGCCGGGTAGGGGGCGGCGGTGGTGTTGGCATACACCTCGGCGCCCGGTGCCAGCGCCATGCTCTGCAGCGCCTCCAGCAACGGGGCCTCCGCGCTCGCCACCAACGGCGAGTGGAAGGCGGCACCCACCACCAGACGGGCGGTGTCCAGCCCGGCTTCGGCACAAGCGCGTTCCGCGGCGTCGATGGCGGCCGTCGAGCCCGACAGCACGCCCTGCTTCGGCGCGTTCTTGTTGGCCAGGACCACGTCCAGGCCTTGCTCCGCGACCAGCTGTTCAATGGCCGCAAGTGGCGCGCGCACGGCCAACATCGAGCCGCGATCGCCGCCGTCACCCGCCATCAGGCGGCCACGCAGGTTGGACAGCTGGTGCAGCTCCGGCCCCGTCAGGCGGCCCGCGGCGCACAAGGCGGCCAGCTCGCCATAGCTGTGCCCGGCGAAGGCGGCCGGCGCCACGCCGAACCCTGCCAACACGTTCCAGGCGGCCAGCCCACAGGCGCCGAGCGCCGGCTGGGCCACGTCGGTGGCGCGCAGTTCATCGGCCTGGGCCCGCCGGCCGGCTTCATCGTAAGCGGTGGTGGGGATCATGAAGTCGAGCAGGCTTCCCAGCTCGAAGGCCTGCTCGGCGGCGGTCAGCGCATCGAGTGCCGCCGGGAACAGGCAGCCCAGGTCGCGGCCCATGCCGGGGTACTGCGCGCCCTGGCCGGGGAACAGCACCGCCAGCTTGCCGGGGCAGGGGCCCTCGCCATAGAAAGCGCCGTCCGGCGTGGACCAGGCGGGCCTTCCCTCGCGCAGCTGCGCCTTGGCGCTCTGCAAGACCTGGATCGGGTCGGCCCCGTCCAGCACCACCACCAGCCGGTGGGGGGCGGTCGGGCTGAAGGCGGCGCGAGCCTGCTGGCAAGCCACGCGGCGCTCGTCAAACGTCATCGCGCCCAGGTGGCGCTCCAAGAGCTGTTCGAGCGCCGGGCTTGAATCCGCCGACAACGCCAACAGGTCCACGCGCCCGTCCCAGTCGGGAGCGGTCTTGGTGGGCTGGTACTCCTCCAGCACGGCATGGAAGTTGCTGCCACCGAAGCCGAAGGCGCTGACGGCCGCGCGACGCGGGTGCTCCGCGCGCGGCAGCCAGGGGCGCGGCGCGGCGTTGAGCGAGAAGGGCGTGCCGTCCAGGGCCTCGGCCGGTCGCTCCACCTTGATGCTGGGGGGCAGCACCTTGTGGTGCAGCGCCAGTGCGGCCTTGATCAGCCCGGCAGCGCCGGCGGCGGCCTTGGTGTGGCCAATTTGGCTCTTCACGGAGCCCAGCGTCACCCAGCGGCCCTCCGGCCGCGCCTCGCGATAGACGCGCGCCAGGGCGGCCAGCTCGATCGCATCGCCCACCTTGGTGCCGGTGCCGTGGCCCTCCACCAGCTCGATCGTGGCCGGGCTGACGCCGGCTTCCGCGTAAGCGGCGCGCAGGGCCTTCTCCTGCCCGTCGTCGCTGGGCGCGTAGATCGCCTTGCCCCGGCCGTCGCTGGACGTGCCGATGGCCTTCAAGACCGCATGGATGGTGTCGCCGTCGCGCTCGGCGTCCGCCAGGCGCTTCAGCACCACCATGCCCAGTCCCTCGCCCAGGATCGTGCCGTCGGCGCCGCTGGAGAAGGGACGGCTGTCCCCGGTGGGCGACAGCGCGGGCGTCTTGGAGAAGCACATGTACATGAAGATGTCGTTGAAGGCATCCACGCCGCCCGTCACCACCATGTCGGCCTTGCCGGTGGCCAACTCCATGGCGGCCAGGTGCATCGCCGAGAGCGAGCTCGCGCACGCGGCGTCTACCACGCAGTTGGTGCCGCCCAGGTCCAGCTTGTTGGCGATGCGGCCGGCCACCACGTTGCCCAGCAGGCCGGGGAAGCTGTTCTCCTGCCAGGGCACGTAGGCGTCGGCGATGCGGTCCATGACTTCCTGCGCCGTCTCGGGGTCGATGCCGCAGTCGGCCAGGGCCTTCTTCCAGTGCGGGTGGCCCAGGCGGGCGCCCAGCGGGATGGCCAGCTGCAAGGTGCCCGTCACGCCCAACACCACGCTCGCGCGGTTGCGGTCGAAGGGACGCTCCGGGCCGTAGCCGGCGTTCTTCAGGGCTTCCGTGGCCACCACCAGGCCCAGCAGTTGCGAGGCGTCCGTCGCCTCGAGCAAGTTCGGGGCGATGCCGAAGGCGGCGGCGTCGAAGGGCACGGGGTCCAGGAAGCCGCCGCGGCGGGCGTAGGTGAAGTCGGCCTTCTTGGGGTCCGCGTCGAAGTAGTCGTCCGGCGCCCAGTGCGAGGCCGGCACCTCCGTGATGCCGTCCACGCCACGCTTGATGTTGGCCCAGTACGCGTTCAGCCCGTCCGCCTTGGGGAAGAGGCAGGCCATGCCGACGATCGCGAGCGGGGACAGGGGCTGGGACATGACCGGGGTTACCTCGGGGTTCTTCAAGCCAGGCAGGCCTCGAGCTCGGGGAGCGTCATCACGAACGGGGCCGCGAGCAGGGGATCGGGGCGGAAGCCCTGTATTTTAAGGATATGCAGGCGCGTCAGCGCGGCCGCGCCCACCAGGAGGTTCAACGCCACGGGCACCACGCTGCGCTGAGCGGGGCCATCCAGGAACGTGCCGCGGGACCACTCGTTGAAGGCGCCCATGGCCGGCCCGCACCAGACCTGGTAATCGGCCTGGCGACCGGGTTCGCCGGCATTGGCCCAGCGGCTCGACTGACCTAGGTACCAGCGGAAGACCAGCGCCAGCTTGTGCTTGGCGTCCCGCGCGGCGCGCTCGTTCTGGCGCGGATCGCGCTTGGCGAAGTAGGCCTCCGTCTGCTCCCAGATGGTTTCCAGCGGCGCCTTGAAGAGGTCGCGCTCGATCTTCTCGCGGTCGGCGGCGGGCAGCGCCTCCAACGAGTCATAGGCCCGGTACAGCTCGTAGAGCTTCTGAGCGCGCATCGCGAAGAGCGTGCCGCGCTTGAGCACCTGCACCTTCACGCCCATCTCGAACATGTCGCCCGCGGGCGCCATCGCGGTGTCGGCCTGCTGGGCGCTCGCCAGCATCTTGCGCACGTCGTCGGAGGAGCCCGACTCGTGGCAGGCCTGGTTGATCGAGCCCGTCACCACGAAGTCCGCGCCCATCGCGAAGGCGGCCGCCACGGAGGCCGGCGTCGCGATGCCGCCCGCCGCGCCGACGCGCAGGCCGCCGGCGTAGGCAAACTGGGCCTGCAGCCGGTCGCGCAGCGCCAGCATGGTGGGCAGCAGCGTCAGGGCGGGCCGGTTGTCGGTGTGGCCGCCGCTGTCCGCCTCGGCCGTCAGGTCTTGCGCCACGGGCACGGTGGCGGCCATCTCCGCCTGCTCCGGCGTGAGGTCGCCGCGCTGCACCAACTCTTGCAGGTACTTGGCCGGCGGCGGCGAGAAGAACTTGCTGGCGATCTCGACCCGCGAGATCTTGGCGATGACGCGGTTAGGCGCCACCACCTGGCCGTCCGGCCCGCGGTGGATGCCGGCCGTGCGGTAGCGCACCAGCGGCAAGGTGAGGTCCAGGTACGCCGCGGCCTCCACCAGCTTCACGCCGTACTTGAGGTACAGCTCGACCGTCGCGGCCTCGTGGTCGGGCTCGTTGGGCGCATGCAGGAGGTTGAAGCCGTAGGGCTTGTCCCCCAGGGCGGCCTGCACCTGCTGGATGGCCGCCTCGACGCGCTCCAAGCCCAACCCGCCGGCGCCGAAGAAGCCCAGCATGCCGGCCTGTCCCATCGCGATCACGATCTCCGCGGACCCGATCCCGTTGGCCATGGCGCCCGCGACGTAGGCGTACTTCAGCCCGTGGGCCTGCCGGAAGGCCGCGCTGCCCAGCTGCTCGGGGCGGCAAGCCGGGGCCGCGGCGCCATCGGGCAGCTGCACGGAGGTTCCCAGCTGGTACAGCAAGGCCCGCATCTCGGCGGCATCTACGGGCGAGGCTAGCTGCGGTGACAAGGTGAACTCCGACTCTTGGGGCGAACAAGCAAGTACCCATTATCTCGTGTCTGGCGTCAGATCTCAAGCTCGCCCCGAGCGGGGGTTCACAAATTGAAAGGCAGTAGCTCGCAGCTAGTTTCCTCGCGCGTGCCCCGCAAAGGCCTCCGCCAGCCGCGTCGTCACCGGCCCGGGGGCCGCCAGCGCGCGCCCGTCCAACTCGGCCACGCCCAATACCTCCAGCGAGGTGCTGGTAAAGAACAGCTCTTGGGCCAACGGCAACTCGTCATCGCAGACGTTACGCTCTACGAATGGGATCTCCAGGCGCTCGGCCAACCGTAGAACATGGGCGCGCGTGATGCCGGGCAGGATGCGGTTGTCGGCCACCGGCGTGACCAACTCGCCGTTCAAGACCAGGAACAAGTTAGAGGCCGAGCCCTCCGTGACGAAGCCGTCCCGCACCAACACGGCCTCGTAGGCACCCGCGTCGTAGGCAGCTTGCTTCGCCAGCACGTTGGGCAGCAACGACACGGTCTTGAGGTCGCAACGGGCCCAGCGCTCGTCGACCAGGGTGATGGCCTTGCAGCCCTTCGCCCAGAGGTCGGCATTCATGGCGCGCGGCGGCCGCACCCAGATCACCAGGCGGCCCGGCACGTCCGGGAAGAGGTGGTTGCGGCGGGCAGCGCCGCGGGTGGCCTGGATGTAGACCTCCGCGTCGCCGAGGCCCGTTTGCTCCATCAATTCGACCACCACCTCGCCGATTTCCGGCGTGGTCAGGGGCAGCGCCAGGCGGATGCCGGCGGCGCTGCGCGCCAACCTTTCCAGGTGGTCATGGGTGGCGAAGAGCCGCCCGGCATACGCGCGCAGCACCTCGTACACGCCGTCGGCGAACATGAACCCACGGTCCTCCAGGGGCACGGTGGCCCCGTCGATCGGGCGGATGTCGCCGTCGATCCAGACCAGGCCGTCGGCCGCGCGGGGCGTGCTCGGGGCGAGCGCGCGCTCCGTCACGCCAGGACCTCCGCCAGTTTGCCGGGGGCGAAGCGCACGGGCAGGTCCGCGGCGGTGCGCAGGCCTTCGCGGGCCTCCGCCACCAGGGGCACCGCGTTGACGGCCGCGGCGGCGGTGGCCAGGTCGCCGTGGGTGCCGCCGGGGATCGTTAGTGTGAGGTCGGGCTTGCCGTGCACCCGCACCGTGTCCGCGGCGTCAGGCGCGCCCACGTACATCTGAAGCTCCAAGCGCACCAGCACCTTGCCGTCACCCATGGCCTCGCAGATCTGCTTCACGCCGGCCACCTGGCCGGGCTGCACCGTCAGGTACTCCGTGGTCACGACGGCCGTCGCCATCACGGGCTCGATCGTCTCCTCGATCTTCACGATCGGCAAACCCAGGTAGTCCGCGATCATCGCGGCCGACTCCGGCAGGCCGTGGTGCTTGATCACGCCGGCGTCCACCTGCTGGCGGAACTCAACCTCGCTCATCCCGGCGCCGACCTTCTTCTGCAACGGCAGGCGGCGCTTGCCGGCATCCACGATGCGCGTCACGTCCACCCGATCGACCTGCTGGCACACGGAGGTCAGGGTGAGGGGCAGCTTGTCCATCACGAAGCCGGGGTTCACGCCCGTGCCATGCAGCGTCACGCCGTTGTCGCGCGCGACCTGGTCGAGGTCCGCGGACAGCGCGGGGTGCTTGCGGCGCGGGTAGGACAGCTCCTCGCAGGTCGAGACCACGTTCTTGCCCGCGCGCAGGCACTGGATCAGCTGGTCCTTCACCTGCTCGAGGTAGCTGCCGGTGCAGTGCAGCACCACGTCCGCCGGCACGGCCAGCACTTCGGCGGCGTCCGACGAGACGGCCACGCCCAAGTCGCGGTCCAAGCCGATCACGCGGCCCACGTCCTGGCCAACCTTGGCGGGGTCGACGTCGATCGCGCCCACGATCTTCATGTTGGGCTTGTCCTGGGTCAGCCGGCCGATCGCCGCCCCGATGGGGCCCAGGCCGAAAAGGATCACTCGCAGCATATGGTCAGGGTTCCTCTCTACAACGCATCGAACAGCGCTTCGACGCGCCGCTCGTATTCCGCCGCCGCCAGCGCATGCGGGCAGCGGTCCATCTCCGACATGTGGTCGGCCCCCGGCACCATCCAGAGCTGCTTCGGCGCGCCGGCGGCGGCGAAGAGCGTCTGGGCGTTGTCCGGTGAGATTACATGGTCCTGGTCGCCGTGGATCAGCAACAAGGGGCGCGGCGCGATGCGCGCCACGTGGGTCACCGCGGCCTCGGTTTCCGGGTTGGTGCCGGACCGCAGGCCAATCATCAGTTCCGTGCTCGCGGCCAACAGCCCCGCGAACGGGTAGCCGTGTCGGACGAAGTGGCCGTAGGGCACGTTGGCGGGGCGCGAGAACGCGCCGTCCGTCACGACGGCGGCGATCGCCCCGTCCTCTGCCGCCAGGTCGATGGCCACCGCCCCGCCCATCGACGTCCCCAGCACGCCCAGGCGCTTGTAGCCGTGTGCCTTCAGGAAGTCCGCCGCGGCGTGCGCGTCCGCGACCTCATGGGGGCCCAGCGTGGTCACGCCGTCCGGGCTGAGGCCGTGGTTGGCCATGTCGAAGGCGAGCACCGTATAGCGCGCGGCCAGCCAGCGCACGTAGTCCTTGAGCATGTGCTGGGTGTGGCTGCCCCAGCCGTGCACGAACAACACGGCCCGGCCCTTGTCGTCCGGGTGCTTGAAGAGCCAGCCCTTGAGCGGCACCGCCGAAGCGATCGTGACGGCTTCCGGCTTCAGGCCGTAGCGCGCGGGATCGTCCGGGTGGTTCAGGCGCGGCGGGGCCACGATCGTGCCGGACGCCGCCCAGCCCACGAAGCCCACGGAAGACGCCGCCAGGAGCACGACGGCCCCCAACGCGACCAGCGCCTTCTTCACGCCGGCACCTCGTCGTACTCCCGGTCGCAGTCCTGGTGCGTGCGGTCGGGCAGCAGCAGCACGGCCACGATCGTGATGAGGGCGGAGACGCCGATGTAGCAGGCGATGGCGGTGGACGAGTGCGTGCGGTGCATGAGGTACAGGGCAATCAAGGGCGCGGGACCGCCCGCCGTCAGGCAGGACAACTGGTAGCCCAGGCTGGCGCCGCTGTAACGCAGGCGCGGCGTGAACGACTCCGCGATGAAGGCCGACAACGGGCCAAACTGCATGTCGTGGATCGGCAGGGACAGCATCACGGCCACCATCATCACGGCCGGCAGGCGCGTGTCTAACAGCGTGAAGTAAGCGAAGCCCCAGAGCGCCATGGCGGCCGCGCCGGCCAGGATCATGTTGCGCCGCCCCACCTTGTCGGACAACATCGCCCAGAGCGGCAGGGTCACCATCGACATCATCGAGGCGGCCATGACGCCGCTCAGCAGCAAGGCGCGGTCGGCCTTCAGCACCTCCGTGCCGTAGACCAGCACGTAGGTGGTGAAGATGTAATAGGGGCCCTGCGAGCCGGTGCGCGCCAGCGCCGTGAGCAAGACCTCGCGCCAGTGCAGGCGCAGCACTTCCTTGACCGGGGTTTTCTCCAGCTTGTCGCTGGCCTTGAGCTGCGCGAAGACCGGCGTCTCCTCCAGCCCCAGGCGGATCCACAGGCCGGCGCCGATCAGCGCCACGCTGGCCAGGAAGGGCAGGCGCCAGCCCCACTCCAGGAAGCCGGGGCCCGCCAGGTTGTTCATCATGGCCACGGCGCCGTTCGCCAGCACCAAGCCCAGCGCCACGCCGAACTGGGGGCCGCTGGTGAGTAAGCCGCGCTTGCCGGAGCTGCTGCCCCACTCCATGGTGACCAGCACCGCGCCGCCCCACTCGCCGCCCACCCCGATGCCTTGCAGCGTGCGCAGCACCACCAGGATCACGCCGGCCCAGATGCCGAGGGTGGCATAGCCGGGCAGCAGGCCGATCGCCACCGTGGAGAGACCCATCAGCAGCAAGGTGGTGACCAGGGTGGCCTTGCGGCCGATCCGATCGCCGAAGTGGCCGAAGATGGCGGCGCCCAACGGCCGCGCCGCGAAGCCCACGAAGTAGGTGGAGAAGGCCGTCAACGTGCTGACGAAGGGATCGACCGTCGGGAAGAAGACCTTGGGGAAGACCAGGGCGGCGGCCACGCCGTAGAGGAAGAAGTCGTACCACTCGATCGTGGAGCCGATCACGGACGCGATCACGGCGCGCCGCAACTGGGCGGAGCGATCGGGCGCAGGGGGCGGGACGACGGCGGCTAAGCCCAAGGTGACCTCCGGGGGATCGAGCGCACCATTATATACGGCCCCGGGCGTATAGCGGGCGATTACGCTACACTAGGGTCATGAAGCATATCGTTTCCGCCTACATGCTCTTCATCATTGGGCTCTGTTTCCTGTTCGGCATCCCCGCCGTGGTGCTGGGCGTGATCTTCCTGCCACGCCACACCAGCCTGGCCTTCGGGCGCCTGGTCTTCGGCACCACGTTGCGCGTGGCCGGCATCAAGGTGAAGGTGCGCGGGCTGGAGCAGCTCGATCCCGACAAGCCGTACATCTTCGTGGGCAATCACGTGAACATGCTCGACCCGTTCGTGATGGTGGCCCTCGTGCCTCGCCCCTTCGTGGCCATCGAGAAGAAGGAGAACTTCAAGATCCCGATCTACGGCTGGTTGATGGGCCGCTGGGGCAACATCCCAATCGACCGCGAGAACCCCGAAAAGGCTCGCGAGAGCATGATCTCGGCGGGCGAGGTGCTGCGTGCCAAGAAGGAAATCGTGATCGTCTACGCCGAGGGCACGCGCACGCGCACCGGGGTGGTGGGGCCCTTCAAGAAGGGCGGCTTCCACCTGGCCGTCGAGACCGGCGTCGAGGTGGTGCCGTTCACGCAGGTGGGCGCTTTCCGGATCATGGCCCACAAGACCTGGTTCATGCGGCCAGGCACCTACGAACTGGTGCTCCACCCGCCCATCGACCCGGCCACTTACGGCCGGGAGCGCATGGACGACCTGGTGCGCGACACCCGCGAGCAGGTCCTTTCGGCCTACGACGGCCCGCGGGAGTTGCCCGCCGCGGAAGCCGCCGCGGTCCACTCCTAGAGTAGGTTCTCGCGGCCCTCCGCGCGCCAGCTCTGCACGAAGGCCGTATCGGCCTGGCTGCCGCGCAGTTGGCCGCCGGGCAGCTTCTTGAGGTCCTGCCAGCCGGGCTGACCGGGCGTGCCCGTGCGCTGGTAGAACCCCGGGCCGCGCTGATCGAGGGCCCCGGCCATGCCGGCGAGCTCGCCGGGCTTGCGGCTGGCTGCAGGGGTGCCGTACAGGTCGATGTGGTTGCCGCGGTCCTTGATCTCCAGCTTGTCGCCCTGGGCGGAGAGGATGGTGAAGACGCCATCCTTCGACACGCGGTCCGGCGCGGTCCGGCGGATTTCGCCGCCGTGGGGGAGCTTCAGTGAGCCGTTGACCGGCACGGCCACGAGCTGGCCGTTGATTTCCAGTTGGTTGACCTTGGCGCCCAGGGTGGTGGCGTTCTGCTGGTTGCGGTAGACGATCACGTTGCCGTCCTGGCGGATGGCCACGGTCTGGGTGTATGCGCCGTTGCGGTGGTCGCGGCGGCCCGCCGCGGAGCCTTGCTCCTCGATGACTTCGTGCTCCACGAGGTAGCTGCCGTCTTTGCTTTCCATGACGACGTAGCGGCCGCCGGTGTTGTTGAGCGTTTCCGTTTCGCCGCCCAGCTCCTTGATCACGGGGTCGCCGAAGACGGCCCAGGTGGGTTGGGGCTTCGCCGGGGGCAGGCTGACGCGCGGCGGCAGGGCCGGCTGGGGCTTCGGCGCGGGCGGGAAGCTGGTACGCGGCGGGGCCGGTTGGGGCTTCGGCGCGGTCGGGAAGCTGGTCCGCGGCGGAGGCGCCGTGGGCAGGCCGGGGTTCGGCCGCGGAGCCGTGGGCAAGGGGGGGCACGGCCGCGTGGTCGTGGGAAGGCTGGTGTTCGGCCGCGGGGCCGTGGGCAGGGTCGTGTTCGGCCGCGGGGTCGTGGGCAGGGTCGTGTTCGGCGCCGGCAGGTACCCCGGAAGCGGGATGCTGCTGCGCGGCGGGGTCACGGCGGGCGTGCTGGTCGGCGGCAACGAAACCGAGGGCGTGGGCTGAGGGGCGGGCACGTTGATGGACGGCGGCGTGGTGGGCTGCGGGGTAGGTACGCTGAACGACGGCGGCGGCGGGAGAGGCGCCACGGGCGGAGCTGGCGGCGGCGGCGGCGCGACAGGCGG
>JAQBPE010000323.1 GCA_028287685.1 Cyanobacteria bacterium RYN_339 | reverse complement strand
CGGCCAGCGCCTGCATCGCCTCGAAGTGGGGCTCGGCGGCCTTGCCCGTGGCCAGCGCCACCTCGCCCAGCACGCCATGCAGCTCCGCCGCCACGAGCTTCGCGCCGATGCGCCGGGCCAGCGGCAGGGCGGCCTCCGCGTGGCCAGTGGCCTCGTCGTGCCGGCCGGCGTGCAGGGCCAGGGCCGCAAGCCCCGTGCGGGCCAGGGCCTCGTCGCCCTTGGCGTGGGTGGCGACGGCGGCTGCCAGGGCCCGCGCCAGCGCCTCGGCGGCCTCGGGCTCGCGCCCCAGTCCGAGCAGCGCCGCACCTTCCAGCGCGGCGGTGCGCGCGGCGCCTTCCGTGTTGCCGGACGCCTGCTTGGTGGCCTGCCAGCCCTGCACGGCGGCCAGCGCGTCCTCGAAGGCCCCGAGGTGGAGCAGCGTCTCCACCTGGTGCTGGCGAACCAGCACCTCGAGGTACTGGCTCTTGATGCCGTGGGCCAGGGCCAGCGCCGCCGTGAAGTCGGCTTCCACGCCGGCCGCATCGCCTCCCAGGGCCCGCGCGGAGGCCTCCATGGCGGTGGCCAGCCCGATCGTGAACTTGGACTGCAGTGCCTCCGCCAGCTCCCGCGCCCGCCTGGCCGCCTCGCGGCTCTCGGGCACGCGCCCCAGCTCGTAGGCGGCATGGGCCAGGTTGAGCCAGGCGAAGGTCTCGTCGTCCTTGGCGCCCAGCTCGAAGGCCAGCTGGCGCGTGCCCTCGAAGGCCTGCCAGGCCTCGTGGTAGTCGCCCATGCCCATCAGGGCGTTGCCGAGCAGGTTGGTGGCGTTGTACAGCCCGAGGCGATCGCCCACCTCGGCGAAGCGCGCCGTGGCCTCTTGCAAGAGGTGGACGCCGTGCCGCACGTCGGGCTCCGGCGAGGCCACTTCCAGGTAGCCGCGCAGCGCCAGCGCCTGGGCGATCAGCGTGCTCTGCTCCAGCCGGCGCGCGCCGGCCAGGGCCTCGTCGGCCCGCTGCATCGCCTCCGCGGTACGGCCCAGGTAGAACAGCGCGCGCACCTCCGTGAGCAGGGCGCGCAGGGTGACGGGGCCCGGCGCCAGGCCCAGGCTGGCCGCCTGGGCGCGCCGCGCCTCCGCGAGGGCCTCCTCCAGCTGGTCGCGCACCATGTGCAGCTTGGCGAGCGAGGCCAACAGCCGGCCCAGCGCCAGCGCGTCGCCGGCCGCCTCGGCCAGCGCCACGGCCTCTTGGTAGAGCGGCAGGGCCTCGTCGTAGCGACCGGTGACGCGGTATACGTCCGCCAGGAACCGCAAATAGTCCACCAGGGACGGATCGCCGGCCTCGCTCGCCAGCGCCATTCCGATCTCGAGCAGCCGCGCGGCCTCTTCGTTGGCGTAGATCATGGTGCTGCGCTTGCCGGCCTCCAGCGCGTAGCGGATGGCCTTGGGCCGATCGGCGGCGCCCAGCGCATGGCGGGCCAGCTGGGTCAGCAGCTCCAGCGGCGGCTGGGCGGGCGCGTCGGCCTCCAGCCCGGCCAGTGCCGCCGCATGCAGCCGGCAGCGCTCGGCCGGGTCCAGTTGCTCCAGCAGCAGCGCCGCCAGGGCGTCGTGGGCCAACACGTAGCGGCCGGCCTCGTCGCGCGCGAGCACCTGGTGCTCCAACAGCTGCTCCAGGGCCGCGAAGAGCGCTTCCTCGGCTAGGCCGGACAGGCCTTGCAGCTCCGCCAGGTCGGTGGCGTTGCCCAACACGGCCACCACGCGCGCCAGGCCCTGCGCGTCGTCGGCCAGGAAGCCCAGCCGGCGGTGCAGCAGGCCCCGGCGGTTCACCGGCAGCAGCCCTTCGTCCCAATCCACCGTGAACTGCCAGGCCCGCGCGGCGCGCTTGAGCACCAGCGTTTGGACCAGGTGGGCCAGCGCGCCTTCCAGGATCTGGGGGTTGCCGCCGCTCAGCGCCATCATCTTGGCCAGGAACGCGTCCGGCACCTGGTCGGTGCCCAGCATCGAGCCCAGCATGCGTGCGCCGGCCACGGCGTCCAGGCCGTCCACCGCCAGCCACGTCACGAAGTGGCTCCAGGGGGCCTGGGGCGTGGCCGCCTGCATGCTCAGGAGCACCAGCAGGGGCAGCTCCCCGCCGTTGCGCAGGAGGTACGACAGGAACTCCACGGAGAGCGAGTCCGCCCACTGCCAGTCCTCGAAGGCCAGCACCAGGCCCCCCGCGGTGGCCAGGCCGTCGAACAACGCCGCCAGGGCGCCGAACAGGCGCGCCTTCTCCTTGTCGGGGCTGTCCAGCTCCGGCGCCGGCTCGCCGCCCAGCTCCGGCAGCAGCGCGGCCAACGCCGGGGCCTGCTCCGCCACCAGCTCCGGGGCCGCCGCCCGCAACGCCGGCAACACGGCGCGCAACGCGGTCGCCACCACGCCGAGGGGGCTCCCGCCCAGGCGGTGGCAGGTGCCCAGGCCCTGGGGGACGTGCTCCAGCTGGGCCCGGATCTTCAGCTCCGCCAGCAACCGGCTCTTGCCCGCGCCTTCCGGCCCGACGAGCGCGATCGCCCCGCCCGGCTCGCCGCGCTTGACGGCATCCAGCCCGGCTTGCAGGACCGCCAGCTCCGCCTCGCGCCCGACCAGCTGGGACGTCAGCAGCGCCCCGCCGGTGCTGTTGCCGACCTGCTCGCCCAGGGCCTCCAACACGTCCTCCGCGGCCTGGTAGCGTGCGACGGGGTCCTTGGCCAGCAGCTTGGCGATGATGGGGGCCCAGTCCCGGCCCTCGTCGTCCAGCAGCCGGCCGCGGAAGGGCGGGGCGTCCTTGAGGTGGGCCTGCAGCACCTCCAGCGGCCGCGGGCGCACGAACGGCAGCTCGCCCACCAGCGCCTCGAAGGCCAGGCAGCCGGCGGCATACAGGTCCGTTCGCTGGTCGATCGCGCCGCGCATGATCACCTCCGGCGGGAGGTAGCCCAGCGTGCCGCGGATGGGCAGGTTGGCGCTGCCCGCGTTGACCATCAGGCCGAAGTCCATCAGCTTGAGCGTGCCGTCCGGTCGCACGCGCACGTTCTCGCTCTTGAGGTCGCAGTGGACGTAGCCGCGCTGGTGGACGTAAGCCAGCGCCTGCAGCAACTGCACGAAGAGCGGCCGGAAGCGGGCCGGCGTCAGCGGCAGCAGGTGGTCGAGGCCGTCGCCGGGCACCACCTCCATCGTGAAGTAGGGCTGGCCGTCCGCCAGGAAGCCGTAGTCGTAGACCTCGCAGCAGTTCGCGTGCCGCAGCTGGGTCATCAGGCGGAATTCCTGCTTGACTTGCAAAACGCTGGCCTGGTTGGTGGCAAGCTGCTCCGTTAGCACCTTGAGCGCCACGTCCCCGCCCTGGAGCGTGTCTTCGGCCAGCCACACCAGCCCCATGCCGCCCTGGCCTAGCGGCCGGCGCAGGTGGTAGCGGTGGGCAAGGACCTGTGCGGACATCAAGACTCCCAAGCGAGCAAGTGAACCACTTGGTTTACTATACCCAAGATCGCGGGGTGGTGTCCATCGCAGGCGGCTTGACAGCAGGGGGGCGGCTCGACTAGGGTGAACGCCATGGTTCACCAACCGACCGGGCGTTTGGACGACATCTTCGCCGCCCTCGGCGAGCCGACGCGGCGAGCCGTGGTCGAGCGCCTCGCGGTGGCCGACGCCACCGTGGCGGAGCTGGCCGCGCCCTTTGCCATGTCCTTGCAGGCCATCATCAAGCACATCCGGGTGCTGGAGGACGCGGGCCTGGTAACGCGCACCCGCATCGGGCGCGTGAACCACGTGGCGCTGGTGCCGGGGGTGCTGCAGGCCGCCGCGTGCTGGCTGAACACCCACACCCCTGGCGAGCTGCCGGCCGTGCGCCTGGTGGTGGCTGCGGAGCGTCACGTGGAGCTGCTGCAGGGCGCCCATGCGCTGTGGGGCGAGCTGGCCCCGCGCATGGCCCTGATCCGCCGTGCGTTGGCGGACGAGCCGGCCGGCGAGGACTTCGACCCGCAGGAGGCCACGGTGCGAGCCTTGCGGGCCCAGTTCGGCCGCCGCCCCGCGCTCGAAGAGGCCCTGCGCCTTTATGACGCCCTGGGCTCGGGCCTGGACGCCGTGGCCGCGGGCGGCGATCTCGACGGCCTGCGCGGGATCGTGCTGCCGCTGGGGCGCCTGATGTTTGACCTTCGTCCCTACTGGCCGGCGGAGGTCGCCGCCTAGGCGCCCACGCGCGCCAGCAAGACCGCGACGATCGCCGCCAGCCCCTCCAGCAGCCGACCGGCGGAGCGGCCCGGCTCGCGGCTGTCCAGGTAGAGCACGCCCACCACGGCGTCGTCCACCACCAGCGGCGCCGCATGGATGGCGCGCAGGGCCAGTTCCTGGACGCTGGGACGGCCGGCGAAGGCTTCGTCCACGCTGGCGTCCACCACCGCCAGCGGGCGGCCATGCTCCGCCACCCAGCGCACCGCGCCCAGGCTGGGGCGGGCGCCCTCCAGCGGCCGGCCGTCGCCATCCAGCGCGGCGTGGCAGGCCAGGTCGGGCCCCAGGCAGATGAACATGCGCTCCGCGCCCAGGCCGGCGGCGGCCTCGCGGGCGATCGCGGGCAGCGCATCCGCAAGGGTGGCGGCCCGGGCGGCCACCAGGGCGGCACGGGCCAGGGCGGCCTGCACGGCCTCGCCGTCGCGGTGGCCCCGGTCGCGCTCGGCGGCGGCGATCGCCGCGACCACGTGGTCGGCCAGAGCCCTCGCCACGGCCAGGGTCTGGGCATCGAAGCCCGGGTGCGCCCGCTCGCCGTCCGCCATCATGACGCCGATCACCTTGCCCTGCGCCAGCAAGGGCATCCCCAGGGCCATGCGCAGCCCCAGCTCCTGCACGCTCGCCGCCAGCTCGCCCTCCGCCTCCAGGTCCTCCACCACCAGCGGCTCGCCGGTCCAGACCACGCGATCGGCCAGGCTGGTGCTGTAGGCGTCCGGCACGGCGCCGTGGATCACCTGGTCTAGCACCTCGAAGCCCGCGAGCCGCAGCAGGAAGCCGCGGTCCGCCTGCGCCAGCGCCACGAAGGAGGCCAAGGCCGTGCGCAGCACCCCCGCCAGATCCGGCTGGGCGCTGATCGCCGTGAGCCGCTCGCCCCGCCGCGCCAGCGCGTCGGCGTCG
>JAQBPE010000207.1 GCA_028287685.1 Cyanobacteria bacterium RYN_339 | reverse complement strand
CGGCCAGGCGCAGCGTGAGGTCGCCCTTGCCCTCCAGCTGGAGCTGCTTGGTGGCCAGGGCGCGCTTGGTCCACCCCAGATCGAGGCCGAACGTGCGGATCACCAGCGCGTCGGAGCTGCGGTCGCTCAGCGCGCCGCCGGCCGTGAGGATCGTCTTGCCGCCTTCCACCAGGCGCAGGCGCGGGATCGAGAGGCGATCGCGGTCAAGGCCCAGCACGACCGAGCCGTCGTCGATCAGCCGGTCGAAGACGCGCAGCTGCTTCACGGCGGCCGCCAGGCTGACGGCGGGCTGCTTGATCGGGCCCGTGACGTGGGCGTCGATCCAGAACTTGCCGCTGCTCTCCTGCCAGAAGGGCAGGAGCGGCGCCTCGGCCGGCGCGCGGTTCATGGGGGCCTTCTTATAAGACAGCCAACGGTCGAGCTCGGCCGCCAGTTGGAAGTTGCTGCCGGCACCCTTGCGCATCGTCATCGGCTGGCCGCCTTGCGTGGCCGGCTGGGCCTCCCGCGGCAGGCCGGCCGCGTCGCGCACGGGGCCCAGCGCCAGGCCTTCGCGGGCACGCTGCGGCTGGAGCTTGGCCATGACGTCGGGCCATTGCACCGCCGCCAACAGGGTCTTCACGTCGGCGCGGGGCGCCCGCACGCGCAGGTCCATCGGGTAGGTCTCGTCTACCTGGCCGACCGTGCCGGAGATCTCGTAGCGATCCGCGCCTTGGGCCAGCACCAGCGGGCGCAGGGACAGCTGGGTGGGCGTCCACCGGAAGTCTGCCACCGCCCGATCGACGTGGGCCCAGCCCGGTAGGCGCGGGTGCTCGACGGTCGCGCGGCCGGTCACATGCAGGTCTTGGTCGTGCAGGAACCAGTTGAAGCGGCCGCTCAGCTCGCCGTGGGCCGTCTTCACGCTCTCCGGCAGGTTGCCGACCAGCCCCAGCTTCATGCCCACGGCGCTGATATCGACGTCGGTGGTGGGGTACTCGTTGTGCTTCAGCATGAAGGGGCCATACGTGCCGTGGGCCCGCACCAGGCCGCCCACGGTGTGGGCCTCGCCGCCGGCGATCGTCAGCACGTTGTTCGCCAACGTCAGGCTGGCGTTGCCGTCCGTAAAGGTCTGGCGGTCGATGATGCCGG
The DNA here is from genome assembly GCA_028287685.1 of Cyanobacteria bacterium RYN_339. Lineage (GTDB taxonomy): Bacteria > Cyanobacteriota > Sericytochromatia > S15B-MN24 > JAQBPE01 > JAQBPE01. The sequence goes on along the minus strand of JAQBPE010000207.1, from coordinate 19,907 downwards.
CAGGCAAGTGCAGCGTGGCACCGCCGGTCCAGCGGTTGGGGTCGGCCGCCGGGCCGCCGAAGCCGCCCTCGCCGAAGGCCAGTCCCTCGATGCGCGTCTTGGGCGGCTCGCGGTTGAGCTTGACCCATTGCGCCAGTTCGCCCGCGGCGACCTTGAAGTCCAGCCGGAACGGGGAGTTGTCCCCACCGTGGGCGCTGCCCGTGACGTGGGTCTTGCCCCAGTCCAGCGACCATTGCGGCACGGTCCAGGTGGGCGTGGCGTAGTGGTACGCGGCCGTGCAGGCCTGCACGGCCGCGTGGGCCAGGTGGCCGTCCGCCAGGCGCAACGCCAGGTCGGTCTTCACGTTGCCGCCCAGCCCGCGCACCGTCAGGTCGCCCGCCAGGCGGCCGTCCACGGCGAAGGGCAGCGGCTCGTCCATGTAACGCTTGAACCAGTGGGCGATCTGGGCGCCCTTGAACGTGGCGTCCACGGTGTAGGGCACCGGCGCGCCCTCCAGCTCCGGGATGCCCACGAAGGCCTTGCCCTCCGCATGGCCGTCGGCCACGTCCAGCGCGTAGTGGGGCAGGTCGAAGCGGCCGGTGGTGTAGTCGGCGTCGATCAGCACCTTGGTGCAGGGCTCCTTGCCGTAGTGGCCGCTGGGCACCCGGCCCTGCATGACCACGTGCGGGTTGGCGGTCGTGCCGCCCACCTTGGAGGTGATCGACCCCAGGCCGGCCAGGCCCAGCCCCTTGATGCCCGGCCAGAGCTTGGAGAGCTTCTCCAGCTCCACCTTGGGCGTCTCGATCGTCACGTCCAGGTGCTGGTCCGGTCCGCCCAGGGCGGGGACGGGCATCAGGAGCGCCGTGACCTTGCCGCTGGCGATGACCGGCATGCCCGCGATCGTGCCCTCGATCTTGGGCAGCAGCGCGGTGTCCTGGTCGAACGCGATGTCGCCATGCAGGTCCACCAGCGGGACCGCCACGTTCTTGATCTTGGCCTCGCCGCCCCACAGGCGCGCGGTGCCCTTGAGCTTCAGCTCTTCCATCAACATGGGGTCCTTCCAGTGGACCTCCGCGTCGAGGTCGGCCTTGCCGCCCGTCAGCTCGTACTCCGGGGCGTAGCCGAAGCGGTTGACCCAGTAAGGCAGCGCCATGCCGCGGGCGTGGGCCTGGATGTCGCCGCGTTGGGCCACCAGGTCGTAGTCGACGTGGGCGTTGATGCGCTCTTGCTCGCGCAGGGCCTGGAGATCCAGCTGCAGCTTGAAGCCGCGCAAGGTCCCCACGCCCGTGACGTTGCCGACTTCCACCTTGAAGGGCTTGCGAACGGAGTTGTCCTCGTAGCTGACGTGGCCGCCATGGAAGACCATGTCGACGGGCGGCGGCGGATCGCCGGGCTTCTCCTCGTGCGGGGCCCGCGGGCGGGGCTGGAGGTTGAACAGGCGGTTCGCGGCGATCGCCACGCCCGCATTCACCTGGTAAGCATCCACCCGCATGGGCTGGGGCCGCAGGCCCAGCAGGCTCGGCACGGTGTACTCGACCTGGACCAACGGGATCGTGCCGAGCAGCGGGCTCTTGGTCTCGGGGCCGGCGTGGACCTTGACGTCTTGAAGGGTCAGGCCGCTCCACCAGTTGCCGCGCATCGTACCGATCTCGACCGCCAGCCCGGCGTTCTCGAGGCACTGGCGCTGGATCTCCACGCGCAGGTTCTCGTTGACCTGCAAGCGCGAGCCGAACAGCACGACGAAGAGGAGCAGCACGAGCCCCGTGAGCATGAACAGGGCCGCGTGCGCGAGCCGCTGAAAATGTCCCAGGTGGATTTGCAAGCCAACCTCTCGAACGAGCGTCCCAACACGTATCCGGGTCAATGTACCCGGTGATCCTTTAGTCCTTATACACGCTGACGATTTTTAGGCCTGTCAGTTCCCTTAAACGCGCTTCCAGGGCCACCGCGTCCTCGCGGCTCAGGTGCTTCAGCTCGTACGATTCGTACGGCGCGCTCTCGCGCTCGTGGTTGCCGCGGGCCTCGATGTACCAGCCCTTGGGCACGGGGCGCAGCGGGGTGTTGAGCTGGACTTCGTCGGGCTTGATCTCGTTCAGCAGCCCGGCGAAGGCCTCCACGTCCTTGGTGTTCTGGGGCATGAACATCGCCTGGATGGCGAGGTAGCCCTTGAACTCCGCGCGCAGCGCCTTGATGCCATCCACGATCGAGCGGACGGTCACGCCGGGGACGGGGCGATCGATCAGCTGGAGCATGCGGTCATCGGCCGCATCCAGCTTGCAGAAGACCTTGTCGGCTTCCAGGAGGTCCAGGCGGACTTGCGGATCGTTCAACATGGTGGCGTTGGTTAGCACCATCACGGGCTTCCCCGTGCGGGCCTTGATGGCATGGATCACCTCGGGCAGGTTGGCGGCCAGGGTGGGCTCGCCGCTCCCCGAGAAGGTGATGATGTCCGCCTCGCGCCAATTGCTTTCTTCCAGGTCGGCCATGACCTTCTCGGTGCTGACGTAGATGTCGCGCTTGGCGGTGTGGTCCTCGATCTTGCCCAGCTGGCAATAGATGCAGCGGAACGAGCAGATCGAGGTCTTGAAGAGCAGATCCACGCCGAGGGACTGGCCCACGCGCCAGCTCCGGACGGGACCGTAGATCGTAGAAGTGGGGGCGTTGCTCATGTAGCCTCCTTGAGGTCGCCGCGCAAGCCGTCGAGGAACGTGAGCAACTCGTCGACGCGGGGCTGGCCTTCCTGCATCAGCCGCATCACGCCGCGGCCATCGATCAAGAACGTCTTGCGGTGGAAGTAGGGCAGGAGGTCTTTGGCGCCGTACACGCGCGCCACCTCGCCCTTGGGGTCGCTCAGCAGCGGGAACTGCAGGCCCAGCTTGGCCGCGAAGCGCCGCTGGGACTCCGGCTCGTTGTGGCTGGCGCCCATCAGCTGGGTCTGGAAGGCGTCGAAGGCCGCCTTCTGGTCCTGGAGGGCGCTCAAGGCGCGCGTGCAGCCCGCCGTGTCGTCTTCCGGGTAGAACGTCAGCACCACCCGCTGCTTGCCGCGGAAGGCCACCAGGGTCACGTGCCCGCCGTCATGGGCGGGCAGGCTGAACACGGGGGCGGCATCGCCGGGGAAAGGCTTGGGCGCGGAGCCGAACATCGGCGGGACCTCCGCCATCACCGTACACCCGGCGTTCGCCATAGTAAAGTGGGACGGTGCATGAAGGCTTGATCCACCTGTTGCAGCTCCTCGGCACCGCCACGGCGGTGGCTGTGGTCGCCCGCCGGCTGCGGATGCCCTACACCACGGCGCTGGTGCTGGCCGCGCTGGCGATGGGCTCCATGCACCTGCTGCCGGCCATGAAGCTCGACGCCGAGGTGGTGATCCGCGTCTTCCTGCCGATCCTGCTGTTCGAGGCGGCCATCAACACGGACGCCACGCACCTGCGCGAGAACCTCACGCCCGTGACCCTGCTGGCGACGGTTGGCATGGCGTTCATGATCGCCGTGACCGGTGCCGTGCTGCACCTGGCGTTGGGCCTGTCCTGGTCCGTCGCGCTGTTGCTGGGCTGCATGCTGTCGATCACGGACACGGTCGCGGTGCTGGCCGTTTTCAAGGACATGACGGTGCCTACCCGGCTCGCCACGATCATGGAGGGCGAGAGCCTCTTGAACGACGGCACCGCCCTGGTGGCGTTCCGCGTGCTCCAGACCGCCGTCGCCACCGGCGTGCTGGCGCCGGTCCATGCGGGCCTGGAGATGGTGTGGGTGGTGGCCGGCGGCCTGGCCGTGGGCGGCGTGCTGGGGATGATCGTCTCCCTGGCCCTGGCCCAGACGCGCGACCACCTCACGGAGATCATGCTCACGACGCTGCTGGCCCTCGGCGCCTTCTTCCTGGCGGAGCGGCTGGGCGTGAGCGGCGTGATCGCGGTCGTGATCGCGGGCCTGGTGGTGGGGAACTACGGCTGGCGCCGCGCGCTGGCGCCCAGCTCGCAAATCGCGCTGGGCTCGTTCTGGGAGTACGCGGGCTTCGGCGTGAACTCCGCCGTCTTCCTGCTGGTGGGCCTCAACCTCAACCACCTGGGGCTGCTGACGTATGTACCGGCGATCGCCATCGCCTTCCTGGCCGTCCAGATCGGGCGCGCCAGCACGGTCTACCCCCTGTTCCTGTTCTTGAACCGGCGCAACCAGGAGCCCGTGCCCCTGCGCTGGCAGCACCTGATCTTCTGGGGCAACCTGAAGGGGTCGCTGACCATGGCCCTGGCGCTGTCCTTACCGGACGACATGCCGGGGCGTGATGCGATGGTGGCGATCGCCTTCGGCGTGGTGCTGCTCTCCCTGGTGGTCCAGGGGCTGTCGCTGGGGCCGCTGGTGCGCTGGCTGGGCATCGCGGAGCGCTCGAACTTGCGTCGGCTGTTCGAGCGCGAGCAGGTGCGGATCGTGGCGGCGCGGGCCGCGCAGCAGGAGCTCTCGGCGTTGCACGAAGCCGGCATCCTCTCCAAGAGCACCTACGAGCGCCTGCGCGCCCGCTACCAGGTCACGATCGCCAACTCCGAGCGCGAGCTGCGCCGGTTGGGCACGGATTTCCAGGCCCACTGGGACGTGGTGCTGGAGGAGACGCGGCAGCGGTTGCGCCTGGTGGAAAAAGGCGCGGTGCGCAACGCCCTGCGCCGTGGCCTGGTCTCGCCGGAGGCCGCGTCGGAGTACCTGGCGGAGCTCGACATGCTGTTGGTCGAACCCGGTCCCGAGGCCTAAGCTTCGGAGGGGTTCGTTGCTTCCTCGTCGCGCGCCTTCAGGTAGTCGTCGAGCGCCTGCTGCACCGCCGCCAGCGGGAAGGCGTCCGGCGCCACGCCGTGCAAGAGGCTCTCGCGGTGCCGGAACACCACGTCGCCCGCGTGGGCGTGGCCGTCCCGTCCCAGGATCGTGCGCTCCAAGGCATGGCACTTGTCGGAGACCAGCGCCATCGCGTGCGCCAAGCGCGCGAACAGCTCCTGGCGCAAGACCTGCGCGATCGTCGGCACCAGCATCTCGCGCAGGGAACGGCGGCCGCCCGCTTGCGCGCGGGCCCGGGTGGCCAAGTTCCGGTAGGCGTCGAGCGGGGAGTACATATTCCGCCGCAGCTGCTGGCCAGCGGGCGAGCGGCGGCGCAGCGCCTCGCCCGCGGCCGCGCCCAGCAGCGTCAAGGCCCGGTGGTAGTGATCGCGCGCCTTCTTCACCCGGCGCTCCCGCAGCAGATCCTCGACGGCCTTGACCACCCCCGGCAGCCACTCGCCCTGGCGGGCCAGGCCGATCGCGGAGAGCACGCCCAGCACGCCCAGCGGGCCGGGGTCCACCGTGCCGCCCGGATCCGGCTGCCCCAGTGGCAGGCCGCCCGGCAACAGCGCTTCGATCGGCAGCAAGGCGGGCAGGAGCGCCGGCCGCTCCACGTTCAGCGAGGCCATGAAGGCGAAGAAGCCCAACCGGCCGTGCGCCTCCGTCAGCCGTTCCATGAGCTTCACGCCGTCGGCGGCGGTGGAAGCGGCGGAAGGCACGGTGCCCCGCAGCGAGAACTCCGTGGCCAGGTCCAGCACCAGGTGCCGGGTAGCGGCCGGGTCGGCTTGCAACAGGGCCACGGCGCGTGCCAGCTCGGCCGGCGAATTCGGCGCCGGCAGGCCCAGCGCCTCGCCTACGGCGGCGGGCAGGTCGGCCTCGCCGTTCAGCTCGACGTAAATCGTGGCCAGCGAGACGGGCTGGCCGCCGTCCCAGAACAGCGGCGCGCGCAGGGCGGACCTCAATGTTTTGCGGGCGCGGCGGGCGTAGAGCGCGGTCGAGGCGGCCGGCAGGGCGATCGCCGCGCCCTCGGTCAGCAGCCAGTGGCCTTCAAGCATGGGTTCACCAAATCATTCGTGCGAGCTGGCCGAAGGATCCAAGCCCTCCGGGCGCCTAGCATGACGGAAGCATCATACCCCCCTGGAGGTTCCCATGCCGTACCGCCGTCCCCTCCGCATCCTGGCCCTGGCCGTTGCCGCCTGCGCGACCCTCTTGGGGGCGGGCGCCATGACCCGCACCCAGGCCGCCGCGCCGACGGCCCACGCGGTCGACCCGTCCCACGCCTTCGGGCTGCAATACGTGCCGAAGTTCGACGAGAAGGCCGGCAAAGGCGCCTGGAACGGCACCCGCACCCGTGGCATCGCGATGCGCCGCGATTTGGGCGCCCAGGTCTCCCGCGAGGGCCTGATCTGGGCCAAGTTCCAGCCGGACGGCCCGCAGCTCGGCCGCTTCCTGGGCGACTTCGACGATGCGATCAACCAGGTGGCCGCGGGCGGCATGGCCTGCATGGCGATGGTGACGGAAAGCCCCAAGTGGGCCAGCACGGCCACGCTCGCGGAGGCCAAGAACGCGCCGCCGCGCGGGCTGGAGCTGCCCATCTATGCCGACGGCACGGACACGCCCGGCCCCGGCAAGCGCGCAAATCCATCCAATACCTTCGCCCAGGCCCTGGAGGCGATGCTCGAGCGCTACCACGGCAAGATCCGCTATTGGCAGGTCTGGAACGAGCCGGACTACCCGAACGGCGCGTTGGCGGCCGACGACGGGGACAAGAAGCGCTCGTGGACGGGGTCGGTGCAAGGGTACGTCCGCCTGTTGAAGATCTCATACGCGCTGGTCCACCAGCACGACCCGCAGGCCCGCGTGGTCACGGGCGGCCTCGGCCACGCGGCCTACCTGGAGGCCATGCTGTCGGCGGGCGCCGGCCCGTCGTTCGACTTGCTCGATTTCCACGCCTATGGCTGGCCGGGGTCGGATGCGGCCCTGGACGAATACCAGCGCGTGCACGAGCAAATGGCCGGCGTGCTGGCCCGCCACGGCCTCCACAAGGGCTTGCTGTGCTCCGAGACCGGGTACTCCTCGCAAGAGCCGCAAGAGCAGGGGGACTACGTGGCCAAGCTCTACCCCACGGCCGTGGCGCTGGGCGTGGAATCCACCATGTACTACGCGGACGTGAACCCCTGCTGGCGCAACATGGGCCTCTTGGATTGGCGAACCATGAGCCAGAAGACGCCCGGCTACTGGGCCTACAAGCATGCGGCCACCGCGCTGGTCGACGTCAGGACGGTCTCCCCCGTCACGGCCCCCGGCATCCGCGGCTACCGCTTCGAGCGCGCCGGCGGCCGCCCGCTCTACGTGGTCTGGGCGCCCAAGAGCAAGGGCCGCAGCTTCGACCTGGCGGCCGGCCCCGGCCCCTGGGTGGTGCATGACGCCACGGGCAAGCCCCTGGGCCGCCAGCCGGGGCCGGTGGTCCACCTGGCGCTCGGCACGGGCCCGCGTTGGGTCGATGCGGACGTGCGGCGCGCCTACGTGGCGCCGGCGTTAAACCCATCCCTCGCGCGCGCCGGGTTGGCGTTGGTGGCGAGCGCGGCGGACTCCAGCGCGCCCGGCCAGGCGGGCCCGGAGGCGGCGATCGACACCGACGCGGACACCCAATGGAGCAGTGGCGGCTTCAAGCAGCCGTCCGCCTGGCTGCGCGTCGCGCTCGCCCGCCCGGAGACGGTGCACCGGCTGCGGCTGAAGACCGGCCCCATGCCCGCCGGCACCTGGTTCGACGTCGAGACCTCGCTAGACGGCCAGCGCTTCACGCCGGTTGCCACCCACCAACGCCTTGCCAGCTGGCACATGGAAGATCTGGTGCTGCAAGCCCCGGCACGGGCCAGCTACGTCCGGTTGGTCTGGCACGATCCGGCCCGCAGCGGGGCCCACTTCAGCGTTTTCGAGCTCGAGGCGTATTGAGTCGGCGAGGTTATCGCGTTCTTAATCACCACGGTGATCAACGACGGCTATGATGCCATGTGGGTCCCCGGCAGCCGACGGTTAAGCCGACGATCTGCGGGTATTTAACCCCTTGGTTGGAGTCGAGATCGTTGGAGGTAAACCCATGGTGCGTTTGAACACCCTGCCCGCGTTGGTATGCGCCATCGCCCTGCTGGCCGGGTGCGCGCCATCGCCCGTGCGGGTCGCCTCGGCCGCCACCGAGGGCCAGGTGAGCGCCGATGCCTACGGCAACACCCATTTCACCCTGGGCGGGCGGCACTTCGTGCTCAAGCCGATCGACGGCAAGCCGATCGGCAACCTGGCAGTGCAGGTGGCGGGCCGGTTCTACAGCACCAACAACGGCTCCTTCGGCCTCAACGACACCGCCATCAAGGACCTCCAGACCAACGCGCGCGGTTTCTTCCGCGTCTTCGCGCCAGGCTACGTGCCGCGGCAAGTTTGGATCGGCCAGCAGGCCGACGACGTCGCGCTGACGCCGATCTTGGCCGTGAAAGTCGCGATGGGCATGCCCCCGACGGGCGGCACCGTTGCGGATCCGGCCACGGGCATCAGCATTGACCTCCCCACGGGCTTCCTCACGGCACCCGCCACCAATGTGGCCCTGAGCACCTACACGCCGCCGCCGCGGGAGGATCAGCCCCAAGCCGTCGCCCGCCGCAGCGACTTCCTGAATTCGCTGGCGAAGCTTAGCACCACACGGAGCGTGCAGGCCGCCACTGATTGCTCGGCGGCCGACGACCCACTGCCTTGTCCGCCTGCCACGGCCGGCCTGGGCCTGATGCTCACCGTCGACGGCCCGATCAAGTCGGGCGTGGTCACGAACCGGCTCGATCTCAAGGGCTTGGAGCACGGCAATGCCGACCAGCGTGCCGCGGCCAGCCGCATCCGCGCGACCTTTGCCAACATCGACCACAAGGGCAACGGCTCCGCCTACCGCGACCTGCTGGCGAACCAATACGGCCTGCGGCTCGATGGCGACGTCCTGACCTTCTCCGCGTTGGTGGGCGACCAGGCCTCGACCGACGGCTTCGCGCGCGTTGAAGTGGACGGGCTCGACCTGCTGGGCGTCAACATGGAGTTGACGGTCGTCAGCGCTGCGGGCACGTCGCTGCCTCCCGCCGCCAGCGTGCCGGCGCTTGCGCCTACCACCACCAGCGTGCTCGACCGCACGGGCGTCGCCGGGATCGGGAAGTCCGTGCTCGCCGGCTTGATCGGCAACGATGGCGGGGGCCTGATCTCGAATGACGGCGGCAGCCTGATCGGCAACGACGGCGGCAGTCTGATCGGCAACGATGGCGGCAGCCTGATCTCCAACGACGGCGGCAGCTTGACCGGCGCCGTGACCGTCCCGACCGGGTTCATGGACGCTGCCACCTTGCCCCCGCCGCCGGAAGCCAAGTTCGCCCTGCTCAGCGGCAGCAAGGCACCCATCCCCACGGCATACCCCGACGCCCCGGCGCTCACGGCGCTGGTCTCCGCTTTCAACGTGGCAGGGGTGCCCGTCTGGCTGCCGGTCAACCCGCTCACGGGCAACTACCTGATCGCCAACGTCGGCCCCAGCCAGTCGTGCATGTTCCTTTACAGCAAGCCGAGCGCCACCAGCGCCTACCGCATGGCCGCCATCATCCGGGCGCCGCACTACTTCCCCAAGGCGGACCTCTCGGCCCGCGCCAGCATCTCCGCGGCCAGCACGGCCGTCTCGCTGTGGGTGCTCTACCAGATGCGGGTGGGCAACGCGACCATCAACGACATCGATCCCGCCGGCTACTCCGCCGACGTGAACGACATCCGCGACCGCCTGTCGACCTCGGAGGCGCAGGCCATCCTGGGCCAGGATTACCGCGTCGGCGCCAAGGTCGCCCAGACGAACATGGGCGGGGCCGCCGGCTTCCGTTCCTTGACGCGTGGCGCCTACACCCCGGTGGTCGTCCCCTGAGGCACCGGCTCCTGCTGGGGCTGGCCGTGGCGCTCACCGCCTGCCAGCCCACGCCCGCCGTCTCACCTACTCCCCAGCCCACGGGCCCGGTGGACGAGGTGGCAATTGCCCTTCGACCATCTCCGGATGGGTGGACCTTCGCCGATCTCGACAAGGACCTCAACGGCAACGACGACTTCGCGCCGTCCCTGCCCTTCACGCTGGCCAACGGCGCCACCGGCACGATCGCCGTGCGAGGCCAGTCCACGCGGGGCGCCGCGCAGAAGTCCTACACCCTGTCGTTGGATAAGGGGCAGGCGCCCTTCTTGGGGACGCGCCACCTGTTGCTGAACAAGCACCCGTTCGACCTCACCCGCATCCGCCAGACGGTGGCCTTGGGCTTGTTGGGCACGATCCCGGAGCTGCCCGCCCCTCACGTGGCGTTCGCCCACCTGACGATCGACGGCCGCGACTTCGGCCTCTTCACCCGCGTGGAGCGGGTGGATGACGACTTCATGGCGGCGCGGGGGCTGGCGCGCGACGGCGCCATCTACCAGGCCAAGGACTTCGACTTCCACCGCCGCCCGGGGCAGCTCGTGGACACGAAAGACCCGCGCTACGACCCACTTTCCTTCGAGGCGATCCTCGAAATCAAGGGGCGCAAAGACCACGCCAAGTTGCTCGCCATGTTGGACGACGTGGCCGACCCCGCCCAGGGTGCCGCAGAGCTGTTGGCGAAGCACTTCGACAAGCCCAACTACCTGGCCTGGTTGGCCGCCAACATGCTGGTCGGCAACGTCGACACGGGGACCCAGAACATGTTCCTCTACGCGCCGCCGGACGCCGGTCCCTGGCGTCTGGTGGCCTGGGATTACGACCAGGCCTTGGGCTGGGCTGACCAGCCGGGCGCCGCCGTGCAGCCCGCGGACGTGCCGCCCCGCTACGACGAGGGCATCGCGCTCTACTGGCGCTCGCCGTTGCACCGACGCGTCTTCCAGGATCCGACCCTGCTGGCGGAGCTTACGCGCCGCATCGACGCGCTTGCGGCGGGCGTGCTCGCACCGGATCGGGTCGCCGAACGTGCAGGCGCCGCCGCAGCGCTGGTCAAGCCTTGGATCTCGCGGGAGCCCGACCGGACCGGCCTCCCGGGGCCGATCGATCAATACGACGCGGAGGTCGCGCGCCTGGCGCCGACGATCGAACGGCGGCGGGCGTTGTACCACGAGGTGTTGGCCCGGCCGATGCCGTTCGAGCTGGACCCCCCTGGCCCCGGCCCGCGCTTTGCCTGGTCGCCGGCCATTCAGCTCCAAGGGGCGGCGGTCCGCTACGAAATCACGGTGGCGGCGACCCCGGATCTGGCGAATCCGGTGGCGCACCAGCAGGACCTCACGGCCCCAGCCGCGACGTTCACGCTCCCGCCAGGCCGGTATTACTGGCAGGTGATCGCGCGCACCCAGGGAGGCGCCTGGCAGACCGCCCATGCGCGCTTCGCCGATCCGGCGAGCGGACGCCAATACGAGGGTGTCGCGGCTTTCGACGCCAAGCCGACGATTTAACGTGGATTTGTTGGGGTCTGGGTAGAGGAAATCAGGCGCCGCATTCGATGGAGGAAGTTGCCCGTGACCGTTCAGGTGTCCGACCTCCGCCGGGTCCGTTTGTTGACGTCGATCGTGCTGGCCTCGGCGCTGGCAACGGCTTGCTCGCCGCGCTTCGCGCCGCCCGTTTCCACGGCGGTCGCCACGGCGCAAGAAGGCAAGGTTAGCGCGGACGCCTTCGGCAACCTGCACCTCGACCTGGCCGGCCGCGGCTTCGTGCTGAAGGCGGTCAACGGCAAGCCGCTCGGAAACCTGGCCATTCAGGTGGCAGGCAAGTACTACGAAACGGTCAAGGGTTCCTTCGCCTTGCCGGCCGCCGCTTTGGCGGCGCTCAAAGACAACAGCCGTGGCTTCTTCCGGGTCTTCGCGCCCGGCTTCGTACCCCGCCAGGTTTGGATTGGCCAGCAAGGCGACGAGGTGCCGATGGTGCCGCTCACCCCCGTCCGCGTCGAACCCGCCATGTTCGCGTCCGGCGGTTCGATTGACGCGCCCCAGGCGGGCCTGACGGTGAAGGTCCCGGCCGGGTTGCTGACGAAGAGCAGCACCGCCGTGGAGCTGAGCACCTACACCCCCACGCCGCCCGCCGATGCCCAGGCGGCCACCGCGAACCGCCAGGCGTTCCTGGACAAGTTGGCGAAGCTGAAAGGCAAGGCCGCGTACGCCTTGTCTGCGACGGCGGCCTGCGTGGACGCGGAGAAGCCGCTGCCCTGCCCGCCCGCGATGGCGGGCCTGGGCCTGATGCTGACGGTCAACGGCCCGATCGCCACCGGCACCGTGCTCAACCAGATCGACCTCGACGTGCTTTTGAAGGATCCGGCGCAGGCAGGCGCCGCACAGCGGATCCTCCAGACGTTCGCCCAGATCGATGCTGACCCGGCCGCGGCGGCCATCCGGGGCCTGCTCAAGAGCGACTACGGCCTGAGCTTGAACGGCCACGTGTTGGCGTTCGCGGTCACGCTGGGCACCCAGGCCGCGGTCGACGGGTTCGCCAAGATCGAGATCCAGGGCGTCGACCTCTTGGGCGTCAACATGGAATTCACCATGGTCAGCTCGGTTGGAGCGACCTTGCCGCTGGGCGCCTCCACCCCCGGGTTGTCTGCGCTGCAGCAAGCGGCGGGTGGCCTGGGCAATGCGCTGGCGGCCCGGCTGATCGGCAACGACGGCGCGGGGCTGATCTCCAATGACGGCGGCAGCTTGATTGGGCAGGACGGCGCCAGCCTTATCGCCAGTGAAGGCAGCAGCTTGATCGGCCAGGATGGCGCCAGCTTGATCGGCCAGGATGGCGCCAGTTTGATTTCCAACGATGGTGCCGGCCTGATCTCCAACGACGGGGGCAGCCTGATCTCGAACGATGGGGGCTCGCTGGTCGGCCACGTCGAGGTTCCGTTCAAGCCCGAGGGGAATACGGGCAAGTACCAGGTCGCCGCGGCCGGCTTCGTGTCCTATCCGTGGCCGGGGGCGCAGGTTCGTGCCGTCACGTTCTCGGGACTTCCGCTGTCCGTTTGGGTGACCACGGATAAGAACAGCAACTACGCGATCACGAAGTTGCCTCCCACCCCTGCCTACTTCTGGGTCGAGGTGCAGGCCGGGCCCTACTACATGCGCACCCTGGCGATGGCGAGCGGCTCGGGACGCGTTATTGCCAACGTGAATGCCGCCACGACCGCGGTGTCATCGGCCATTTATGCCGGCATCGTTGCCAATGCGCTCGACGCCGATCTGATCGCGACCGACCACTTCAACGACGACGTCGCGCTGGAGGCCGGATGGCTCACGCAGGCAACGGCGGGAGGCATCGTGTCGGCAGGTTCGATCCAGCTGCTGGACGCCGCTACGCGGGCATTGTGGCAGGCCAAGGGCGCCGACCCGGACTCGTTCGACCTGCACCTTCCCCTTGCCGCGCCTGTCGCGCCCGTTGGTCCCGTTCCGCCCGTGACGCCTGCAGTGGCCGTAACGCCGATGACAGGGGTCGTGAACCCGTGGGGCCTGGCTTACGATGCGGCCGCCAAACAGCTCTACGTGGCCGATTCTGGCGCCAACAAAGTGCTGCGGTACGACCTGTCCGGTACGCCCAATTTCGCCACGCTGGCGCCAATCGACATCAGCGGTGGCACCGCCTGGAACGCACCGGCTGGGCTGGCCGTTGGCGGCGGTGCGCTCTATGTCGCGGACATGGGCAACCATGCCGTGCGCCGCATCAAGCCGGCCACGGGCGGCAGCGTGAGCCTGTTGGCGGGCGAACCATCCGTGCCGGCGGCCGCCGTCGATTCCGGCAAGAAGGGCTCGGCGGGCAGCCCCGCGTTCCTGCGTGCTCATTTCGCCAGCCCGTGTGGCCTCGCCTGGACGGCAACCCAGCTCTACGTCACGGACAACGGCACCGGCCAGCTGCGCATCCTCAACCTCAAGAAGAACCCCGCCAGCGCTGCCTTTGTCGACAGCCCGTACGCGGTGGGCGCACCCTCCAGTCTGCGCGGCGCCGCGATCGAGCCGGGCACCTCCAACGTCTTGGTGGCCGATGAGGGCACCAACACCGTGATGCGCTTCAGCGCGCAGGGGTCGTCGTTGGCAGCTTTCTCCACGGGCATGAGCGCGCCCTTCGGTCTGGCACCCGCACCCAATGGCGACGTCTTCTTCGCTGCCCTGGGCATGCCGCATGTCGGCAAGATCCCCGCGGGCGGTGGCATTCCGACAGTCGATTATGTTCAGCTCATCGGCGGCTTGCCGCGCGCTGTCGTCGCGCTGAGCGCCAACGAGGTGATCGTGAGCGTTCCAGGGGCGCCCGGCAAGCTTCTCGACATCAAGTTCTAGCGACCGGCTCAGGCCAGGCGGTAGAAGGTCCGGATTTTCAACCACAGGGCCGCGGCCCGATCGGCCAGGCGGCGCGGCAGGCTGAAGCCGTGGTAGTCTCCGCCCAGCACGCGGGCGCGCTCCGGGATGGCCAGGAAGCTGGCCGCCGCCTCGGGCGTCATGGCATCCGTCAGGCCGCGCAGGGATTCCACGGCGGCCGCTGCCAGCTCGCGCGCCTCGCGGCGGCAGGGCGCGGCAGCGGCGCGGCCAAAGCGGGCCGATGCCAGGAACAGCCCGACCTCGCGCTCGGAGGCCACGGCCTCCTGGGTCTCGAAATAAGCAGCGGCCACGCGCGCGGCGCCCCCGGAGGCCAGCGTCAGTTCACCCAGCAAGCCCGCCAGCTCCTGCACCTGGGTGCGGGCGCCGATGCGCTCCGCCAACGCCAGGGCCTCCTCCGCGCGGGTGATGGCCTGGGGCCAGGCCTCGGCTTGCATATCAAGCCAGGCCAAGACGCGGTGGGCGCGGGCTTGTAGGCCCTTCGACTGGGCGGCGATCGCCCCTTCCAGGGCGCGCTCCGCGAAGGACCGGGCGCCGGCGAGGTTGCCTTCGCGGCCCAGGATCTCCGCCATGATGGCGTTCATGCGCCCTTCCGGCTCGGTGTTGCCCGTCTCCTTGATCAGCGCCTGCAGGGCTTCGCCCGCGGCCTTGGCCTCCTCCAACAGGCCGAGCTGGAGCAACACGTCCATCTGGTACGGCAGGGTCAGCGCCTCGACGTACTTGTTCTTGATCTCGCGCACGAGGTCGATCGCGTCCTGCGCCATGCCACGGCTCTTGGCGGGCTGGCCGGCGTAGACCATCGCCAAGGCCTCGGCAACCACGGCCAGGCCCTTGGCGTACTTGGACGAGCCACGCTTGTCGACCAGGTCCCGCGCTTCCTTGGCGCGCAGCATCGCCTCGGGACAGTCGCCCAGCTCCAGGGCGGTGGTGGCGAGGTTCACAAGGGCGACGATCTCGTCGTCCTTGGAGCCCGTCTCGAAGGCCATGTTCCGCACGCGCAGGAACGACTTCCAGGCGTCCGGGTAATCGCCCAGCATCACCTGGGCGTTGCCCAGGAAGACCAGCGAGTTGATCAGGCCCATGCGGTCGCCCGTGGCCTCCAGCAAGGCCAGCGACTCGTTCAGGAAGCGCACGCCCTCGTCCAACTTGTCCGGCTGCCCGCTGGCGACGTAGAAGTAGCCGCCCATGCCGTAGGCGAATCCCAGGATCGTGGTGTCGCCGCTTTCGCGGCCGGCGGCGATCGCCCGCTCCGTGTACACCAGGGCGTCGGCCAGGCTGCCTTTGAAGAAGTGTACGCGGCCCATGGTCATCAGCGCGCGGGCCAGGCCGGCCAGGTCTCCCGAGGCCTCGCTGACCTCCACGGAGCGCCCCGCATGCGTCAGCGCATCGGCGTACTCCGTCAGCACCTGGTGGCTCTTGGCGAGCGACGTCAGCATGCGGCCGAGCAGGACGTTCTTCTCGAGCTCCTCCGCCAACGGGATCGCTTCCGCCAGCAGTTCCTTGGCGGGCGCATGCTTGCTGGCCGTGCGGTAGGTATCGGCCAGGCAGCGCAAGTAGTCTAGAAGGTAAGGCTTCCAGCGCCCACCGGCCTCCAGGCGCACCAGCGCCAGGCCGTCTGACAGGAACTGTTCCGCGTCGGCCAGCGCGTTCAGGGCCAGGCTGCGCAGGCCGGCCTCCAGGGCGTATACGATCGTCTTGTCCGTCAGGTTGCCCTTGAGCGCGTGGTAGGCCAGGGCGCGCACGTCCTCGAAGCCCACCTCCGCCAACTCGCGGCCGGCGATGCGGGGTTCGAGCGCCTCCAGCACGGCGGCGTGCAAGCGCGCCTTCTCCGTCATGGGCAAGGTGGCGTACAGGAGGTCGATCAGCTGCTCCTGGGCGAAACGGTAGGTGCCGTGTTCGTCTTGTTCGAAGACGCCGGCGAGCTGGAGCGCGGCGATCGCGTCGAACAACACGTCGTCGGAGAAGGCCGTGACGGCTTGCAAGAGGTCGAGCGTCAGGCCGTGCGCCACCACGGCGGCGGCGCGTGCCAGCACCTGGGCCTCGGCGGATACCTGATCCAACTTGCTCATCAGCATGCTGCCGACGTCCGCGGGCAACTGCTCCGGCGTCAGCTCGATCTGCGTGTTCCAACGCCCCTTCTCGGTTTGCAAGTAGCGCTCGCGCACGAGGTGCTCGAGCAGACGCTCCACCAGGAACGGGTTGCCCTCGCTAAACTCCGCGATCTGCTGCATCAAGCGCGTGCCCACGGCATCGCTGCCGAGCATCGAGGTGACCATGCGCCAGAGGGCACGGGGCTCCAACCCCTTCAAGACCATGTGCGAGACCCGCTCGCCCCACGCCGCAATGGCCTCCGGGACCGCCCGCGCCGTGACCAGGAACAGGATCGGATTCTCCTTGGTGTTGCGGAGCATGTATTCCAGCAGCTCGCCGGACAGCGGATCCGCCCAGTGCCAGTCTTCCAGCGCCATCACCAGGCCCCGCTTCTGCGAGAGCTGGACCAGGAGGTCGGTGATCGTGGCCTGCAGGCGCAGCTTCTCGCGCACGGGCGGATCCAGGTCCTGGGCCGGCGGCACGGCCAGCTCCGGCAGCAGCTTCACCAAGACCGGGGCGGCGGCCTCCAGGTTCGCGGGGACCAATTCGCGCAGCACGGGCAGCAGCTTGCGGAGGATCTCCGCGACGGGGCCGTACGGCGTGGCGCTTTGCTCCGCCAACGTGCCCACCGCGTAGACCAAATCCTCGATCTGGACCAGATAGCGGAATTCTTCCAGCAGGCGGCTCTTGCCGATGCCCGCGGGTCCTGTCACCAGAAGCGCCGCGCCCGGCTGCCACTTGGCAATTTCCTTCAGGTGCTCGCCCAGGCCGGCCAGCTCCTCGTCGCGCCCGATCATGGGCGACGTCAGGAGGTTGCCACCAATGCCGGCCGGCACCTCCACGCCCATGTCCGCCAGCACCTCGTAGGCGGACTGATAGCGGTCCAGAGGATCCTTCGCCAGCAGCTTCAGCACGATCCGCTCGGTCTGCGCGTCGACCTTCACGAATTGCCCCAGCGGCGGCGGGGCGTCCGTCACGTGGGCGCGCAGCACGTCCATCGGGTTGCGGCTCATGAACGGCGGCTGGCCGGCCAGCATCTCGTAGGCCATGCACCCCAGGGCGTAGAGGTCGGCGCGTTGGTCGATCGGGCCCCGCTTCACCACCTCCGGCGCCAGGTAGGCCAGCGTGCCCTTGATGGGGGCGCCGGACCGGCCGGCGAGCTCCATCAGGCCGTAGTCCATCAGCTTGACCTGGCCGTCAGGCTTGACGCGGACGTTGGCGCCCTTGATGTCCGAGTGCACGTAGCCCAGCTGGTGGATGTAGCCCAACGCCAACAGCAGCTGGCTCAGGATGCCGCGGAACTGCTCGCCGCGGACGGGCAGCATCTCGTCCAGGCCCTGGCCGGGCACCAGCTCCATCGTGAGGTACGGCGCGCCTTCGGGCAGTTGGCCGTAGTCATAGACCGCGCAGCAGTTCGGGTGCCGCAGCTGGGTCATCAGCCGGAATTCCTGCTTGAGCTGCAGGAAGCTCTTGTCGCTGTCCCCCATCTGCTGGGAGAGGACTTTCATGGCCAGCAGCTGTTGGCTGGTGGAATCTTCCACCAGCCAAACGGCGCCCATGGCGCCCTCGCCTAGGCGCTCGAGGACCTTATAACGATTGATCAGAATCTCCGTGGTCATTAAGACGTTAGCCCCGGGCGCTCCGTGGTTTGGCACCCTTCGATCTTCTTACCCAACCGATGCTGGATTACCTGGTATGCCGCAACGCTTTCGCGACCACCTTAACCGGACCTTCATCACCTGCGTGATGGGCGGGGAGCTACGATACAACCCATTGGGAGAGGTCGATATGCATATTCTTACGTCCAACGGCCGCGTCGTGATCGGGCTGGGCCTCGCGACGCTGCTGAGCGCCTGCCAGGGCATCCCCTGGCTCGGCGGCCAGGCGCGGGAAGGCACCGTGAACGGTGACTTCTACGCCAACGTGGACGCCAGCGGGGGCCGCGCCTTCACGCTCAAGACGCCCGACGGCCAGCCCGTGGGCGACGTTCAGGTCCAGATCGGCGGCATGACGTACCGGGCCCCCGGTGGCGTGGTGTCCGTGCCGCAATCCGTGGCGGCCGACGCCAAGGTTCGCGCCCGCGGCTTCGTGCGCCTGTTCATCGCCGGCTTCGTGCCCAAGCAGGTCTGGCTAGGCCAGCAAGGCGCCGAGGTCGTGGTCTCGCGCTTCACCCTGTTGGCCACGGAGCCCTATGTGCCGGCGTCGGGGGGCACGGTGCGCGCGGAGGACGGGGCGATCGCCCTCCAAATCGCCGGCGGCATGCTGACGGGCGGCCCCACCAGCGTGGCCCTGAGCACCTACGTCCCCGCCGCCGATCCCACCGCGGCCGCCGGAGCCTCCGCCCAGGCCCGCACCGACTTCCTGGCAAAGGTGCGTGCCCAGGCCAAGGGGGCATACCACCTGGCGCAGGCAGCCGCTTGTACCGACCCGGAAGCGCCGCTGCCCTGCGCGCCGCCGGCCTCCGCGCTCGGCCTGTTGGTCACGGTCAACGGGCCGATGCAAGCCGGCCGGCTCACGGCCACCTACGACCTCGACGCCCTGGCCTTGGGCGATCCGCAGCAGGCCGCGGCCGCCCAGCGGATCTTGCGCACCTTCTCGCAAATCGACGCCGACCCCGCCGCGGCCCAGTTCCGCGCGGCGTTGCAGGCCGACTACGGCATCTCCCTGGCCAGCCACACGCTTACGTTCAATGTTGCCGTGCCGCCCAACCAACAAACGGACAGCCTGGTTCGCCTGACGGTGGCCGGCTTCGACCTGTTGGGCGTGCAATTGGAGGTGACGGTCGAAAGCGCGATCGGCACCACCCTCGGCCCCGCCGCGGCGGCGCCCGGCCAGGCGGATCTGGGCTCGCCCACCACCACCACGGCGATGGCCGTGCCGGCCATTCACCTTGCCGACCCCAACCTGGTCGCGGCGAACACCGGCAGCCCCCTGATCTCCAACGATGGCGGCAGCTTGATCGGCAACGACGGGGCGGGGCTGATTTCGAACGATGGGGCGGGCCTGATCTCGAACGACGGCGCCGGCCTGATCTCCAACGACGGCGGCTCGATCGCGGGCACCGTGCGCACGCCGTTCCTGCCTTCGGCGCTGATCGGCGGCAACCAGAAGTACCAGGTCCAGCAGGTCGCGCCGATCGTGGCCTTGGGCGCGCCCCTCGTGGGCGCGCTTCCCGTGGGTGGGCCGGCCTCCTATACGGAGTACCCCTTCCCCAACGGCGACGTCTCCGCCGTCAGCCGCGGCGGGCTCATGCAGTTCGTGCAGACCGACGCCGTGGGCCACTACGTCGTCACCAGCGTGCCCCCTTCCAACCCGTTCATCGTGGTCATGGCGCAGTGCGGCACCGCGCGCCTCGCGGCGATCGCCCCCGCGCCGCATGCCTGCGCCGTCACGACGGACGTCGATGCCGGCACCACGGCCGTCACCTTGCAGGTGATGGACCAGCTCAACCGGGGCATCCACCGCGCCCCGGAGTTCAGCTACGCCAACTACCAGGCGGACGTCGGCTACTACCGCACCCACCTGAGCCAGGCGCAAGCCCAGGGCATGGTGGGCGGCCTGCTGAGCACGGCGCTGGGCCTCGTGTCCGGCGTGCTGGACCTTCTACTTGCAAGCCCTTACCAGCTCACGTGCTGGGTGGCCCCGCCGCCTCCCCCGCCGCCGCCGGCGGCCGCGGGCTCGAACACGGGCGC
>JAQBPE010000471.1 GCA_028287685.1 Cyanobacteria bacterium RYN_339 | reverse complement strand
GGCGAGCCCGGCGTGGGCAAGACGGCGGTCGCCGAGGGCCTGGCCCAGCGCATCGCGGCGGGCCAAGTGCCGGCCGCGCTGCTGGACCGCCGCGTGCTGTCGCTGGACCTCGCCGGCATGATCGCGGGCGCCAAGTTCCGCGGCGAGTTCGAGGAGCGCCTGACCGGGCTCATCGACGAGATCCGCGCCATGCAGGGCACGGCCGTGCTGTTCATCGACGAACTGCATACTGTCGTTGGCGCGGGCGCGTCGGAGGGCGCAATGGACGCTTCCAACATCCTGAAGCCCGCCCTGGCGAAGGGCGAGCTGCAAGTGGTCGGCGCCACGACCTTCAACGAGTACCGCAAGCACATCGAGAAGGACGCGGCCCTGGAGCGGCGCTTCCAGCCGGTGCAGATCAAGGAGCCTACGGCGCAACAAGCGCTGGAGATCCTGCATGGCCTGCGCCCGGCCTACGAGAAGCACCACCAGGTCCAGCTGGACGACGCGGCGCTCGAAGCCGCCGTGACGCTCTCCGAGCGCTACGTGGCCGATCGCTTCCTGCCGGACAAGGCCATCGACCTGGTGGACGAGGCCTGCGCCCTGGTGCGCCTGGCCCAGCCGCTCGGCGCCAGCTCCAAGCAAGAGCTGGAAAAGATCCTGGCGGACCTGGAGGCCAAGAAGCAGCAGGCCGTAGCCAAGGAGAACTACGAGGCCGCCGCCAACCTCATGACCCAGTCGGCGCGCGTGCGCGATCAGCTCGTCAACGCCGCGGACGTGCCCCGTCCGCGCGTGGGCGAGGCCCAGATCGCACAGGTCGTCAGCGAGTGGACCGGCATCCCGGCCCAGCGCATGGTCCAGGCCGAGCAGGAGCGCCTGCTGGGCATGGAGCAGCGGTTGAACGCACGCGTGCTCGGCCAGGAGGAGGCCACGCTGGCCGTCTCGCGGGCGGTAAGGCGCGCGCGGGCGGGGCTCAAGGACCCGAACCGCCCGATCGGCAGCTTCCTCTTCCTGGGCCCCACGGGCGTGGGCAAGTCGGAGCTGGCGAAGGCGCTGGCCCACGAGCTCTTCGACGACGTGGAGGCCATGATCCGCGTGGACATGAGCGAGTTCCAGGAGCGTCACACCGTGTCCCGGCTGCTCGGCGCGCCTCCGGGCTACGTCGGCTACGACGAGGCCGGGCAGCTCACGGAGGCCGTGCGCCGCAAGCCGTATAGCGTGGTCCTGTTCGACGAGATCGAGAAGGCCCACCCGGACGTCTTCGACGCGCTGCTGCAAGTGTTGGATGACGGCCGTCTGACGGACGCCCAGGGCAAGACCGTGGACTTCAAGCACACCGTGATCGTCATGACGAGCAACGTGGGCGCGAAGCACCTGGTGGAGGCCCGCCAGCGCAACGGCATCGGCTTCGCGGTAGGCGATCAGCAGTCGAAGGGCTGGGAGCGTCTGAAGGCCACGGCCCTGGGGGCGTTGAAGGACGCCTTCAAGCCGGAGTTCCTCAACCGCGTCGACGAGACCGTGGTCTTCCACCCGCTGGGGCAGCCGGAGATCCTGCGCATCGTGGATCTCATGCTGGCCAACACGCAGGCCAAGCTGCGGGACCTGGGCGTCTCGTTGGTGCTCACGCAGCCCACCCGCGAGGCGTTGGCGGCAGACGGCTTCGACCCCGTCTACGGCGCCCGCCCGCTGCGCCGGGCGATCCAGCGCCTGCTGGAGACCCCGTTGAGCGAGCGCCTGCTCGAAGGCGACGTGGTATCCGGCGACGCGATGATGGCGGACTGGGTGGACGGCCAGCTGGTGCTGACCAAGCGCCAGCCCGAGCCGGAGTTGCAGCCGGTGCCGCAAGCCGCGTAAGAGATGAGGGCCGCCCGTGGGGGTGGCCCTCTTTCTTTTTAGTCCAGCGTGAAGTCGTTCGCCGCCGGCTTGTAGTTGATCCGCATGTTCTCCAGCTCGAGGTGGAAGATACGCTTGCCACGGGAGTCGAACGACTCGCGCGACAACGGGCAAGCCATCGTCGGGCTGATGCCCACCACCTCGTGGGTGATGCCCTTCCAGGAGCCGGGCGAGACGATGTCCAGGAAGTCGACGTCCTGGTTGTAGACCTTGCCCTTGCCCAGGTAGGTGGCCTTGGCGCCCGGGTTGAGGATCATGTCCATCAGCTGGCGGGTCTGGGTGTCGCGCAGGGTGCGGTGGTAGGCGTCCTGCAGGCGGCTGTCGTCGATCGCCAAGTTCACCTTGATCGCGATGAAGCCGAAGAAGTAGGTCTTGAGGTCGATGTCGCCGCCGCCCTTGTAAACCAGCTTGGTCTTCAAGGTCTTGTCGTCCTTGGCGGTCAGCACCTGGGCGGCCATCGTGTTGGGCGCCTTGAAGCAGATCTGCGAGACGTTCCAGTTGCGATCGCCGTCCGGCGCCGTCACGTCGCTGTGGGCCTTGGAGGTCCAGGTGGAGGTGCGGGGCTTGGCGGCGGCCACCGCCGCGATCACCTGGGCGGCCTTCGCCACGTTCTCGGGGCTGCCGCCCGCCATCGGGGGCTGGCCCGGGTAGCTGGGCGTTTCCGCCGGCGGCACGGACGGCTGCGAGCGCAGCGCCGACACCGCGTTGGGCGCCTTGCCGCAGCCGGTCAGCACGAACGCCGAGGCGAGCGCCAGGGCGGCAAGCTTCTTGGTCGTGTTGATCGTCATCCGGGGCCCCTCCATCGGTGTTAACACCTTATGGATCGGTTATACCCGGGTGATGAATGGCTCCTGTAAACGCTTTGGCAAAGGGCGATTAAATGATTTTTAAAAGTGTGTTTAAGACCCTAAAGCTCGAAGTCCTTGGTCGTGAGCTTCGGGTTGAGCTTGTTGGTCTCCGTCTGCATGCGGAAGAACAGCTTGTCGCCCTTGTACATCTCGCGGATCAGCGGCACGCCGGTGGCCTTCTCGATGCCGATCACCTCGCGCGTGGTGGGCTTGAGGCTCAGCGGGCTGACGATGTCGAGCACCGCCATCACGCGGCCGTTCAGGTTGCCGTCGGCCTTGTAGGTCACCTGGTTCTGCGGACAAAGGATCGTGTCGAAGACCTTGTCGATCGAGGTCTGGTCGAGGCGGTAGCCCACGGGATCCTTGAGGCGCTCGTCCTCCAGGCCCAGCTCGATGTTGAGCCAGAAGCCCACGAACTTGGTGTGGACCTTCACCTTGCTGCCGCCAGTCCAGATCAGTTGCGTGCCTTCCACCTTGCTGTCGCTGCCCGTGAGCAGCTCCACGCTGTTGCGCTTCGGCTTCTGGTACTTGTAGTGGCTGCGGATCCATTCCTTGGTGCCGTCGTCCTTCACGTAGCGGAACATCAGCTGGCAATCCGCGGTCGAGCCGCTGTCGCGCAGCTTCTGGACGGAGGTGAGGGCGTCGCGCACGCGCGTGTCGGCGCTCGGTGCGGCCGGCGCGGCGGCCACCGGCGCGGCCGGGGCATAGCGAGGCGTCTGCAAGTCCGGCTCGTCGGCCGCAGCCGGGGACTTGGAACAACCCGCCAGGACGGCGACCAACAACAACAGCGCAATTCGATTCATAGAAGTGTTATCGCCGCCCAAGGGCGCAATCATCTTAACTACTGGCAAAGCCCTGTTTAAATCCACATTATCAAAGCCCCACCCGGTTTCCGATCGGGGGGATAGGGGAACAATCAAGCCAGGCACGGCCTTTTGCGGGAGATCCAGGCAATGAAGTCGAGAGTCACGATTCTGGGCACCCTGCTGGGATCCATGGTGGTCCTGGGCTGCACCGGCACGGCGCCTACGGGCACGACGGCCACCCAGGACGGCAGCTCCGTGAAGAGCAAGCTGCCCAAGAACAACGCCACGCCCGGCCCGAAGATCTCGCCGCAGATCATCAAGCCGGACACCGGCGAAGGCACCGGCGGCCTCGGCGGCTCGCCCACCCCCGTGCCAGTGGCCACGCCGACCCCGGGGCCCACCGTGACGCCCACCGACCCCCCGCCGGCGGGCGACTGGTTCGGCCGCGTGCTGGGCGTGGACGGCAAGCCCGCGGTGGGTGTCACCGTGAAGGGCTTCCTGACGGACGGCACCGGCACCCCGCTGGAGACCAAGACCGACGACAAGGGCATGTTCACGCTCAAGGAGCCGGCCTCCAAGGCCCTGAACCTCGAGGCCGCGCAGAGCGACTCGGTGAAGGCCTTCCAGCCCAACGTGGCCGCCACCGCCAAGAACGTCACCATGCAGCTGGCCGCCACCGGCACGATCTCGGGCAAGATCCAGCTGGACGGCGGCACCGCCGCGGGCGACGTGACGGTCTTGATCCCGGGGACGTCCTACACCGTCAAGACCGCCGCGGATGGCACCTACACCATCGCCAACGTGCCGGCGGGCACGTTCACGGTGCATGCGGAGAAGGCCGGCGCCGGTGCCGTCAACATCACGAACGTGGCGGTTTCGTCGGGCGGGACCGCCGGGGTGGAGGCCAAGACGCTCTCGGCTTCCACGCCGACCGTCGCCTCCGTGACCCCTGCCGCGGCAGGCCCCACCGCGGACCTCACGATCAAGGGCGACAACTTCGCCGCCGGGGCCACCGTCACGATCGGCAACAAGGATTGCACGGACGTGAAGGTAGTCGACGCGCATACGATCACGGCCAAGGTGGCCCTGGCCACGCCCAGCGGCAAGCTGGTGGTCAAGCTGAACGGCGGGGTCTCCGAAGGCGTGGACTTCAAGGTGATCGGCACCTACGTCTTCGATCCGCTCACCCCCAAGAAGCTCCTGTTGGGAGACAAGCCCAAGTTCAAGGTCACGGCCCAGGACACCTCCGGGTCCCTGCTGATCATCGTGCCCGGCACCTGGGCCTCGTCCGTCACCAGCGTCGCGGACGTCGCCCAGGACGGCACCGTTACCGCGAAGGCCCCCGGCGACACCAAGATCTCGATCTCCAGCGGCACGGCCAAGGGCGAGGTGGACGTCCATGTAGACGCCAAGCTCACGGTGACCACCTACGCAGGCAGCGGCGCGGCCACCTCCACGGACGGCGTGGGCACCGCGGCCACGTTCAACCACCCGACCGGCCTGGCGCTGGACGGCGCCGGCAGCATGTACGTGGCCGACAACTTCGGCAACTGCATCCGGCGCATCACCATGTCCAGCGTGAGCGTGAGCTTGCTGGCGGGCTCCGGCAACAACGCCAGCCACACCGCCAACGACGGCAGCGGCGCGGCCGCGGGCTTCTTCTCCCCGCAGAGCATCATCTACGACGGAGCCAACGGCGCCAACCGCCTGATCATCGACGACCAGGCCAACTTCCGCATCCGTGCGATGACCACCGGCGGCGCCGTCACCACCATCGCGGGCGGCGGCGCGGAGAACGCGGATACCTCGACCGGCGGCCTCAACGTCGACGGCGCGGCGCTCTCCGCACGGTTCTACGCCCCGGCCGACGTGGCCTTCCACCCCACGGACCACTCGCTCTACATCGCGGACTACTTCAACCACCGCATCAAGAAGCTCGACACCAACGGCAACGTCACCACCATCGCGGGGACGGGCGCAACCGGCGGCGACGGCGGCGGCTACAAGGACGACGCCAACCCCATGAACGCCATGTTCAAGTTCCCGCTGGGCCTCGTCTTCGACGCCGCCGGCAACCTCTACGTGGCGGACCAGGGCAACACCGCCGTGCGCAAGATCGCGCCTAACGGCGCCGTTTCGACCCTGGCCGGTGGCGGCGCGTCGGGCTTCGCCGATGGCAAGGGGAACTTGGCGCAGTTCCGCGGCCCCAACTGCCTGCTCCTCGACAAGACCGGCACCTACCTCTACGCGGCCGACACCGAGAACCACGCCATCCGGCGGATCCGGCTCTCCGACGGCGACACCGTCACGGTCCTGGGCGGCTCGCCTACCGGCGCGGCGGCGGCCACCAGTGGCTTCGCCGATGGCCAGGACGCCCGGTTCAAGGAGCCCAACGGCATGGTCTTCGATGCGACCACCAGCACCCTCTACATCACGGACGCCGGCAACAACCGCATCCGCGCGGTGGTCCTGCCTTAACTACCGCATCTCCTGCACGGCGGCATCCGCGGAGGCCACCCGGGCGCTGTCGCCACCCAGCTCCGCGCGGGCGGCGGCCATGCCCCTGGGGTCGCGCGCGTCCAGGCGGGCCACGGCTTCCGCCGTGAGCTTGGCGATCGCCTTCTCATGGTGCACCTCCACCAGGAGCGCGCGCACCAGCACGCACTTCGGATCGTCCGGGAACTTCGCCAACAGGCCGTCCGCGACGCGGGCTTCCTTCTTGAGGTCGGCGCCCACGTAATGGCAGACGAAGAAGCGCTTCACGGCGTTCAACTTCGAGAGACCCAGGACCGTGCGGCTGTGGACCTGCGCCACCTCGATCCGTTCCGGCGCCTGTGCCACGGCCAGGTGCAGCTCCGCCCAGGCGGCCTTGCCGTTGTCGCCCCGGTCCACCTTGTTCAGCGCCAGCTGGCCGAGGGTCGCGGAACGCACCAGGTGCAGCAGGCCCTGGGTCTCGGGCGCGAGGCCGGGCCGGCCCAGGTGCGCCACGGCCTCCGCGTCCAGCTCCGCGAGCTTCGTGACGTCGCTCAAGTTGCGCACGGCCAGCAGCATCTGGTGCACGCGCGGGCGCACGGCGGCTTCGCCCAGCTCGATGCGGTCCCCCTGTGCGGGCGCCATGGAAGGCTCTGCAGCGGCCGCGCGCACGGGCAGCCGGGTCAAGCGTGGAACAACGTTGGATACAGGCATCATCATACCTGTATATCAGGTGTTAGCGCGCCTCTCCGACGTTAAGTCCCGGTTGTGGCTTTTTAGCCCTTCACCGCGCCGCCCGTCAGGCCCGCGATGATCTTCTTCTGGAAGAACAGCACCATGATGATCAGCGGGATCGTCACCAACACGGTGGCCGCCATCATCTGGCCCCAGGGGATCTCGAAGGAGCTGCCCGTGACGCCGCTGAAGCCGAACATGGCGCGCGTGACGGTGTACTTCTCCGGCGTCTGGATGAAGGACAGCGCATACAGGAACTCGTTCCAGCACTGGATGAAGGCCAGCAGGCCGGTCGTGACCATGCCCGGCGCCACCAGCGGCAGGAACACGATCCTGAACGTCTGCATCGCCGTCGCCCCATCAATCATGGCCGCCTCCTCGAGCTCGCCGGGCAGGCCCTTGAACGAGTTCGTCAGCACCCACACCGTGAACGGCAGCGTGAACAGCAGGTAGCTGATCACCAGCGCCGGCAGCTTGTTGAACAGCCCCAGCGCGTTGATCATGGTGTACAACCCGCCCAAGACCGCGATCTGCGGGAACATCGTCATCCCCAAGACCACGTACAGCATGGGCGTGCGCCCGCGGAACGCAAAGCGGCCCAGCACGTACGCCGCCAGCGAGCCGATGCCCAGCGCCACCGTCACGGTCGCGACGCACACCACCGCGGAGTTCAAGAGCGCCATCATGAAGTCCGGGTTGGTCAGCACCAGCCGGTAGTTCTCCAAGGTGGGATGCTGCGGCCAGTACATGACCGGCGTGACGAACAGCTCGGAATTCGGCTTGATCGAGCTCACGATCGCCCAGTAGTAAGGGAAGATGGTGTAGAGCAAGATCAACGTCATGACCACGTAGAACGAGAACTTCTTCATGGTCTAGGCCTCCGCCGTGTTCAAGAACTTCATGTAGACGAAGACGAACAGCGCGATCAACACGAAGATGATCACGCTGACGGCCGAGCCCACCCCCACGCGGCTGAACTCCACCAGTATTTGCTGGTTAAACACCGCCATGGTCTGGAAGCGCGGCCGGTTGCCCACCATGACGTAGAAGATGTCGAAGGCGCGCAGCGCGTCCAAGGTGCGGAAGATCAGGGCGACCAGGATGGCCGGGCGCAGCAGCGGCAGCGTGAGCATCCAGAACTGCTGCAACGGCGTGGCGCCGTCGATGTCCGCGGCCTCGTAGATGTCTTGCGGGATCACCTGCAGGCCCGCCAGCAGCATCAGGGCGATGAAGGGCGTGGCCTTCCAGATGTCGATGGCGCAAACCGCGGGGAAGATCACGGCCGGGTCGGCCACCCAGGCAATCGGGCGGGCGATCAGGTGGGCGCGCAGCGCCATGTCGTTCACCACGCCGAAGACGTCGTGGTACATCCATTTCCACATCTGGGTGGACATGACGGTGGGGATGGCCCAGGGCACCAGGATGGCGGCGCGCATCACGCCACGCCCCCGGAAGTTGCTGTTGATCACCAGGGCCACCACCAGCCCGAGCGCGAACTCGAAGATCACCGTGACCACCGCGAAGTTCACCGTCAGCAAGATGCTGGAGAGGAAGCGCCGGTCCGTGAGCAGGTCGAAGTAGTTGCGTAAGCCTACGAAGTGGACCGCCCGGCTGCTGCCCAGGCGCGCGTCCGTGAAGCTGAAGGCGAAGGTCTGCAGCAGCGGGTAGAGCGCCACCACCAGGATCACGAGGATCGTGGGCGAGAGCAGGATCCAGGCCAGGCGCTCGCGCTCGCGCGCCATTTCGGACATGCCGCCGCTGGCCGGCGGCTTGACCTGCTCCTGCTGGACGGAGGGGAGGACCAGGGGTCCGGTGTTCTGGCTCACTGGGGCAGCTCCTTCAGGATTTCCGTCAGGTCACGCGCCATCCTGCCGACGGCGACATCGGGATCGTCGCCTTGCAAGATCTCGGCCACGCCCTGGAAGTAGGTGGAGCTGACCTCGTTGTAGAGCTCGCGCGTGCGGCGCGCCGGGCGAGCCACCACGCTGGGGAGGATCTGCTTGAAGTCCTTGTAAAGCGGTTTGGCGGCCTGCACCGCGGGATCCTCGTAGACGGCCGGGATGGTGGGCAGCCACGAGCCCTCCTTGGCGCGCCAGGTCTGGACCGGGTTGCACGACCAGTAGCGCACGAACTCGCGGGCCGCCTCGGGGTGCTTGGTGTAGGTGCTGCCCGCGACCTGCCAGCCGCCCAGCGTCGAGGCCGATTTCCCGCCGGCCGCGTGGGGCATCGGCGCGATGCCGAACTTGCCCTTCACGGGCGAGCCCTCGGACTCGCACGACGCGTAGCAGTAAGGCCAGTTGCGCAAGAAGGCCGCGTTGCCGCCCTGGAAGATGTTGCGGCTGTCCTCCTCCTGGTAGCTGGTGATGCCCACCGGGCTGATCGTGTTGATCCAGCCCGCCGCGCGCTTGAAGGCGGCGCGTGCCGCCGGGCTCTGCACGTCCAGCTTGCCCGCGGCGTCGAAGATCGCCCCGCCGCCGTGGCCAACTTCCCATTCCACCGCGTTGCACGTCAGGCCTTCGTAGGTGTAGCCCTGCCACACGTAGCCCACGAAGTGCATGTTGCCGGCCTTCTGCTCGCCGTCCTGGATGGTCTTGGCCATCTTCTCCATGTCGTCGTAGGTCTCCGGCGGCCCGGCGAACCCGTACTTCTGCAGCAGATCCTTGCGGTAGTAGAACAGCCCCGCGTCCATGAACTGGGGCATGGCGAGCAACTTGCCGTCGATCGTGTCGTTCTCGACGAGCTGCGGCAGGTACGCCTTGGAGGTCTCGCCGAGCGCCTGCGTGAGGTCCAGCAGGTGCGGCGCCATCGCGGCGGGCCAGATCACGTCCAGCATGAAGACGTCGATGTCGGCGCTCTTGGCCTGGAAGACGCGCTGCAACGCGGCGTAGGTCTCCGTGGCGCCGGGCGGGTGCGGGATGTACTTCACATGGATGCCCGTGTCCGCCTCGAAGCGGTCGCACAGGGCCTGCTCGAAGGCCGAGCCGAAGCCGGCCTGGTCGCCGTAGTAGACCAGCGTGGTGCCGGCGTACTGCTTCGTGGCGTTGGGCACTGGCGGCGCCACCACTTTCACCGCCGGCTTGGGCGTGGCCTCCCCCTTGCCTCCGCTCTGGTCGCAAGAGGGAAGGAGCGCGAGCACGAGGGCCGCGGCGGCGACGAAGCGGTGGAACATGCGGTCTCCGGGTGGTAAGGGCTGGTTGCTTCTTAATACCCACCCGGGCTTGGATCACTCCAGCGCGTGCCGCAGCACGGCGTAGTCGAAGTCGACGATCGAGATGTCATACTGCGACGCGCCGTCGTCCGTCAGCTTGTGCTTGTGCGCGTAAATCAGGTGCTTGCCGTCCGGCGACAGCTCCGGGTGCTTGCCGTTCTTGATCGCCGTGATTTGCACGGTGTGGCCGGGCTTATCCACGTTCATGGCATAGACGTTGCTGTCGCCGCTCTTCGCGTCGGAGGCGTGGAAGGTGATGATGTGGCCGTCCGGCGTGAAGAAGGGGTGCTTGGGCGCCAGCAGCCCGCCCACGTCCAGCCAGCCCTGGGCGCCGCTCTTCACCTCGACCAGGCCCAGCTTGGTGGGCGGCTCGTTGTCGATCGGGGCCGCGCCGATCAGGTACGAGTGGAAGACCACGCGGCGATCGTCGGGCGAGAAGGTGGGGTGGACGTCGTTGGTGCCGCTGGAGGTGGTGAGGCGGCGCGGGGCGGCCTTGAGGTCCGCCGTCGGCAGCATGTAGAGGTTGGCGGGGTGCCCCTCGCGCTCGGAGTTCCAGACCAAGGTCTTGCCGTCGTGGGAGAAGCTGGGGTGCTTGTCGTCGCCCGGGTTCTCCACCAGCAGCGAGACGGCGCCCGAGGCCACGTCGATCATGGCCACGTCGAACTCGCGCGTGGCCCCGCTCGCGGCAGCCTGGCGGAAGGCGATGTGCTTGCCGTCGGGGCTCCAGGAGGCCTGCTGGCAGTCGCGCTCGGCGTGCGTCAGCTGGTGTTGGGCGCCGCCGTCCGCGTTCATGAGCCAAAGGTTGTACTGGCTGGGCACGCCCTTCGCGTCTACCTTGCCGGCGCGCTGGAAGGCAATGTGCTTGCCGTCAGGGCTCCAGACCGGGTGCTCGTCCGGCATGGGCGAATTGGTCAGGAAGCGCTGGGTGGCCTCAATGGCGCCGCCCTCGCGCGTGAACTTGGGCCCCTTGCTTTCGGCCTCGAAGGCCCCGGCGCCCACGCCGGTGGCGAACGGCGTCTGGTGGCAGCCGGCGAGGAAGAGGATGACCCACAAGGCGTTCTGCTTCATGCCATCTTTATGGCATCTAAACCGAAGCTTCTTGCGGGCTTAACCGAACCTTAGCGAGAGAGCACCAGCGCCAGCGGTTGGTTGCCCGTGGCCAGTTGGCGCACCAACTTCTTGGCCTTGGTGTCGATCTCCAGCGCCATGTTCGACCCGGTTGCCGTGACGTAAATCAGGCCGGAGAACGGATCCGTGATCACCAGGGAGGGGCTGGGCGGCACGCCCAGCGAGACCTTGATCTCGCCCGACTTCACGTCGATCACCTGGATCACGGTAGGGCGGGAGAACAAGCAGGTCACGTACATCTCCTGGCCGTCGTTGCTCAGCGCCAGGCCCGTGGGCGCCACGCTGGTCTCGATCGTGCGCGCCAGGGCGCGTTTTTCGACGTCGAAGACGGCGATCTTGTTGGTGGAGCGGTAAGCCGCGTAGAGCCACTTGCCGTCCGCGCTGAACTCGCCCGCGAAGGGGATGGCCCACTCCGTGCGGATGCGCGCCAGCTCCTTGGTCATTTGCGGGTCGTGGATCGTCACCCAGCTGAAGTGCTGGCCGGCCGGCGGGTCATGCTCGAAATCGCTCATCTTGTGGGCGCCCAGCGGCCCGCCCTTCTTGTAGTCCGCCTTCTCCCAGCGGTGCAGCACCCAGATCTCGTGGGTGAAGGGGTGGACCAGGATGTTGGCGGGCGTGCTCGGGTCCGGCAGCGAGTGCTCGAAGGGAATGGTCTTGGTGGTCTTGCCGCTGGCCGCGTCCACCCACGTCACGGCGCGCTTGCGCACCTCGTTGACGATCAGGGCGCGGTGCTCGCCGTCCCAGGTGATGGCGTTGGGCAGGCTGCCGATGGCGTGCTCGTGGTGGCACTCGAAGCAGCTGGTGGCCTTGCCCATGCGCTCCGCGCCCAGCTTGCGGTGGTACGCGTTGTCCGGGATCTCGCCCACCAGCATGTCGCGCGTCTTCTTCTCGGTTTCCACGTCCAGCTCGCTGATGGACTGCGAGCCCACGTTGGTCACGTAGACCTTCTTGCCGTCCGGTGACAGCAGGATGTTGTGCGGCAGGATGCCCGTTTCGATCGTTTGCTTGCGGCGCCCCGTCTGGAGATCGATCACCGTCACGCCCTCGAGCACGGAGGTGACCCAGAGCTTCTTGGCGGGCTTGAGCGCATGGGCCTGCTGGTAGGCGAAGACGCCGTAGCAAAGGGCGAACAGGGCGGGTAGGACGACATAGATGCGGTTCATGGCTTGAACTATACCAAAAAAACAAAAAGGGCAGGCCTTGCGGCCTGCCCCGAGGGTGACGTAGGGGTTACTTGGGAGCCCGGCGGGTCATCGGGATGGTGATCGCCTTGGTGTCACCGGGGCGCAGGTTGCTGGAGATGGCCGGCTGCTGCGTGGTGGGGACCCAGCTGTAGTTCTCGCTCTCGGCCTTGACCAGAGCCCAGTTGTTCATGTCGTCCGCGGTGTCGCGGCCGAAGGTGTAGCTCTTCGTCGGAGCGAAGTTCGCCGTATCGCTCTTCGACACGCCGTCGTTGGAGTACGTGAGGGTCACGGCCTCGCCGGACCCGGCCTTCGCATCCCAAGCGCCGCCCAGGGTGACGTTCAGGTGGGAGTCCGTGTTGATGGTCATGTTGAAGCCGCCGCTGCTCGAGTTGGCGTTGAAGTAGCTGGCGCCCGAGACGGACACGCTGCTGGTGTTGTGCCACATCGGGATGGAGAAGCCACCCGCGGAGTCGGTGGACTTGGAGGTGCCGCCGAAGAAGTCCGTCTCGTGGCGAACCGTGGCGTTGGCCAGGCCCTGGCCGTTGAGCGCGGCGTTGGCGGACGCCTCCTTGACCGTGCCGGCGAACTGCTTGCCGTACAGGTCGACCTGGCGCGAGCGGGTGACGGTGCGGGTGCGGATTTCCGTGTGGCCGCCGACGGTCACGACGTACTCTTCGGTCTCCGTCCAGTAGATCGTATCCTGGCCGGTCACGTAGTTGCCGGTGGTGACGACCTGCAGGATGCCCCAGAGGTTCTTGGGGGCGTCCGCGCCGTGCATCGTGTAGACGAACCACACGGTGCCGTCGGCGTCCTTCTCCAGCTTGGAGGTGGACGGGTTGACCCACATGCCCTTGGTGCGGTCGAAGTCGTAGCAGGGCTGCTGCAGGGTGGCGGGGTTGTTGAAGTCCACGCTGTCGCCGGCCAGCTTGAGCGCTTCGGGGTTCACCTTCATGCGCAGGGTCGCCACGGCGCCGGGCGCAAGCTTGTTGCCCTTGAAGGCGACTTCGGCGAAGGCCAGGGGCGACATGTTGACGTCTTCCGCGGCCTGCGAGCCGTCGGCCAGCGTGCGGGTGATCATGCCGCCCGGCAGCTCACCGTAGGCGCTGGGGTACTTGTCGGAGGGCATCGGGTCCAGCCAGGTGGACGTGACGTCCGCGTCGCCCTTCAGGGCGCCCGGGGGGATGATCAGCTGGGCCTTGCCGTCGGCGCTGGTGACGGTGCCACCGGACGCGGCGTTGATGTGCGCCGTCGTGTCGGACTTCACCTTCATGGTGGGCGACAGGGTGGCGGTGCCATTCGCCAGCACGCTCACGGCGGACTGACGCGTCACGATGCCGGGCTTGGAGAAGTCGAGGCGCAGGTTGTCCTGGCCGGCGACGTCGATCGTGTAGTTACCGTTCGCATCGGTGACGGCCTTGAAGCCGTTGACGGCGTTGACCTGCACGCCCGGGATCGGGTTGCCGTTGGCGTCGACGACGCGGCCCGTGACCTTGGCGTTCGGCGCCACGGTGGGGGCGGCGGGGTTGGTCGAGGTGTTGGCAGGGTTCGTCGTGGTCGACGTGTTGGTGGTGCCGTTCGTACCCGTGGTGCCCGTCGCCTGGTTCTGGGTCGGCGTCTGGGCATTGGTGGTGCCGGGCTTGACGGTGTTCGGCTTGTTGCCGCCGACCGTGGACTCCGACTGCTGCGGCGCGTTGGTCACGGGAGCAACTTGGCAACCCGCGAACAGAACGACGAGGCCGCTCGCCATCGCGATGGGCAGGGCTCCCTGCGTAAAGCGGTTCTTCTTCATCCTACTTCTCCTCGTATCACTCTAGCCCGGGGCGTGGCGAGCAAACAGTTCAACCCCACTTGTGTGTTCCCAGTATCGATCGGGAGCTATCACAAGGGCGGTTATGAGGAGGTTATGGTGCAAACTGCCCTAACGGCTGGCCAGGACGAACCCCGAGAGCGCATCCACCACGTCCTTGCGGTGGTATTCCTGGCTTAGATCATGAGCAGCTCCCGGGAAGCGCTTGATCTGCTTGTCCTTCGAGCCGATGAGCTTGGTGAACGGGCCCGTGATCGGGTTCAGGGCGACTTCATCGGCGCCGGCTTCGAGCACCAGCAGCGAGCCGGACATCGAGCGGCCGTGCAACACCGTCTTGGTGGCCATCTTCACCACGTCGTCGAACAGGTTGGCGGGGACCTTCATGCCCTTGGCGTTGGGCAAGTGGTCTTCCATGGAGGCCGGGTTGGTGGTGAGCTTGGCGCCCTTGCTCATGGGCGAGTGGACCTTCCAGCGCTTGCCCAAGGGCGGGATCAGCAGCCCAATCGCCACCTTGGCCAGATCGATCGGGCCCAGGTACTTCGGGAGCACGACGGGCGACATCAGCACCACCGGCAGGTGATCCGGGTTGTGCTCCGCGCTCCAGTCCATGGCGATGTCGGCGCCGAGGCTCACGCCCATCACCGTCACGGGCACGCCGGGGTTCTCCGCGCGCGCCTTCGCCACGACCTTGTCCAGGTCTTCGGCATGCAAGCCGTAGCGGGCGGTCTCGACGCGCGAGCCCAGCGCGTAGCTCTTGATGCCGGAGGCGGCGAGCTTCTCGCCCATGCCGTCCCAGTACGCGGGCTGGCCGTAAGTGCCCTGCTGCATCACCACGATCGCCTTCGGCTTGCCCGCGGGCTCCGTGGTGCGGAAGGCCACGCCGTTGGCGTCCCCGTCGGCATGGGTGGGCGCGGTCGTGGCGAGCGTGTCGCCGGCCGGGGCGGGCTTGGCGGCCACCACGGCGGGCTTGTTCGCGGCCTTGACCGGGGCCTTCGGGACGTTGTTGTTCGCGGCGTTAATCAGCATGCCATGCTTGTAGGCAAGCCGTTCCCAAGAGTTCTTATGACGAGGTAAAGCTTGGGTTTATAAACGATTAATCGAGCCGGCCAGGGCCGGGGCGATCGAGGGCGGCGTGAAGGCGTTGTGGCAGGCCAACAGGCCGGCGCCCTGCCGCTCCGGGGCCAGCACGCCCAGGCGCGTGAGGGCGCGATCGATCGCGGCGATCGTGGCGATCGCGTCCGCCGGCGTGACCCAGCCCAGGTGCCCGATGCGGAAGGTGCGCGGGCCCAGCTGGGGGTGGTAGCCGCCGGCCAGCACCACGCCCTCGGCCTTGACCTCCGCCAGCAGCTCGCGGCCCACGCCGGCCGGGTAGTAGACCGTGGACAGCGCGTTCGATTGCACGCCTTCCTCGGCGACCAGTTGCAGCCCCAGCGCCTGCAGCCCGGCGCGGATGGCGCCGGCGACGCGGGCATGGCGGGCCCAGCGGGCTTCCAATCCCTCCTCCAGGATCAGGCGCAGGCCGGTGGCGAGCGCCAGGCTGAGGTTGATGGCCGGGGTGTTGTAGTAGCCGAACTCGCCGCGCTCGTAGGCTTCCATGACGGGCTGCCACTCCGTGAGGTCGAGCGCATAGCACAGCACCGGCGAAGTGCGGCGGGCCAGGGCGTCCATGGCGCGCTTGCCGGCGGTGATCAGCACCAGGCCGGAGGGCACGGCGATCGCCTTCGGCGTGGCCGTCAGGTAAACGTCGACGTCGCACTCGTCCTGGAAGAACGGCTCGGCCGCGGCGCCCGCGATGCCGTCCACTAGGCTCAGCGCGCAGTAGCGACGGGCCAGCGTGGCCATCGCCGCGCAATCGACGCGCACGCCGGTGCTGGAGTCGACGTGGGTCCAGGCCAGGGCCTTGTAGACGCCGGTGGCCAGCTCGGCCTCCAGCGCGCCCATGTCGGGCCCCTCGCCGGGCTTCACGGTGGCATGGTGCACCACCACGCCGTGGCGGCGGGCCACGTCGGCCATGCGATCGCCCCAGAACCCGGTGGAGGCCACCAGCAGCTTGGCGCCCGGCTCCAGCCAGTTGGCGACCAGCGCCTCCATGCCCAGCGTGCCCGTACCGGGGAAGATGAAGGCCTGGCAGCGCTCCGCCTCCAGCACCAGCTTGAGGTCCCGCAGGGCCTCGCCGAACGTCTTCACGAAGCCCGGATCATCCGCCGTGGGCGTGACGGTGCCCATCGAGCGCAACACGGCCGGATCCGACCGCGTGGGGCTGATGGTCATCAGGATGTGGCGCTCGACGCTGTTTTGCATGGATGGCTCCTGGAGCTCTAGAGCAGCGACTTGACCTGCCCGCCGTCGACGGCGAGCGTGAGACCGGTGGAGAAGCTCAGGCGTTCGCTCGCCAGCGCCGTGACCAGGTCCGCCACTTCTTCGGGGCGCCCCATCCGGCCCATCGAGACGTCGGCGATCAGGCCGCGTTCCGCCTCTTCGGGCGTGATTCCCTTGTTCTTGGCGATCATGCCGGCCAGCCCGACCATGCGGTCGGTGCGCGTGGGACCCGGGCAGACCGTATGCACCAGCACGTTGTGCGGCGCCAGGTTGTGGCTGATGGCCTTCATGAAGGCCGCCACGCCCGCGCGCACGGTGCTGGAGATCAGGAGGTCTTCCTTGGGCTGCTGCACGGTGGTGCTGGCGATGGTGATGATGCGGCCCCAGTTTTTGGCCTTCATCGAGGGGACGACGGCCTTGGTCAGGCGGATGATCGTCATCAACCCCAGGTCGATGCCGGCCTGCCATTGCTCGTCCGACAGGGCCTCCAGGCCACCGGCGGGCGGACCGCCGGCGTTGTTGACGAGGATGTCGATCTCGCCGAACTTGGCGCGGGTGTCGGCGAGGAAGCGCTCGACGTCCGCGGGGATGGAGAGGTCGGCCTGCACGCCCAGCACCGGGTGGCCGGTCTTCGCTTCGATTTCCTTGGCTGTCGCCTGGATCGCCAGGTCGTCACGGCCGCAGATGGCGACCAAGGCGCCTTCGGCGGACAACGACTGGGCGATCGCCCGGCCCAAACCCCGCGAGGCCGCGCAAACGAGCGCGACCTTGCCGTTGAGTCCCATATCCATGTTGGTTTAGACCTCTACAGCGGATGCAGCCTTGGCGGCTTCCAGGGAGGGCGCCGCCGCGTGCATGAGGTAGTCCTCGCGCAGCGGCGTGAAGATGTCGAGCGCCACGGAGCGCTCGATCGCCCAGACCTGGTGGTCGACGTTGCCCTTGAGCACGAACGAGTCCCCGGCCTTCGCCTCGAAGGTCTGGCCGGCAGCCTCTACCCGGATGTGGCCGCTGACGAGGTACGCCAGCTGGTCATGCGGGTGTTGGTGCTTGGGGAAGATGGAGCCGGCCTCCATCGTGTGCTCCGTGAGCATGAGGTTGCCGTTGAACGCCAACACCTTGCGGGTCAGGTTTTCGAAGGCGTCGAAGCTGGGAGCGTCCTCGTGCTTGACGAGGACGAGATCCGGATACTCCATCAGCTCAAGCCCACGCCCTTGAAGGCGGGCAGCGGCGTGGCATCGGCGTTCAGCGTGCCCTCGCCCACCGCGGTGGTGGGGAAGTGGGCGCGGTCGAACACCTGGTGGAGGCTGCTGTGGATGCCGGCCGGGATGGCCACTTCCACGCCCTGCTCTTCCGGCAGGCTCTTGGCGGCGATGAAGCGGTGGCTCTCCGCCGGCAGCAGCGGGATGATCGACCACTCCGTCGGCACGGTGGCGTCGCCCACGCGGCGGGTGTAAATCATCTGGGTCTCGGGCGTGTCGTTGCGGACCTGCACGTGCAGGGCCTTGATGTCGCCCTCCCACATGTAGCTGGCGTTGGTCAGCTGCGCGTCGGCCGGCAGCACGTCCACGCTCTGGCGCGGCTTGGCCGGCTCCTGGAAGACCTTGAAGCCCGCGGGCTTGGCGCACTTGGTGCAGTTGCCCTCGGCGTCGATGCCCACCAGCTGGGCGTTCAGGCCGTAACGGGTGACTTGCAGCTGCTCGCAGCCGGCGCAGTAGGTGTTGACCGCGTCGTTGTCGTACACGTTGCCCAGGTAGACGTGCTTCATGCCCATCTCCTTGGCGACCTTGCGGGCCTGCTCCAGGCGGGGGATGGGGGTGCGGGTGGTGTTGATCATCTTGTAGTCCGGGTGGAAGCGCACGAAGTGGATGGGCACCTCGGGGCCCATGTTCTCCAACACGAAGTTGGTCAGGGCGCGGGCGGTCTCCTCGTTGTCGGAGATGTCCGTGACCATCAGGGTGGAGAGCTCGACGTGCTTGCCCGACTTGTAGGCCTGGATGGCGCCGTCCAGCACGGGCTGGATCCAGCCCTTGGTCAGCTTCTTGTAGTAGTCGGGGTCCATCGACTTGATCGAGATGGAGAAGATGTCGATCACCGGGATCAGCTGCTCGATGGCTTCCGGCGTGATGAAGAAGGCCGACTTGTAGAGGTTCTTGATGCCGTGCTGCTGGGCCAGGCGCGCGGTGTCGATCACGAACTCGTGCCAGACGACGGGGTCGTTGTAGGTCCACGAGATCACGCGGATGTTGTGGCGCAGGGCCATGTCGACGACGTCCTGGGGCGTGTAGCGGAAGACGTTCTCGTTGTTGACCATGCGCGCTTGCGACGTCTTCCAGTTCTGGCAGTAGTCGCAGTTCAACATGCAGCCGATGTTGCCCATCGACAGGATGCGATCGCCGGGCGCGTAGTGGAAGATGGCTTCCGTCTCGATCGTCTCGACGGTGGCGTGGACGCTCTTGCCGTAGTTCAAGGTGACGAGGTTGCCGTCCTTGTTGGCGCGCACGCCGCAGAAGCCGCGGCGGCCTTCAGCAATCACGCAGTTACGCGGGCTGAGGTGGCACTTGACCATGCCGTTCTCGAGTTTTTCTTCGAGCATCGCCGGGTGGGAGTCGTCGAACCAGTTGGTGGTCATGCGCGGCACGTTCTCCGTTGAAGCGGGGGGAGCAGTTTTCCCATTTTAGCAGGGTTTGCGGCCGGTTGCCAGCTATACGCCGCGGCGTTGTTAAAATCCCCGGCCTGCCGGGCATTTCCATAGGGACCAGGAGGACCGTGTCCATGCGCCCCTTCGTTTACGTGCTTGCCTTGCTGCTGGCAGGTTGCGCGAGCACCGCGGAAAAGTCGAACCTCGCCGACGACGTCCTGGTGACCGTGAAGGGCACGGTCCATGACGCGGCCGGCAACGGCGTGGGCGCGGCCCAGGCCACGCTGGCCACCAACAACCCGTTCGACTTCGGCGCCATCACGGACGTGACGGCGGGGGTCAACCTCAAGGGCCCGGGCGTCCGAACCAACGCCAACGGCGCCTTCACGATGACGCTGCGCGGCGGCCAGACCAAGAACAGCTACGCCCAGGCGCAGGACTTCAACCTGGTGGTCAAGGCCTCCGATGCGCCCAACGCCCCCTTCATCAACCGCGCCGTGCGCTTCACGACCCAGGACGTCACGCTGGTGGACTTCAAGCTGTTCGACGCCTTGCGCTCGCCCGCCGAGGGCGACACGTACCCGGCGGGCAAGATCACGCTGGGCCTGACCCGCCCGCCCGACGAGAAGCCCGACCACTACGTGTTGGCGGTCTATTTCAAGGACGGCAACGACGCCCTCTACAACCCCATCGCCCAGGACGAGAAGGCCACGCTGCCGGACTACCTCTTTAATGGCGGCGAGACGTACGACTGGAAGGCCACGGCTTACATGCAGTACGAAACCCGCTTCTCGGGCGTGCACCGCTTCACCACCCCGGCCGGCGGCAGCAACCGGTTGGTGCCGATCAAGGAGGTGCGCGACGTGGACGGCAAGGCCCAGCCCCTCCTGACCGACGCCGTCCTGACCAGCGGCATCACCCTGGGCGACACCCTGATCGTGGACCTGGGCACGCCGCAGACCGTGGCCTCGGTGGTGCTGATCGGTGCCGCGGGCGGCAACTACATGATCCAGACCTCCGGCGACGCCGGCGATTTCACCGCCCCGACCCCCGCCAACGTCAGCAGCGGCGGCGGTGGCTGGCTGGAGCTCTCCCCGGCCCAGCCCGTGCAGGCCCGCTACGTGAAGCTCACGCGCAAGCTGGAGGTCTCGCCGAGCCCCAGCGCGAGCACGAGCCCCAGCCCCAGCGCCAGCCCGGGCACCTTCCTGCGGGAAGTGCGGGTGCTCAAGCCCTGAACGACCTCCGGCCGAACATGGTGGACCGCCTC
>JAQBPE010000205.1 GCA_028287685.1 Cyanobacteria bacterium RYN_339 | reverse complement strand
CAGCCCCGGCGGCCACAGCGGCTGGTGGCACGCCGCCACCTCGCCGCCCAGCTGGCGCCAGCCGGCCAGCAGCGTCAGCAGCCGGGGCGCCTCCGCGTCGTAGGTACCGAACAGCCCCAACCGCACGTTACTTCCCCACGCAGAAGCGCGCGAAGACCTGGTCGATCACCTCCTCGGCCAGCGCGTCGCCCGTGACCTCCGCGAGGCCCGCGGCGGCGGCCGTGAGGTCGATGGCCCAGAAATCCCCGGGCAGCCCCGCATGCACGCTCGCGAGCGCCCGCGTCAGGCTCGCGCGCGTTGCTTCCAGGCAGGCACGGTGGCGGGCGTTGATGCTGGTGGGCGAGGCCTGGGCGGCCGGCATGCCGAGCGCGGCGGCGACCAGCAGCGCTTGCAAGGCCGGCAGCCCCGCGCCGGTGGTCGCGGAGACGGCCACGTGGGGCGCCCCCAGCGTGTCGAGGCCGGCGGCGTCCGCCAGGTCGCACTTGTTGCCCACCACCACCAGGGGGCGATCGCCCGCCAGGGCGGCGAGCTCGCGCTCCACCGCGCCGACGCCCGCCAGCAGGTCCACCACCAGCAGCACCACGTCGGCCGTGGCCAGCAGGTCCCGGCTGCGCGCCACGCCCAATACCTCGACCGGGTCCAGCGTCTCGCGGATGCCCGCGGTGTCCACCACCCGGAAGGGCACGCCCGCGAGTTGCAACCCCTCCTCCAGGCTGTCGCGCGTGGTGCCCGGGATGGCCGTCACGATCGCGCGCTCGTGGCCCAACAGCGCGTTCAGCAGCGAGCTCTTGCCCGCGTTCGGCCGCCCCACGATCGCGAGCCGCGCGCCCTCGCGGAAGACCTGCCCCTGGCGGGCCGTGGCCAGGAACCCGTCCACCTGCTGGAGCAGGCGCGTCAGCCCGTCGATCGCCTCGCCCGCGGGCAGGTCCTCGATCTCGTCCGGGTAATCGATCGCCGCCTCCAGCCGGGCCAGAAAGCCGATCACGTCCGCCCGCACGGTCGCCACCTGGCGCGAGAGCGCGCCGTCCAGCTGCGCGAGCGCGCCCGCCAGCCCGCGCTCGCCCTTGGCCGTGACCAGGTCGTTGACGGCCTCCGCCTGGGCCAGGTCCAGCCGGCCGTTCAGGAAGGCCCGCTTGGTGAACTCGCCCGCCGCCGCCAGCCGCGCGCCGGCGGCCAGGCAGGCCTCCAGCACGGCATACGGCACGGTGGCGCCGCCGTGGGTCTGGAACTCCACCACGTCCTCGCCCGTGAAGCTGCGCGGCGCGCGCATCACCAGCACCAGCGCCTCGTCCAGCCAGCGCCCGTCGGCGGCTTGCAGCCAGCCGTGGTGGACCTGGTGGCTGGGGCGCGCGGACAGTGGCTCGCGCGGGACGGCGCGCCGGCCGGTGCGGAAGAGCGCGTCGGCTACCGCCAGCGCCCCCGGGCCGCTCACGCGCACCACCCCGACCGCGCCGGGGCCGGCGGCGGTGGCGATCGCCGCGATCGTGTCTTCAATGCCCATGAGCATACCCCTACCCGGCGGGGCCCGCGGGTATAACCCACCCATGTTGCGCCCGGCCCTGCCCGGCGTGCTGCTGGCCCTGGCCCTGGCGGCCTGCCACGCGCCCGCCGCCCCCACCGCCAGCCCCACCCACCGCGCGACGGCGACGCCGCGGGTGGCCACGGCGTCGGCCACGCCGACCGCACCGCCGGCCTCCGAGGGCCCCACCACCACGCTCGCGGGCACGGTGCGCCTGGACCCGGACACCCTGATCGCCGCCGGCGCCGGCAAGCTGGTGGGCGAGCGCGGCAACGGCTACGTCGCGGTGAACGCGGGCTCCTTGATCGGCGACGCCGGCGGCGGCCTGATCTCCGACCAGGGCGGCACGCTCGTCGCCAACAATGCGGGCAACCTGATCGGCCCCAACGGGGCCAGCTTGATGACCGGAGGGAACAGCGGGACGCTGATCGCGAACAACGCCGGCAACCTCCTCGCACCCAACGGCGCGAGTTATCACGTGCAGGCGGCCGGCGACCTGGTACCCGTCGCCGGCATGGCCATCGTGCCGGTGGACCTGGCCGCCGGCCGCGTGATCGGCCGGGTCTTCTTCACCGACGCCACCGGCGCCTTCAGCGCCCGCATCCCGGCGGCGCTGGCGGGCAACGTGGCGCTCGCCGCCGTGGTGCCCGCACGCGACGCCCAGGACCCGGTGCTCGCCGACCCGCGCCTGGCCTTCAGCTTGATCGTGCCCGTCAAGGGCGGCGCCCCGGCCGCGCTCGACGAGGACACGGCGGTGGTCGCGACCTACCTGCGCTCCTGCTTCGCCGGCCGGCTGGAGTTGGCCTTCGGCTCCGACGACTTCGACGCCACGCTCGACGCCATCGGCGGCGCGCGCAAGCTGGTGGGCCCGCT
Organism: Cyanobacteria bacterium RYN_339; assembly: GCA_028287685.1. Classification (GTDB taxonomy): domain Bacteria; phylum Cyanobacteriota; class Sericytochromatia; order S15B-MN24; family JAQBPE01; genus JAQBPE01. The sequence continues at coordinate 17,977 of JAQBPE010000205.1, read as the reverse complement.
CAAGGCCACCGTGCTCGACGTCGCCAAGCAGCTGCGCGCCCGCGCCCAGGCGGCGAGCGTCGATCGGCTGGCGCCGGCCGCCCGCGCGCGCCTCGCGCGCCGCGTCGCCGCCGCGATCTTGTCGCACGTGGATCTGGCCACCGTGAAGCTCGACAGCGCGCTCTCGCCGGCCTGGAAGGGCCCGCCCGAACCCGCGCTCGACGCCCTCACGGGCTTCATGGCGGTGCTGCGCGCCCATGTCGCCGGGCTGCTCGCCGCCGATTCGCGCGCCTTCGCGGGCAAGGCGTACCTGGCGGGCGCCCAGGTCACGCGGCCCTCGGATCTGGGCCGCTTCTTCGTCGCCACCTACCTCTCCGGCACCGACCTCGACGGCATCAACAAGGTCGGTGACGTGCTCGACGACCTCGACGCGCGCTACGACCCGGCGACCAAGCTCGACCAGGAAGAGCGCCTGCGCGCGGCCTTCTACGCCACGATCGGCGCGATCGGCCAGACGCTGGTGCTCGACGAGCAAGCCCGCACCGACGCCTTCAGCTTGATCGATCAAGCCAAAAATTGAGGGAACACGCCCGGGAGTTGCCTCGTCCAACAGGGCAAGGAAGCGCGCAACTCTCCCGGAACCCCCGTCGATAGCGATAAAGAAGGAACCCCCCATGTTCAAGCAAGCCTTGTCCGCCCTGGCCTTCGCCGCCCTGTTGGTGCCCGCACTGTCCGCCGCGCCCGCCGAAGCCGCGACCATCATCATCCACCGCAGCCAGCCCCAGCCGCAGCCACAAGTCGTGGTGGTCCACCGCCAGGCGCCCCCGCCGCGGCAGGTCGTGGTGCGCTACGAAGAGCCGCGCCACCACCACGGGCACTACGTCGAGTCTCGCTACGATCGCCGCCACGAGCACGACCGCTGGCACCGTTAGTTCCAGGCAAAAGAAAAAGGCCCGCGACCAGGTGGTCGCGGGCCTTTTTTTGCAAGCTTTACCGTGGACGGCGGCTCTTGTAGGTGCCGCCGCGGCGCGCGTCGAAGTTGCGCGGCTCGCGGCTGCCGCCGCTGCCGGGACCGCGACCCTGCCAGCGGCCGATTTCGCCGGGGCGAGGGCCGGTAGCGCCCTTGGGCTCGATCACAATCCGGCGGTTGGGGTCTTCGCCCGTCGAGTAGGTCTCGAGGTCGGAGTACTGGTCCTTGACCAGGTGGTGGATCGTGCGGCGGTCGGCCGCGTTCATGGGCTCCAGCGTGAAGCGCTTGCCGCTCTCGCGCACGCGGTTGGCCGCGTGGTGCGCGTCTTCCAGCAGCTTCTCGTCATGGCGCTGGCGGTAGTCGCCCACATCCACCTGCATGCGCTTGTCGAGGCGCGTGCCGTAGATCACGTTCACGAGGTACTGGATCGCCTGCAGGGTTTGGCCCTTGCGCCCGATCAGCACACCCGCATCCTCGTCGGTATCGATCTGGATCACCATCTGCTCTTCCGTCTCGCTGACGATCGAGATGTCCGCGGCGACGTCCATGGCGCCCAGCAGGTCGGCCAAAAAGTCGAGCGCGGCATTGATGATGTCCTCTTGCGAGGCCGGGTTCTGGTCCACGGCTTGCTCCATGTGGTCCACTAGCTCCCTTTCTTTGTCGGGTTCCCGCCCCCCGTGGGTTTCACGGGGTTCGGGGTGACGTCTATCGTCGCCTGGGCTGCCGGCGCCGGCGGCCCAGGCTTGGTGGGATAAAGTTGTTTCATGACCAGGTACTGGCCCATGGTGAAGAAGTTCGACACCACGGTGTACAGCAGCACGCCCGCCGGCAGCGGGATCATGACGAACATGAGCGTGATCATGAGCGGCATGGTGTAGAGCATCTGCTGCTGCATCGGGTCCTTGGCGTCCGTCATGGTCATCTTCTGCGTGACGAAGGTGCTCACGCCGAAGACGATCACCATCGCCAGGCTGTCCCAGAAGATCTGGCCGGTGGTCAGGTAGTGCATGAACCCGACGTCGGCGGCCAGGGGCGCGTGCCAGTGGGGGTAGAAGCCGATCTGGGTCAAATCCCGGATGAACAGGAAGCCCTGGTGGCCGACCTCGTCCTGGAACTTCTTGCCGATCAGCGTGCTGTACAGCGCGATCAGGAAGGGCATCTGGATCAGCATCGGCAGGCAGCCGCCGGCCGGGTTGACCTTGTGCTCCTGGTAGAAGGCCATCATGGCCTGGTTCATCTCCTGGGGCTTGTCTTTGAACTTCGCCTGGATCTCCTTCATCATCGGCGCCAGCCGCTGCATCTCGCGCTGCGTCTGGTACTGCTTGATGAAGAGCGGGAAGATCGCCAGTCGGATGACCAGCGTGAGCATGATGATCGCCACCCCGTAGCTATGGGATAGCCCATAGAAGAAGGTGAGGATCGGCATCATGATGTTATGCGAGAGGTAATCGAACACAGGTCGTTTCCGCGCCTAAAGACGCCGGGCCTCCGGGACGGGATCGAGCCCGCCGGGGTGGAAGGGGTGGCACCGGCCGATACGCCGGGCTGCCAAAATTGCGCCTTGGCCCGCTCCGAACCGCTCGATCGCCTCTGCCGCGTACTGGGAGCACGTGGGGTGGAAACGGCACTGCGCCGGCCAAAGGCGGCGGCTGGCGAATTGGTAGGCCCGGATACTCCGGACCATCAACGATGCGGCGGGGGATGGGGTCATGGACGCCATGGATAATACCACGAACGCTTACGCTTCGATGCCAGCGCGCTGGAAGGCGCGCCGCAAGGCGGTTGCGAGCATGGCGTAGTCTGCCGAAGCAGCGCTGGAGCGCGCCACCACCACGGCCTCGAAGCCGCGCGGCAGCCCGGGCAGGAGCGCGCGGTAGGCCGCACGCAATCGGCGCTTCACGAGGTTGCGCGTCACGGCCTTCCCTACCTTCTTGCTGACGGAGAAGCCGCAGCGGCGCTCGTCGCCCTCCAGCAGCCGGAGGTTCAACACCACCGGGCCCTCCGCAAAGGAACGCCCCTCGCGGAAGACCTGCTGGAACATAGCGTTCGCGCGCAGGCGTTCGGCGAGGGGCAGCACGGCCCGTTCCCGGGAATGCTTAAGCGGACAGGCGCTTGCGGCCCTTGGCACGGCGACGCTTCAAAACGTTGCGCCCGCCGTTGCTCGCCATACGAACCAGGAAGCCATGGGTCTTGTTGCGGTGGCGCTTCTTGGGCTGGAAAGTCATCTTCATAAGTGTTCACCTGCCTTTCGGGGTTTGGCTTTACGGGCCATTAATTCAATCTTGGTTTGATCGATCTTGTGGATAACTGCTAAGATGCAGGCTACGTCGCGTGTTGCGGCGATATTTAACCAGAATTTCTCGAAAACTTCGCCAGTGTACCATACGACCCACAGGCGATCAACAAGCCCAGATCCCACGTCAGCGCCGACGTTGGGATCTCGACGCTCGCCATGCCGCCCCCCATCAGGAGTACCCCCGCATTCATGTCGGTTGACGAACTCTGGCAACAGGCGCTCGTGCGCATCGAGGCCCACCTGGGCTCGACCCCCCAGTACAAGACCATGTTCGAAACCTCGCGGCTGATCGATCGCCAGGGCAACCAAGTCCTGATCGAGGTGCCCAACAAGTTCATGCTCGACCAGATGCGCAAGAACCACCATGACATGCTGATCCGCGACGTGCTGGCCTCGCTCGACGGCACCACCTACAACGTGGAGTTCGTGGTGCCCGCGGGCGGCGCCGTGGCAACCGCCACGCGCCCGATGAGCGCCCCGGTGCCCACGCCGGCGCCGCGGCCGGTGGGCCCCACGCCGCCCGTGATGGGCATCTTGAACCCCAAGTACACCTTCGAGAGCTTCGTGATCGGCTCCCACAGCCACTTCGCCCACGCGGCCTCGATGGCCGTGGCGGAGAGCCCGGCCAAGGCCTACAACCCGCTCTTCATCTACGGCGGCGTCGGGCTGGGCAAGACCCACCTCATGCATGCGATCGCCCAGCACATGCTCGCCAACCACCCGGAGATGAAGGTGGCGTACCTGAGCAGCGAGAAGTTCACCAACGAGCTCGTCACCAGCATCAAGGACGGGCGCATGCTCGACTTCAAGAACCGCTACCGCACGATCGACTTGCTGCTGATCGACGACATCCAGTTCATCGAGGGCAAGGAAAGCACGCAGGAAGAGTTCTTCCACACCTTCAACGCCCTGCACGAGAGCGGCAAGCAGATCGTGATGACCAGCGATCGCCCCCCCAAGGAGATCGCCGCGCTGGAGGCCCGCCTGCGCAGCCGCTTCGAGTGGGGCCTGATCTGCGACATCCAGTCGCCGGATCTCGAGACCCGCATCGCGATCTTGAAGAAGAAGGCGGAGGTCGACAACATCTACGCGCCCGACGAGGTGCTGGCCTACATCGCGGCGAGCTACCCGAACAACGTGCGAGAGCTCGAGGGCGCCTTCATCCGGGTTATGGCCTACGCCAGCCTGGGCAACCAGCAGGTCACGGAGGGACTGGCGCGCCAAGCCTTGGGCAACATCCGCCCGCCGCGCCAGATCACGGTCGCGACGATCACGGAGGCCGTGGCCGAGCTCTACCACCTGGAGGTGGCGGACCTGGTGGGAAGCCGCCGCACCAAGGACATCTCGCTGGCGCGCCAGGTCGCGATGTACATCGCGCGCGATCTGACCGACATGTCGCTGAACGTGATCGGCAGCAAGTTCGGCGGCCGCGACCACACCACGGTCATGCATGCAATCGACAAGATCAAGACCCAGGTCGCGAAGGACACCCAACTGAGCGCCGAGGTCCAGAAGATCACGACCAAGCTGCAGGCCGGGGGCTAGCTCCCGATGTCGATCCGGGCGCGGCTGGACGCCGCGCTGTCGCGCTTCCGCCTGGGCATCCGGCCCACCGACGTGGTGCTCGACGTGGGCAGCGGCAACAACCCGCACCCGCGCGCGGACTTGCTCTGCGACCAGTTCATCTTCGATGACGCGGAGCGCGGTGGCCAGATCATCGCGGACCGCCCGGTGGTCGGCGGCGATCTGGAGCGGCTGCCCTTTGGCGACCAGCGCCTGGACTTCGTGATCGCCTCGCATGTGCTCGAGCACGTGCTCGACCCCGCCAAGGCGATCGCCGAGCTCAAGCGCGTGGCCCCGCGCGGCTACATCGAGACGCCCGCGGAGTTCGGCGGCAAGCTGCTCGACATGCCCTTCCACCGGTGGTTCGTACGCCAGGAGGACCGCACGCTGGTCTTCACCGGCAAGCCGGAGCCCATGTACGACCCCTACCTCAACGACGTCGCCTACGCGCTCTGGCGTGACGGCAAGCAGCTCCAGCGGCTCTACTGGGACCGCCTGGACCTGTTCCTGGTGCGCTACGTCTGGGACGCCACGCTCGAGGTGCGCGTGATCGCCCCGCCCGGCGGGCTGTTCTCCGCCTTCGAGGCGGTGCATGGCGGGCTCGAAGGGCTCGAAGTCGTGAAGGCGCCGGAGCGGCTCACGCCCGGCATGCGCGCCAAGGCGCTGCTACGCCGCTACTACCAGTCCGGCCTGTACGGCCCGCCGCGCGACCTCGCCTTCACCAAGCTCTGCGCCTGCCCGGCCTGCCACGGCCAGCTGGAATTCGCGGCCACGACGGCCACCTGCACGGGCTGCCGCCTGGCCTACCCGATCGAGCAGGGCATCCCGCTGCTGCTGGCCAGCCGGGTGCTAGCCTAGCGCCTCGAACTCGCGCTTCAGGACCGCGTACAGTTCCAAATCGTGGTAAGCGCCCTTCCAGTACGAGTGCTCGCGCAGCAGCCCCTCGTATTGCAGCCCCAGGCGCGCCAAAACGTGCTTGCTCGCGATGTTCTCGCTCTTGGTGCGGGCTTCGAGCCGGTTGAGCTGCATCACCTCGAAGCCGAAGCGCATGACGCGCTTGGCCGCCTCCGTGGCGTAGCCGCGGCCCCACTGGCTCTTCGCGATGATGAAGCCGATTTCCGCGCGGTCGGTCTGGGCGTTCCAGTTCTCGAAGCCGCAGATGCCGATGTGCTCGCCGGTGTCCTTGAGCGAGACGCCCCAGGGCGCGCTCTTGCGCGCGGCGTACATCTCCATGAAGCCACGCACGGAGCGCTGCGCGTCCTCGAGCGTGTAGGTCTGGTTGAGGGGCAGGTGGCGCACCATCTCCGGGTCGGAGGTGTAGGCGTGCATGGCCGGGGCGTCCTCGGGCGCGATCTTGCGCAGCAACAAGCGCTCGCTCTCCAGCGTGGGGTGGTCGGCGAAGACCTCTTCGACCTTGAGCGTGACCCGCGTGACCATGACCGTCTCCTCTTCTCTCGCATGGTACCCAAGCGGGCGTCCTGCCAATCTGCGGCTTGACAGGCGAGCGATCCGGGCTTAGTATACAAATACTAAAAACAACCAAGCAAGTTTTTCAAGTTGTTTTCTATAGAGAAAACGTAAGCCGTCCCCGAGAGAGAGGAGCCCCCCGATGTCGCTGAAAGCCCTGGTCCAGCTCGCCGTTGCCGCCGCCTGTTTGAGCGGCTGTTCGCTGAACGTCAAGGGCCTGACGCCCCCCACCCCGGTGAAGGCCGTCGTGACCCCCAGTGGCGACGTCAAGCTGGCCTTCACGGGCCTCGCGACCTACCAGACCCTGGCGGTGGGCGCCCAGGTCGCGCGCGTGGCGATCACGCTGACGCCCGCCAAGGGCCCGGCCCAAAAGGAGATCGTGCAGGACGCCCAGCTGCGGCAGCCCCAGGTGGCCGTGAGCTTCCGCAAGGTGGCGGTTGGCAAGGCCAGCCTGGCCGTGCAGGCCTACGATGCGGACGGCAACCGCGTCGGCGAGGGCTCCGGCGGCGCCGTGGTGGTGGCCGGCGTGACGGTCGAGGCGCACGTGGGCGTCAAGCTGGCGGCCGGCACGGGCGGCCTGCGCGCCGTGATCGACTTCTACGAGGCGCCCGCCTGCGACGCTCGTTACGACGAGTTCGACCTGAACCACGACGGCCGCCTCGAGCGCGACGAGTTCCGCCCACTGTGGGTGCGGGATCACCAACTCTACCCGATGTACACGCTGGATTGCGCGCCGGCCTACCCGATCGACCCGCCCATGCCGATCTTGAAGATCGAGCCCGCCATGGCGGCCTTCAACGGCCTGGACGCCGACGGCGACAACTTCCTCTCGCCCGCGGAGATGTGCAGCTACGACGCGCCCACGCCTTACCCGATCCTGGTCGAGCCCAAGCCGCCGGTGCCGGTGACCACCCCCCCCATGCCCGAGCCGGCGCCGGACGCGCCCGCCGTCAGCGCCGTGGCGATCGACTTCGAGGCGCTGGACACGAACCACGACGGCGTCGTGAGCTGGCAGGAGGAGGCGACGGCCAACGGCGCGCTGCAAGCCGGCGCCAAGACCCGCCTGTACGACCACTTCCGCCAGGTCGACCGCAACAACAACGGCACGCTCGAGCGCGACGAATACAGCTTCGCGAAGTGAGTTGTGCACCAACGGTGGATAACCGGTGGATAACTTGGGGAAATCGCCCCGCGTGATCGTGGAAAACTGCGCGGATCATGCCCCCGGGCGGTGGATAACCGCGCCCAAATCGGTGGATAACTCCCGAGTTATCCACCAGACGGGGGTTCGAAGGCGAGCCTCACCTCGTGGGCGCCCGTGACCAGCACGGGCACGCGCAACGTGCCGCCATGCACCTCCGGCGCCGCCAGCCGGAAGCCGTCCGGCACCGCGATCACCAGTTCGCCGGCGTGCTCGCCGGGCAGTTCCAGCCGGATCGTCAAGGTCCGGCCGTCCCAATACTCCTCCACCACCTCCAGCAGGCCGCCCGTCAAGGTCAGCGTCGAGCCCACCAGCTGGGGGTGGTCGCGCGCCGGCACCAGCGCCAGCAGCCGCGTGCCATGGGGCGGGGTCAGGCCCAGCCGCAGCGTCCCGCCCACGGGCCCGTGGTGCGCGCCGCTCCAGAGGTCGAGCGCGTGCCAGCGGCCCACCGAGCCCAAGTCATAGCTTTCTTCCGCGGCCTCGGCGCGCCAGTTGAACAGCGCGAGCAGCTCGCGCTCGCCCTTCGCCAGCCGCAGGCGCGTGGGCACGCCGTCGATCAGGGGCCCGTGCGGCCGGGCGGGTAGGCCCAGCGGTGGCAACAGGCGCGGGATGATGGCCGCGCGCGCGGGCTCGAGCTTCGCCAGATCGTCGCTCAGCAGCACCATGCCGCCCGAGAGCGCCACCACCGTGGCCCAGGTCTCCACCTCCGCGCCGCTCAACTGGCTGTCGGCCTGGCGCACGATCAGGCAGTCGGGGTCGTTGACCCACAGGTGCGGGTGCATCCAGTGGTGGGCCAGGGTCGAGCGAATCGCGTTCCACATGGCGGGGGCCGAGCCCAGCGGGTCCGGCGAGGTCCAGAAGGGCGCCACGTCCGGGCCCACGCGCATGCCGTCGACCAGCCCGACGCTGGGCAGGAAGGGCGCCCCGCAGCCCAGCACGAAGCGCTCGCCTACCACCTCGCGGATCAGCGCCAGGCCTTGCCGGTAGGCCTGCACGCCGGTCGCGTGTGGGTCATGGCGCCGCCCGCGCACCGCCCCGGCGTACAGGAAGTCGATCTTGAGGTAGTCGAAGCCCCAGTCGTCCACGATCGTGCGGAAGACCTCGCGCAGGTAGGCCATGGCGCCCGGGTGGGTGGTGTCGAGGCTGAAGTTGCGGTGGCCCCAGTTGGTCATGGTGCTGATGGGCAGCCCCGCCTCGTCGCGCACCACCCAGTCCGGGTGGGCCTGGTAGGTCTGGCTGGGCTCGCCCAGGAAGAAGGGTGCGAGCCAGAGGCCGGCCTGGTAGCCGCGCGCGTGGATCTCCTGAACCAGCGCACGCAGCCCTGCGGGGAACTTGGCGTTGACGTCCAGCCAGTCGCCGATGGCGGTTTGGTAGCCGTCGTCGAGCTGCACCGCCGTGACCGGCATGCGCGCGCGGTGGGCGTCCAAAACGTCCAGGTTGCTGCGCATGTCGGCCGCCGTGACAGCCGTGTAGAAGTAGTACCAGCTGCACCAGCCCGTGGGCGCGTGCGGCCAGGGCGTCGCGCCCATCTGGCGCGCGGTCTCCCGGGCGTAGGCTTCGAGCAGCACCTCGTCGGCCAGGTCGGCCTGCACGCGCAGCGCCTCCGAGCGCAGCGTGGCGCCGGGCGCGAGCGCGCGGCCCTCCACCTGGCAGCTGGCCGTCAGCATGTGCCCCGCGGGCGTGGCCTGCACCGCCACCAGCGGGTGCTGATCACGCGCGGTCGTGAAGCCCACCAGCATGCGGCGGTTGCCGGCGGTCAGCAGCGCGAGCCCATAGGACACGAAGCGCTCCGCCTCCGTCGCGGGCAGCACGGGCGCCACGATCGGCGCGGGTTGGTGGCGGTCCACCTGCTCGTAAGGCCCCACGGGCGTCGCGAAGCTCCAGGACTGGTAGCCCGGCTGCATGGCCTCGCGCACGGGCGCCGGCGCGATGCCCTCCGGCACCACCAGCACGTCCAACCGCTCCACGCTCACGGCGTAAGGAAGCCGGTTCGTCACTTCCAGCACCAGCTCGACGCCGCCTGCCACCGGGCGCGCGGTCCACAGCAGCGCGAGGTCGCCCTCGTGGCGCACGCTCAGCGTGTCATCCAGCCCGATCGCGGTCACGCCGCCCAGGGTGGCGTGGCGCGTGCCGTCGGCCAGCTCCACGCGGGCAAACCCACGCAAGCCTTCCAGCGCCAACATGCCATCGAGGGTGCCCATGCGGCCAGTTATAGCACACCGCTCGCGCGGCGCCGCTTACTTCTTCTGTTGCAGCTTGTCGAGCGCGATCAGGGGGCGCGAGATCAAGTCCAGCATGTCGAACATCACGGCGAAGGGCAGCGCCACCGCGCCGGCCGTCTGGCTGAACGGGTCCTTGTGGTCCAGCAGCTGGCCCACGCCCTGGGTGGCGCCGAAGATCGGGTGCGAGCCCGAGGACGGCGCGCCCTTGGGGCCCGGCTTGGGCGGGTAGAGCGCGTTCTTGACGCTATCGACCTTGCAACTCGCCGCGAAGAGCTTGTCGTCCAGCTTGCCCATGGCCTCGAAGCTCACGCCGCCGTGCATCCAGGCGTCTTCCACCACCGCGCGGGCGGCCTCGGCGCGCTGCACCTTGCCGCCGTTGGCAGCCAGCCAGGCCTTCTGGCCGACCTTGGTCGCGGGCACGGGGGACAACTTCAAGTTCTCGATGATCGCGGCGGCCGGCTTGGCCAGCTCCGCGAAGTAGGCCTTCTCGCCGGCGCCGGTCGGGTCGGCCTGGCGCAGGGCCCGGCGCAGGTCCATGGTCTTGAAGATCGCGTCGGAGGCCGTGCGGCTCGTGATCGTGCCCTTGGACTCTTCGGCGCGGATCGTCTTGCCAGCCAGCTCGGCGCGGGTCAGGCGGGCGTAGCCGTCGTTCAGCCAGGCCTGCTTGTCGGCGGCGTCGGTGGGCAACGGGGGCAGGGCCGCCGCCTCGTTGACGACGGCGATCGCCTTGGCCGCGTCATCCACGGTCGAGACGTAGCTGTCGGTCGTCAGCACCGGAGCCGGGGCAGGGGCCGCCGGGCCGTTCGCCACGGGCCGCGCGGGCTTGGCGGTGGCGGCGGTGTTGGAAACGGAACGGACGTCCATGGGGCTCTCCTCGCAACGGGGCACGCGATCGTTTTCGGCCCCGAAGCCCCGGCCCATGTGTGTTTGACAATACCTTAACAATCGCTTAGCTTCGGCCGCGTGTATGGAACGGCGACAAGCCAAGCAGATGGATCCCCTTCAGCCCATCCACCTTCGACCCGCCGGGCCCCGGCCCGCCACCGCCCCTCCCGCCGCCAGGCGCCCCCTGGCCCCGGGGCAGTTCGTGCTGGGCGCCAACCTGCCCTGGCTGCAGTACGGCGGCGACTTTGGCGCCAACGCCTGGAACCCCAAGGGCGGCGTGGCCCAACCGGAGCGCGCGGCGGAACTAGAAGGCGCCATGGCCCAATTGCAGGCCAAGGGCGTGACCCACCTGCGCTGGTGGCTCTTGGGCGACGGTCGCAACGGCGTGCGCTTCGCCCGCGACGGCACGCCGCTGGGCCTGGAGCCGCATCTGTTCGACGACATGGACGCGGCGCTTGCAGCGGCAACGCGCCACGGCATCACGATCACTTTCGCGCTGACGGACTTCGGCTGGGTGCAAAAGGGCAACGGAATGGGCGCCGTCCCCGCCGGCGACCACGGCGACACCCTGAAAGACCCCGGCAAGCGCCACGCCCTGGTGGACCGCGTCCTGACGCCCATTTTCCAGCGCTACGGCCAGCACCCCGCGATCGAGGCCTGGGATCTGTTCAACGAGCCGGAGTGGGTCACGCGCGGCTGGTGGACGTTGCCCTGGAAGGGCGTGAGCCGGAAGCAGATGCACAGCTACCTCGAGGACGCCGCCACGGCCGCCCATACTTACGCCAGCCAGCCCGTCACGGTGGGGCTGGCCAACGCCAAGGGCCTCTCGCTGGTGCGCGATCTGGGCTTGGATTTCTACCAGGTGCACTGGTACGACTACCAGGAGCGCTTCGTGCCGCTGGCCCAGTCGCTCGCCAAGCTGAAGCTCGACGCGCCGCTGGTGCTCGGCGAATACCCCAGCCAGGCGAGCAACAAGTCCGTGGGCCAGATCCTGGACACGGCGAAGCGCAGCGGCTATGCCGGGGCGTATGCATGGTCGGTGTATGCCCACGACAAGTTCACGGGCGGGCCGGGCGTGTTGGGGGCGATCGCCGCCTGGGGCAAGCGCCAGCTGGGTCGCTAGAAGCCGACCTGCAAGACCGCATTCTCCAGCTTGTCCGTCATCGTGATGAACAGGTTGCCGCGGCCGTCGCACATCAGGCCGCCCGGCGTGAAGTTGGACACGCCAGCGAGCACCTTGTCGTTCGCACTCAGGACCGTCACCACGCTGCCATCGGCGGCCACGCGCCGGATCACCCGGGTGACGGCTTGCTTCTGCTCGCCGCCCAGCCGCGTGAAGTTGAGGTCGTCCACGTAGAGGTTGCCGGCCGGATCGGCCGCGATCAGCTCCGGCGAGCCAAACGTGGCCGTGGCGGCCGGGCCGTCCACGACGTTCTTCTGGATGTCGGCGGTGTCCGTCGCGGTGTTGGCAACGCCGCCGCTGCCGGCGAAGGTCGAGACCGTGCCGTCGCGGGCCACGCGCCGGATCAGGTGGTTGCCGGTGTCGGTCACGTAGAGCAAGCCGTCCTTGGCGAGCGCCACGCCGGTGGGGTGGTAGAAGCGCGCCTGGCCGCCCGGCCCGTCGGCGGAACCCGCCTGCGGCGCGCCGGCCAGGGTCGTGACCTCGCCCGCGCTCGTGATCCGGCGCAGGCAGTTGTTGAGGCGGTCGCAGACCACCACGCTGCCATCGGCGGCGATCGCCACGCCGCGCAGGTCGTTGAAGCGCGCGTCGGCCCCCGTGCCATCGGCGTAGCCGGTGGCGTCGCCGCCGGCCACCGTCGTCACCTCGCCGGCCAGGGTCACGCGCCGGACCTTGCTGTCCTCCGTGATCCACAGCGGCCCGCGCGGGTCGGAGACGATACCCTGGGGATGGCGGAAGTCCGCCGCCTTGCCCGTGCCGTCGTTCGAGGGGTCGTAGGCGTAGTAGGTGTTGTTGCCGGCCAGCGTCGTGACCTGGCCGTCCGTGCTCGCCCGCCGCAGCGAGCGGTTGTACTCGTCCAGGATGTAAATCGCGCCGTCCTGGCCAATGGTCAGGCCGCGCGCGGTGTCGAAGGTGGCGTCCTTGAATGCGCCGTCCTGGAAGCACGTGTTGCCGTACGAGCCGCCGAGCGTGCTGCATGGCGCACCCAGCACGCCCGTCACCTTGACCACCGGCCGCGCCTCAGGCACGCTCGCGGCCCCGGCGGAGGGCACGCCCAGCGGCTGTCCCGAGGCCCCCGGCGATGCCTTGACCGGCAGCCCATCGGGACCCAGCGGGGCCACCGTGCAGGCGGAAAGCAACAACATGAGCAGGTACGCGCGCTTCATTTTCAGCCCTCGTGGCCACGGCGTCGCCCGGGCCACCCGCATCTTACCCGCGCGGGCCGCTCCCTACAGGCGGCATGCCCCTTGCCTTTCGATACATGAAAGTCCTTGTGCAACAAGCAAGCGTCCCGGGTATGGCCAGCAAGGCTCGCTTGCTTACCCGAAGGAGACCCCATGCGCCCCGTGTCCGCCCTGTTGCTCGCGATCGCCGGCAGCTTGCTTGCTTCCCCCGCCCTGGCCGCCGACCCGGCGCCGGTCTACCCGAAGTTCACGCCCGCGAGCCTGATCTTCGCCGATTACCGCGGCGCCTTCAGCGGCCCCCAGTCCTTCAACGTGACGCGCGCCTACCTCACACTGCGCGGCGAGCTCGACCCCACCTGGAGCAGCGTCGTCACGCTGAACGCCGCCCCGCTGGCCTACCTGGGCTCGGTCGGCGCCACCACGCCCGCGCGCGAGGCGCACGAAGAGGTGCTGCAACTGGCCTACCTGCAAGCCGCGAACTGGGTCCCCCACACCACCTTGCAGCTGGGGTTGATCACCACGCCCTGGGTGGAGTACGAGTACGCCTACTGGCGCTACCGCATGCTGGGCACGGTGGGCGTAGAGGGCGGCATGGGCAACACGCTGGGGTTGGCCGGCGCGACGGGCTACCTGCCGCTCTGGGACCACGGCCTGAAAGCCACCTACAGCCTGGGCCCCGTCACGATCGCGGGCGCCGTGCTCAACGGCGAGGGCTTCCGCGCTGGCGAAGGCGATGGCCAGAAGTCCTTCCAGGGCCGCATCGCCTACCAGCCCTGGCCCTTCCTCGACCTCGCCGTGACAGGCCACCGCGGCAACCCCTCCACGGCCCAGCAGGCGGACCGCGTGGGCGCCATGGTCACGTACCATGCGGCCCCGTTGAACGCCGGCGCCGAAGCCATCATGACCACCGACGTCAGCAACGCAGGCGCGAACGTGGGCGGCCGCGTGCTGTCCGGCTGGGGCGTCTACGAGCTCGCCACGCCCTGGCTGCCCGTCCAGCTGATCGGCCGGGTCAACCGCATCGAAGCCAACGTGGACGTGCCGACCGCCAACCGGCTCGAGGTGCTCGCGGGCATCGGCTGCCAGCCCATCAAGGGCGTCGACCTCGTGCTCGACGACCAGAACGTGACGGGCTCGACGGCGACCGCGGCGGTCGACAGCAACACCCTGGCGCTGCACACGGCCTTCGCCTTCTAGGGGTGCCCGACGGGCCGGCCGGGCGGACCCGATCATCCAGTGCGCGGGATGATGTTCGCCGCGGCTGACAGCGCGAGACGCAACTCGTACCAGGCATCACGCCAGAAATCCGCTCGTGAAGCCAATTCCACGCCTGCAAAAGCAGGCAAGCATTCCGTTTGACGTAAAACGCGCGACGTAATACTTCGGCCTCAAATGCAGGTGCCGACAGCAATACCGGCGATCGCCGTTTCTTAGCTGGTGTGCAACGAAGTACCAGCCCGCACCCGACTAGTTCTTCATGCCGGTGGAAGCGACACCCTCGACGAAATAACGCTGCGCGCAGAAGAACAAGATCAGGAGGGGCAACATGGCCAGGGTAGCGGCTGCCATCAAGACCGCCGGCTCGCCCCCATAGGCGTTCTGCGTCGCGGCTATCATCTGTTGAATGTTGAATTTTTCCGGCGAGCTGATGTAGATCAACGGCCCGAAGTAATCGTTCCACGCCCCCTTAAAGCCAAAAATCGCCAGGGTCGCCAACGCCGGCCCCGCCAACGGAAACACGACCTTCGTGAACGTCTGGAACGGGTTGCAGCCATCCAAGGTCGCCGCTTCGATCAGCTCGTCCGGGATCGTGATGAAGAACTGGCGCATCATGAAGATCGCGAACGCGGCCCCCATGGCGCCCGGCACCACCAGCGGGTAGTAGGTGTCCACCCAGCCGATCTTCGCGAACATCACGAACTGCGGGATCAACGTCACGATGCCCGGCAGCATCATGGTGGCAAGCAGTGCCGCGAAGATCGCGTCCTTGCCCGGGAACTTCATCTTCGCGAAGGCAAAGCCCGCGAAGGATGCCGTCAGCAGCCCGCCCACGGTGGACGGGATCGCGATCCAGAGCGTGTTGACCGTGCCGCGCAACAGGTCGACCTGGGTCACGGCCTTGCGGTAGTTGTCGAGCGTGGGCGGCTGCGGGATCCAGCGCAGCGGAATCTGGTGCACGTCGGCGGGCAGCTTGAGGCTGGTGCTCAGCATGAAGGCGAAGGGCAGCAGCATCGAGAGCGCCACCAGGCCCAAGACGGCGTAGGCGAGCCAGCGCATCAGGTTTTTCTGGTTAGTCATTGTGCACCCACCGCTGGCTGGCCTTGAACTGGAACCAAGTGATGCCCATGATGATGGCGGCCAGCACCCAGGCCATCGCGCTCGCGTAGCCCATCTTGAAGTACTGGAAGCCCATCTGGTAGAGCTGGATCATGTAGGTGGCCGACTCGTACTCCGGCCCACCGCGCGTCATGATGAAGATCTGGTCGAAGTTCTGGAACCCGCCGATCACGCCCATCACGGCCACGAAGAAGGTGGTGGGGCTGATCATCGGCCAGGTCACGTTCCAGAAGCGCTGCCAGGCGTTGGCCCCGTCGATTTCCGCGGCCTCGTACAGCGTGCGCGGCACGCCCTGCAAGGCGGCCAGGAACAGCACCATGTTGTAGCCCAGCCCGCCCCAGACGCCCATGACGATCAGCGCGGGCTTGACCAGGATGGGGGAATCCAGCCAGCTGGGCGGGTTCGCCACGCCGAACATGGCGAGGTAAGTGTTGATCAGGCCGTACTCCGCGTTGTAAATCCACTTCCACAACAGCGCGAGCGCCACCAACGAGCAGACGCTGGGCAGGAAGTAGACCGTGCGGAAGAACCCCTGGAAGCGCATCTTCTGGTTGAGCGCCAGGGCCAGCATCAGGCTGAGCCCCATCCCCACCGGGATGCCCAGCATGTAGAAGACCGTGTTCCACATGGACTTGCCCACGAACAGGTCGGTGCTGAAGAGCTTCACGTAGTTGTCGAGCCCAATGAAGGTGGGCGGTGAGAGCACCTCGTAGCGCGTGAAGCTGAGGTAGAAGCTCGCGAGCATGGGCCCGGCCGCGAAGACCAAGAAACCGATCACCGGCAGGGCGATGAAGGCGTAGGCCCACAGGATCTCGCTGGTTTGGCGCGAGATCACGGGCTTGGGCGGGGCGGCGTCGCGGGCGATGGGCAGGTGGCTACTTTCCAAAGTCATTGTTCTCCACCAAGGCGTTGTCGACCATGGGCACCAGCTTGGGCAAAAGCTCGCTGGCGCGCTTGTCGCCGCGGAAGACCTTGCCCACGAAGTTCCAGTACACGTCGTGCCAGAAGACGTTGGGCGTGTCCGTCCAGGGGCCCGGCCGGCTGTGGGCCGCGGCCTCCAGGAAGACCTCCGCGTGGGCGGGCTTCTGGGCCCGCTGGAGGTAGACGTCCGTCGCCGCCAACGAGCGCTGGTTGGGCACCTGGAAGCCGGAGCGCGTCATCTGCGTCTGGCCCTCGGGGCCGGCCAGGTACTCGATCAGACGCCAGCTGGCATCGGGTTTGGCGGTCTTGGCGAACACGCCGTAGCCCACCGAACCGCTGAACGTGGTGGCCGTCTCGCCCTTGTGCGGCGCCGGGAAGGGCGCGACGTCCCAGTCGAACTTCACGGTCTGGCGGTAGTGCGGCACCAGCCAGCGCCCGTCGAAGTGGCAGGCCGCGAGGCCGCTCTCGAACAGCTCGCCCGGGCTCGCGGCGCTGGAGCCCGCCACGGTGCGGCTGAGGTTGGGCGCCACGCCCTGCACCAGGGCCAGATCCGCGCACCACTGCACGGCCGCGATGCTCTTGGCATCCTTGCCCAGCACCCAGTGCCGCTTGTCCGCGCTCACGATCTGCCCGCCGTTGCTCCAGACCGCCACCTCGTGCGGGAAGGTGCTCACGCCGTAGTGCTGGCTAGAGCCTGCCTTGAAGCTGAGCTTCTTCCATATGGCGATCGCCTCGTCATACGAGAGCGCATGATCGGCCGGCGGCGGCGCCACGCCGGCCTGCTTGAAGGCGTCCTTGTTATAGAACATGGCCCAGGGCCCGATGTCCTTGGGCAGGCAGTACAGCGGGCCCTTTTGCAACTGGCGGCCGTCCCAGCGGTAGCGGTTGTAGCCCGTCTCCCACATGTCGGCAAGCTTCACCACGTGGCTCTTCGCGACGCGGCCGTCCAGGTTCAGCAGCACGTTGCGGCTGGCGAGCTCGCCGAACTTGTCGTCCGGCACGTAGAACACGTCCGGCGCGATGCCCGCCACGATCATCAGGCGGATCTTGTTGTAGTAGTCGTAGCCCACGCCCGGGATCTGGGTGTACTTCACCTTCACGTCCGGGTTGGCGCGCTCGAAGTTCGCGAGCACGCCCTTCACGATCTCGCGTTCCTCGGGGCCGCCCCAGCCCACGAAGGCGACTTCCGTGGGCGCGGCCATGGCCCGGCCCGCGCCCAGGCCGGCCAGCAAGAGCGCCACCCCCACGAGCAAAGTTCGCGTCACCCCAACCTCCTCGGCCATGCCTGGCCCTTATACCCCCCGCGTCCGGTCTTGGCGAGTTATTCATGCCTTATGGAGGAATTAAGCTACTGATAAGAAAGTGTCAACGGCGGTCGCCGATAACCCCGGTGGAGGGAGTACACCATGGGAGTTGGGTATCCGTCATTGCCGGCCGGGCCGGTCTATATCCCTGCGTTCCTGCAGCCGACCCCGGGCTACGTGCCCCCCGGCTACGGACCGCCGGCGTACACCCCGCCTGCGTATGCCCAACCGGGCTACACGCCGGATGCCTACGTGCCGTACGGCGCCCCGCCCGCCGGCTACCAGCCGCTGGACTTCTCGTCCCAGCTGGCCGCCCTCGAGCAGCAGCTCGCCAGGCTAACGAGCCAATTCCAGGCCTTCATGCAGCCGCTCTGGCCCTACGGCCCGATCGGCCAGGTGCCGCCGGTGCCCCCCATGCCGCCGGCCCCGCCGCCGCCCGCCCCGGTGCCGCCCCCGCCCGCCTGGCCG
>JAQBPE010000420.1 GCA_028287685.1 Cyanobacteria bacterium RYN_339 | reverse complement strand
TCCATGCCCGGGTGCAGCCACGGTATCAGGCGCCGGGCGGCCGTGTTGCAACGCACCAACAGGCCGGCCATGTCCACGAACATCGCCGGCTCCACCATCTGGTCCAGCATGGCCTCCCAGAGCGAATCCTGGACGCCCGGCGAGGCCTCCCCGCTGGCCTCCCTGGCCATGGTCAGCGGTTCGTGGGCAGCAAACTCGTGCTTTGGTCGTCGACGCATACGCTCATGAAGCGCCGGTGACGGGCGTCGCGGCAAGCGGCGAGCAAGGGGTGGTAAAACATTGGCAAGGTGCACAGACGGCGGAGGAGAGCCAATGAACGACGGGATCAAGGTACTGGTGGGCACGCGCAAGGGCGCCTTCTTGTTCAAGGCCGGGCCGGAGCGCGCCGACTGGGTCTGCGAGGGCCCCATGCAGCTAGGCGCCGTGGTCAACCACATGGTGCCGGACCGTCGCGGGTCCGCCACGCTGCTGATGGCCGCCAAGACCGGCCACCTGGGTCCCACGGTCATGCGCAGCGTTGACCAGGGCGCGACCTGGCAGGAAGCCACGCGCCCGCCGGCCTTCCCCAAGGCGGCCGAGGGCGAGAAGGGCCAGGCGGTGGACGCGGTCTTCTGGCTAGAGCCCGGCCACGCCAGCCAGCCCGGCGTCTGGTATGCCGGCACGATCCCGCACGCGCTCTTCCGCTCCAAGGACGACGGCGACACCTGGGACGAGGTGGCGGGCTTCCGGGCGTACCTGGCCTCGCTGGACCAGGATTTCTTCGGCGAGGTGCCGGGCGGCGCGATCACCCACTCGATCAACGTCGACCCGCGCGACCCGCGCCATCTCTACGTGGGCGTCTCCGGCGGCGGCTTCTTCGAGAGCAAGGACGAAGGCGCCAGCTGGCACCCGTTGAACCAGGGCCTGGCGGCGGACTTCATGCCGGACCCCAACGTGCCCTACGGGCACGACCCGCACTGCGTCCAGCTGCACCCGCTCAAGCCGGACCGCCTGTATCAGCAGAACCACTGCGGCATCTACCGCCTGGACCGGCCGGACGACCGCTGGGTGCGCATCGGCGACGCCATGCCGCGCGAGGTGGGCGACGTTGGCTTTGCCGTGCAGGTCCATCCGCATGACGCGGACACGGCCTGGGTCTTCCCCATGGACGGCACGGACGTCTGGCCGCGCATCAGCCCGGGCGGCCGGCCGGCCGTCTTCCGCACCCGCAACGCCGGCGAAAGCTGGGAGCGCCTGAACCAAGGCTTGCCGGCGGAGCAGGCCTGGTGGACGGTCTACCGCCAGGCCATGGCGGCTGACGCCCAGGACCGTGTGGGCCTGTACATGGGCACCACCTCTGGCGAGCTGTGGGGCAGCGCCGACGAAGGCGACTCGTGGCGGCTGATCGCGCGCAACCTGCCAGCCATCCTGTCGGTCGAGGTGGGCTAGTGCGCGTCCGCATCCCGTCGCCGCTGCACTCGTACACCGCGGGCGCGGGCGACGTCGTGGCCGATGGCCAAACCCTCGACGAGCTGCTGGCAGACCTGGACCGGCAGTTCCCGGGCCTGCGCTTCCGCATCGTGGACGAGCAGCGACGCCTGCGCACCCACATCCGCGTCTTCGTGGACGGCTCGCTGGCCAAGGGCCTGGAGCGGCCCGTGGACGCGGCCAGCGAGGTGATGATCGTCTGCGCGCTGAGCGGCGGATGACCTCCCGCTACCAGGGCCACCTGGCCCTGCCGGAGGTCGGCCCGGAAGGGCAGGCGCGCCTCGGGCGGGCCTCCGTGCTCTGTGTGGGCACGGGCGGGCTCGGCAGCCCTGCCGCGCTGTACCTGGCGGCGGCCGGCATCGGGCGCCTGGGCCTGGTGGACGCGGACGTGGTCGACGTGTCGAACCTCCACCGGCAGATCCTGTTCCGCACCGCGGACGTGGGTCTTTCCAAGGTTGAAACCGCCGCGGCGGCGCTGCGGGCGCTCAACCCGGAGATCGAGGTCGTCGCCCACCCCGCCCGGCTAACGTCGCGCAACGCGGACGCGTTGTTGGCCGGCTACGACGTGATCGTGGACGGGACGGACAACTTCCCCACGCGCTACTTGATCAACGACGTCTGCGTGCGGCTGGGCAAGCCCGACGTCTGGGCCTCGATCTTCCGTTTCGAGGGCCAGGTCGCGGTGTTCGACGCCTTGCGCGGGCCGTGCTACCGCTGCCTCTTCCCGGCCATCCCGCCCGACGACGAGATCCCGGCCTGCGCCGTGGCGGGCGTGCTGGGCGTCCTGCCGGGCGTGCTGGGGACGACCCAGGCGCTCGAAGCGATCAAGCTGGTGCTGGGGGTTGGCAAGCCGTTGATCGGCCGGTTGCTGACCTTCGACGCGCTGGCGCTGGCCTGGCACGAGCTCCGCCTGGAGAAGGATCCCGATTGCCCCGCTTGCGGGACGGGCATCCTGGCCGTCGAGCCCCTGGTCCTGGATCCCATCGAGCTGCAGGCGAGGTTGCCGGAGGTGGTGTTGGTGGATTGCCGCGAGGCGCATGAATGGGAGATCTGCGGCCTGGAGGGCAGCCTGCGGATCCCGCTGGGCGAGCTGGGCGCCCGGGTTGGCGAGTTGCCGCGCGACAAGGACGTGGTGCTGGTCTGCCACCATGGCCCCCGCGCCCGCTACGCCGCCGCCCTGCTGATGGCCGCCGGGCTCCCCCGCGTGGCCTACCTGGAAGGCGGGCTCCACGCCTGGGCCTCGGACGTCGATCCGACGATGAGGCGCTACTAACGACCCAACTTCTGGTTGACCAGCTTGCGGACGCGGTCCCAGTCGAAGTTGTTCGAGGGGTCGATCTTGCCCTCGTGCGAGACGTTGCGGTGGCCCGTGATGCGGTCCATCGGCACGTCGTACTTCTGCATCATCCACGCCACCAGGTTCGCCAGCGCCTCGTATTGCTTGTCGGTGTAGGGGTCGTGGCTGTCGCCCTTGTTGACGATTTCGATGCCCAGCGAGAAGTCGTTCACGTCCTCGCGGCCATGGAAGTCGGAGCTGCCTGCGTGCCAGGCGCGCTTGGCATCCGGCACGCACTGGACGATCGTGCCGTCCTTGCCCA
The DNA here is from genome assembly GCA_028287685.1 of Cyanobacteria bacterium RYN_339. Lineage (GTDB taxonomy): Bacteria > Cyanobacteriota > Sericytochromatia > S15B-MN24 > JAQBPE01 > JAQBPE01. Next base: position 379 of record JAQBPE010000420.1, on the reverse strand, counting down.
CCACGTAGTGGGCGCTGACCTGGACGGCCCGGTTCTGGAAGAACTTGCCGGTGTCCTGCGCCGTGCCGCTGGTAGCGGTGTGGTGCAGGATGATCGTGTCGATCTTCGTGCCCGCGGGGCGATCGCCGAAGTTGGGCGACGGCATCGATAGCACGTTCGGCTTGTCCAGCTTGGCCGGATGGTGCGGCTGGGGCGCGGGCTTGGGCTTGTGCACCGGCTTGGGGTGGTGGTGCGGGTGCGGGTGCGCCCGGTGCTGGGGCGCGGGCGCCGGCTGGGGCGCGGGGGCGGGCGTCCCCTTGATCAGGGCGCCGATCTGGGCCTGCAGCGCGGTGATTTGCTGTTGGATCCGGGCGATCTGCGAGGAGACCTCCGGCATGGC
>JAQBPE010000193.1 GCA_028287685.1 Cyanobacteria bacterium RYN_339 | reverse complement strand
CCCAGCGCGCAGGAGGCCGAGAAGGCCACGCCCATGGTGCGCGCGGCGGCCAACCCGGCCCTGGAGCCGCTGCGCCGGGCGGACCCGTTGGCGCGCTGGGCGGTGACGGGCTCCGGCGCCCTGGCCTACGACACCTCGCAGTACGGCGTGGCCGACGGCCAGCGCGCGGAAGCCCTGGTGCTGCCCCTGACCCTCGCCATCTTGATCGTGGCCTTCGGCGCGCTGGCCGCCGCCGGCATCCCGCTGGCCCTCGGCTTGCTTGCCACCGCCGCTACCATGGGCGGGGTGGCAATCGTCGGCGCCTTCCAGCCCCTCTCGATCGCCGTGCAGAACGTCGCCACCATGCTGGGCCTGGCGCTGGGCATCGACTACGCGCTGTTGGTGGTGGGGCGCTTCCGCGAGGCCCTGGCGTCGGGCCTCGGCGTCGAAGACGCGCTGGCCGCCTCGATGCGCACGGCCGGCGCCGCCGTGGTCTGCTCCGGGCTGACGGTGATGATCGGGCTCGCCGGCCTGGCCGCCACGCCCAGCCTGAACGTGCGCTCGATCGGCCTGGGGGGTGGCCTCGTCGTGCTGGTGGGCGTGGGGCTGGCGTTGACGCTCTTGCCGGCGCTGCTCGCCGTGCTGGGGCCGCGCGTGGACGCCCCGGCGGGCTTGCGCCGGCACCTCGCCAAGCTGGAGGCCGTGAACCACTGGGAGGCCTGGTCGGCCTGGGTCTGCCGCCATCCCTTGCCCCTGGCCGCCGCCGGCCTGCTGATCTTGGCCACGATGTGCGCGCCGTTGGCAGGGCTGAAGACCGACTTCGCGGACGCCGACCTGCTGGCCCGCCACGACCTCGAGTTCCAGCGCGGCATGGACCTGCTGGCCGGGATGGGCCGGGGCAACGCCGGCGCGCCCGTCCTGGTCCTGGCCACCGCAGCAACCCCGATCCTGGATCCCCTGACGATGCCCGCGCTGCAGGCCCTCGAACGCCAACTCGGGCAGGACCCGCGCGTCCAGGAAGTCCTGGGCCCGGTGCCGGCGAACCTGGATGGCGCGAAGTTCGCCCGCAAGTGGCGCGCCCTGCGGGCCCTGGCGCCCGCCAAGTTCGGCGCGGTGCTGAGCGCCGACGAGAAGAGCGCCTTGTTGACGGTCGTGCCCGATGGGCGGCTCCGCTTCGAAGAGGTCCAGGCGCTGGCGCGGGACCTCGGCAAGGCCGCCGCCCCGGGGCTCACGGTCGAGATCGGCGGCCAGGCCGCGCTCTACAACGACGTCCACTACGCCCTGATGGGCTCGCTGCCCTGGCTGCTGGCCTTCGTGCTCGGCGCGACGTTCGTGGTGCTGGCCTTGGCGTACCGCTCGTGGCTGGTGCCCCTGAAGGCGATCGCCCTCAACATGCTCAGCGTGGCCGCGGGCTACGGCGCCCTGGTGGTGCTGTTCCAGTGGGGCTGGGGCGGCCACTTCTTGGGCCTGGAACACGGCACCGGCGCGCTGCCGCCCGCGATCCTGGCGACGATCTTCGGCATCGTCTTCGGGCTGTCGATGGACTACGAGGTCTTCCTGCTGGCGCGCATCAAGGAAGGCTTCGACGCCACGCACGACAACGCCCGCGCCGTGCGCGAGGGCCTGGCGGCCACCGGCGGCGTGATCACCTCGGCGGCGCTGATCATGGTGACGGTGTTCGGCGGTTTCGCGGGCGTGCACCTGATCATGGTGAAGATGCTCGGCGTGGGGTTGGCGATCGCCGTGTTCGTAGACGCCACGATCGTGCGCGTGCTGCTGGCGCCCGCGATCATGACCCTGGCCGGGGACTGGAACTGGCATCCAGGGTACAAAAGTGGCGACGACCCCGCGAAAGGAACCTCCGCATGACGACCACCGCCCCCGAAATCACCCTGGAAGCCCGCTTCGCGGAGCTGGACCGCACGGTCGAAGCGGCCTGGGCGCGCACCAAGGACACCCCTTACTGGAAGAACATGATGGCGGGCAACTTCACGCCCGGCATCCTGCGCCGTTACCTGACGGAGACCTACCACTACGTCTGCCAGAACGCCAAGAACCAGGCGGCGGTCGCGTTGCGCCTGAACGACAGCCAGGCCGACTACGCCAAGTACTGCCTGAAGCATGCCCTGGAAGAGAACGGCCACGAGCAGATGTGCCTGCATGACCTGCGCGTCACGGGCATGGATCCGGAGATCGCGCGCCGCATGCGCCCGCTGCCGGCCACGCTGGGCTTCATCGGCTACCTCTACACCTTGGCCGCCTTCGGCAACCCCGTGGCGCGCCTGGGCTACAGCTACTACGCCGAGGGCTCGCACCTGTACCTGGGCGAGGCGCTCTCGAAGATCAAGGGGCAGTTCGGCCTGAACGACGGCCAGATGACCTTCTTCGTCGCGCACTCCGCCATCGACGAGGTGCACTTCCGCGAGGTCAAGCAGGCCATCGCCGCCTTCTGCAAGACCGACCAGGACTGGGCCGACGTGGCCTACACCATCACCTGCGTTGCCAGCCTCTCGATGCACATGCTGACGGAAATCCTTGAAAACCCGATTGACGGCTGATCAGCTCCAGAAGATCCAATCGGCCGTCCGGCAGGCGCTGGACGGCCAACTCGCGCGCTACGGGCTGACGTGCGGGGAGGCCGAATGGCTGGCCGCGCGCGACGAAATCCGCGCCCTGCGTGAGATCGTCTATAGCGGCAAGTTGCCGCACATGCTGGCGGAAGGCCCGCCCGTGGATGCCGACGACGAGCGCGCGCACCACTTCGTCGCCCGCCGAGACGGCGTGGCCGTGGCGGCCCTGCGCCTGTTACCGCCCCCCTTCGAGGCCGCGGCGATCTTCACGGACCTGGCCACGGCCCTGCGCCCGGGCGGCCACTACATCGAGCTGGGGCGCCTGGTGGGCAACCCCGGCGCCGGCGAGGTCGGCGCGGCGCGGGTGCTGGCGTTGCACGCGCTCGACTGGGGGCTGCACCAGACCGCTTACGATGGCCTGCTGGCCTATGCGCGCGAGCGCGCCAGCAACCACTTCCGGCTGCTGGGCATGGAGGTGGCGCTGCGGGTGGACTCCGCCCCAGGCAAGGCGGAGCAGCCCTACGTCTTGCTGCGCGCCCATCTGGAGAACACGCTGAACGTCTTACCAACCTGGGGTTAGATCGGGTATACGAACGGTATGACGCTTGCCCGTCGTCCGTTCCTGCCGGTCATGGTCGCGGCCGCCGTGCTGGCTGGCTGCAAGGGCGCGCCCACGTCCACCCACCCGGTCACACACGCCACGCCGGCCCCTACGCCCGTAGAGAGCGTGCGGATCGCGGCCTCGGCCGCCCCTTCGCTTGTCCCGGTCCCGGTCGCGGTCCCGGTCGCGGCGGCCACCCTGTCGGGCACGGTCAAGGCGCCCACGCGCTTCATCTCCGACGCGGGCAGCGGCGTCATTAGCAACAACGGCGGCAGCTTCATCTCCGATGCGGGCAGCGGCTACCGCTTGTTGGAGACGGCGGAGGCCCCCGTTCCCGGCGCCCGCGTGGCGCTGTTGGATGCCGCGGGCAAGCCGGTACCGGGCCCGGACGGCACGCCGTTGGTGGCCGTCACGGACGCCACGGGCGCCTACCGCTTCACGGCCCCGCTGCCTCCGGGCAACCTGATCGTGTCCGTCGCGCTCGCCAACAACCACGGCAGCCTGCAGGCCATCGCCGCCACGCGCACCGTGGACATCGGCCTGGTCAGCACGCTCACCACCGGCTACATCCTGGACCAGTACGTGAAGGGCCAACCGGACCCGGTCAAGACCCTCGCCAAGCTACCGGCCGCGGTGGAGGCCGATACCCGCGCCAAGGCTGCCGCCGCGCTCACGGCGGTGCCGGACGACCTCACGCCCGCCAAGGTGGTGGCGGCGGTGGAGAGCTTGCGCAAGGCGGACAAGACCTTCGATGCGCAGATGGAGACGGTCAAGAAGCTGCTGATCGCGGCCGGGCAGTCCAACCAGGGCAGCGGGCTCCCCGGGGTGCAGGTCTACCTGGGCGCCGTGACAGCCGTGCTGCCGCAGCCGGACGGCGGGGCCTACATCGGCACCGTGGAGCACCTGTGGCACCTGGACGCCCAGGGCAAGGTGGAGATCGTGAACGGAGGCGCGATCGCCGCCGTGGGGCCTATGTCCGCGGATGCTGCCGGGCGGCCCGTGCTGTCGCTGCCGCAGGGCAAGGTGGCCAGGCTGGAAGCCGATGGGCAGCTCACGCCTTACAACCTGGCGGGCTTCCAGAACGATCGCTGGTACGCCTACGTGGCCGGCCCCGCCGGGGTGTTCGCGCTGCAGACCCCGGTAGACTACGTGGTGATCGGGGACGACCCCAGCGCCCAGCTCGCCTCGGACGCCGCCGTGCTGTGGGAGCTTTCCACCACGGCCCCGCCGGCCATTCGCCACACCTTCACCCTGGCCGAGACCAACGCCATCGGCACGCTCGTCGGCGTGGCCCAGGACGCCAACGGCGGGCTCCTGATCGCGGGCAGCGTGGACCGAAGCGACCGCCAGGACAGCACGGACGCGGATTTCACCAACAGCCTGCTGCGCTACGACCTCAAGGCCCAGACGCTGAGCACGCTGGAAAAGCACGTCATCAACAGCAGCCACAGCAAGACGTTCGATGCAGCCGGCAACATTTACAACGTGGACGCGGTCGCCCACACGCTGACGACGGCCGACGGCACCCAGATCTTGGCGGGCGATCCGCTGACCGCAAACTACGCCTTTTACGGCGTCGTGCAGGTGGCGCCCACCGCAGGCGGTTACATGCTGGCCGTAGGCAACCACGTGTACAGCGTGGCGGGTGGCCGTGCCACCCTGGTGGCGGGGGCGGACAAGGACCCCGGCACGGCGACCACCAAGGTGCCGCTCAAGCAAGTGCGCGGCCTGGCGGTCGGGCCGGCCAACGAGCTGTACGTGTCGGAGATCGATCCGCGAGACCTGGGGCGGATCTTGAAGCTCCAGGACGGCAAGGACCCCGTGACGTTGGCCGACAAGCTGCCGCCCGCCACGCTCCGGCTGGACGCCCGCGGGCGGCTCTACTTCCTCACGGGGGTGAACACCTTGGACCAACTGCTGCGCATAGAAGCGGACGGCAAACAGACCATCCGGTATACCGGAGACGCCACGCACGCCGCCGAAGGCCGTTACGAGACGTTGGAAGACTTCCAGGTTGGGCCGGACGGCACGGTGTACCTCGTGACCACGACGGCGCTGGCGGAAGACCCCTTGACCCTGCACCACCACACGGAGCTGAAGCTCATGGCCCTGGCCGATGGCGGCGGCACGCCCCGGCTCCTCTATGACGCCACCGGCGACGGCGCCCAGTACGGCACCGGCCATTACGCGCTGGCGCTGGACGCCGCCGGAACGCTCTACCTGGCCGGCAACGACCCCACCTTCTTGGATCCACCAGACGAGGACCTCAAGGGCGACGGCACGGACTCCGTGCCGGCGGGCCTGCTACGGCGCTGGAAGCGCGGCGGCACCATGGAAATCCTGCGCACGGGCAGCGTCCTGGGTCAGCTCACCGGCCTGGCCTGCACGCCGGAAGGCAAGCTCTATGGCACGGACGCCACCCACGTCTACCGCCTGGACCAGGCCATCAAGCCCATCGCCGGCGCCGGCACCGCGCTCTTCGGCGGCAAGGGCATCGACGACGGGCTGGACGGCGCCCTGGCGCCATGCCTGGACCCCGGCGGTGACCTGCTCTTCGGCGACGCCAACCACCACCAGATCAAGCGTATCCCCAGCACCAGTCTTTAGGAGGTCCCCTTGTCCGACCCACGCATCCCTGCCAGCCAGCCGCTCACCCCGCGCCGCGAGAACTTCGGTGCCCGCGAGGTCCCGCGGCTGGATCCCGCGCTGCTGGACGGGCCTGCGATCTCGCTCGACCTGTTGGAGGACATTGCCGACCAGGGCATGCGGCATGCCGTGATCCCCGCGGACGCCGACCCCGGCGCGCCGCCGCCCGGCCTGCTGGAGGAGCACCACGGGCTGTTCGACGACATCTTGCATCGCGCCGCGGAGGTATTCAACGGCATCGCCCACCCGGGAGACACCGTCCGGCAGGCGCTGAGCCCACTCACGGCGCCGATCAAGACGACGGTGGTGCGCAACCCGCCCGACGTGACGCCGACGGCCGAGCCGGAGGCGCTGGCGCAGCTGGCGGCCAGGGTAACGCCGGAGCAGTACGCCGCGATCCAGGCTTCGTTGGACGCGCTGCGCACGCAGCCGCTTGCGGATGGCCTGGACCGCCAGCAGCTGGTCGCGCAGGTGATCCAGGAGCTGGCGGACCCCAGCCGGATCGACCAGAAGTCCATGAATACCTGTGGCGCCACCACGGCCCAGATCTTGCTGGCGCGCACGCACCCGGAGGAGTACGCCCGCCTGGTGGCCGGCCTGGCCTCGCCGGAAGGCCGCGTGCAGCTGCAAGACGGCAGTTGGCTGGCGCGTGACGCCAGCTGGAGCTTCGCTGGTGACGGAGACCGCTCCCTGTCCAGCCGCCTGTTGCAGCCGGCCTTCATGGCGGCCGTGGAACCCGGCATCCCGGCCGAAGCGCCAGCGCTGATCGGCCAGTTGCTAGGCCCGTTGGGGCCGCTGGTGGGTCCGTTGCTCTCGACCCTGGTGGGAAGCTACGCGAACGCCGGCCACGACGGCTACGTCTTCCATGTGCCCTTCGTCGGCGACGTCACGCTGCCCGGCATGCTGCCCGGCAACTTCGCGCGGCTGATGCGGAGCCTCACGGGCCAGGACTACCAGGCCCAAGGAGGTGACGACCAGCGCTGGATGGCCGCTTCGCCCGGCCAACCGGTGCCGGTGATCCTGAACTACGCCCACGCGCCGTACGACGGCGGCGGCGAGACCGGCGACTTCGCGCCGCACTGGCTGCAGGTGACGGGCTACGACGCGGAGCGCCACCTGGTCCACCTGATCAACCCGTGGGGCCGGGAAGAGGAGGTGGACGAAGCCAGCTTCCGCGCCCACCTGCTGTCCGTGGTCGACCCGGAGCCGCCGCTGGTTGCCCCCACGCGGGATTGGAGCGCGTACTATGCCAACGCAGCCGGTGCGTCGGATACGACGCTGTCGGCGCCGCGGAGGGGCGGCCGGCCGTAGCCCGTCCGGCTACAAGCTAGCGTTCGCCGGAGCTGGCATCGATGGCCGCATAGGCCTCGTTCCGCCCCGCCTCGTCCACGAAGAAGCGGTTGGTGATCTCCCCGACGATGCCGCCGGCTGCCAGCTGCAGCCGCTTCTCGTACGAGGCGCCCGGCACCAGGCCGAGGTCTTCGAACACCGCCGCCGCCTGTTGCCTCTTGCCCGGCTCGTTCGAGCCCAGGTACTCCGTGACGATCAGGTCGGAGAGGTCCGAAGCACGTTGCAGCAAGGCTGCCGGGGCCACGGGCGGCGTGCGGCGGGCGGCGGCGTCCTGCACGTACGCCTTGCCCGCGAAGGCGCCCGGATCCGCGCTGAGCCGGTCCGCCGCCGCGCGGCGGGTGGCGCGCAGCACGTCAACCAGCTCCACCACGGCATGGGCGGTGGGCGGCGAGGCGCCCGGCTCCTGGAAGACCAGGATGGCATCCAGGTCGATGTGCGCGAGCGCGATGTCCATGAGCTGCTGCGTCAGCCGCGTCAGGCGCTGGGAAGGGAGTTGCTCCACATGGGCCTTGGCCGCATGCGCGCGCAATTCGCCCAGGACGGTGCGCACGAAGGGCTGCAAGGCTGGCTCGAGGCCGTCGATGAGCTTGAGGCCGTTGGCGTCGGTGATGTCGTCGACATCGCGCAGCATGAACTGCTCCATGCGGGAGGAAATGGCTAGCCGGAGGTAGCGCGTGGCAACGGCCGTGTCCTCGTCGATGGCGAGGCCCGACGCCGCGCGGGCGGGCGCGGCGAGCAGGTCGTATTGCAAGCGGGCATCGGCCAGCAGCGGGTCGTCGCGGCGGGCAGCCGGCACACGCGCGATCAGGCGCACGTTGGCCTGCTGGTCCGCCGGGACCTCCACCTTGAAGCCGCCGGCCTGGTCGGTGAGGACCGAGCGGCCGAGCGGCTTGCCGTCGGAGAGCGAGAGGGCCAGCACGACCATGCCGCTCGCCGGCAAGAGGTCCTGGCCCGCGGCCACCAGGCGGTAACCACTTCCGGCACCGGAGCTGAAGCCGGCGCCGTTGTTGGCCACCAGGCCGCTACCGGCGTCGGAGATGAAGCTGCCGCCATTGTTAGCCATGAGTCCGCTGCCCGCGTCGGAGATGAAGCCGCCGCCCTGGTCCGAGAGCAGAGGGATGGCGATCGTTGGGCCGGCAGCCAGCGTGCCGGCATGGTGGGCCACCAGGTAGCTGGGGTCCAGCCGGACCGTACCGCCCAGCTGGATCACCGGCCCTGACGGTGTGGGGACAACGGACGGCCGCGGGCTCGCACCGGGCGTCCGCGAGGGCGAAGGGCTGGGATTGAGGGCCGCAACGCGCGTGGCCGTGCTGGGCCGTGGGGTCGGGGCCTGGACATGGCAGGCAGCGAGGGCGAGCGCCAAGCCCGCGATCGCCAGGCGGCTAGCCACGCGCGGCGACCTACGGGGCCAGCGAGATGCCGCGGTTGCCTCCCTCGCGCAGGGCCTCCGCCAGCATAGCGCGCGGCACGCGCATCGGGCCCACGCGGCTCAGCGGATCGTTGATGATGTAGTCGTTGCCTTCCACGCCGGTGATCAGGATGGCATGCTGGCCATCGTACTGGCCATCGCAGGCGTAGTTGGCGTTGGTGGTGTGCAGGCCCCGGTTGTAGACGATCGGGTTGACCTCCACTTCCACCAGCCGGCCCCGAGCCAGGGCCTCGTCGATCCCGTCGGTGCCGTGCACGCGCTCGGGGTGCAGGCCGTAGTGCTCGGCAGCCTTGCTCCACTCGCCGATGCCGGTCGGGTCGTGGCTGTCGCGGGCGCCGGTCATGGCGAAGCGCACGTCGGAGATCGTCTGCTCCACGTCCGGGCCGGCCTTGCCGAAGGCCTTCAGCGCCATCGCGAGCGACGTGGGGCCGCAATCTTTGCTTTTGGAAGGGCCGTTCGGGTTCCAGTGCGAGCGGTACTGGGTGAAGAAGTAGTCCTTGGGATCGCCCAGCTTGCCGTCGGCAGCGGGGGGAGCTGGCGGCGGCGCTGGGTGGTCGTGCGGGCCCGGGCCGGGCGCGGGGGCTGGCGGGGGCACGGGAGCCGGGGCCGGGCCGTCCATGTAATGGAGGTTGACCTTGTCGGCCCCGTACTCCGCGCGGTACTGCTCCACCTTGGCGGCGGTCGCATCGGTGTGGGGCAGCTTCAAGACCGTGCCAGCGGGGATGTGCTGGCCATGGTCCCAACCGTTGAGCGCGATCAGCGTGTCCGCGTCGGTGCCAAGTTGGTGCGCCAGCCGGTGCAGGGAGTGGCCGTGTTGCGTGGTGTAGGCAATGCCGGCCTTCGCCGCCTCGCCGTCCGGCGGCGCGTAGGCCCCCAACTCCGGGAAGTCGACGTGGGCCTGGTCCTGGCCATCCAGGTTCAGCGCGTCGGCCCCGGGCTTGATCGGCTCGGGCGAGGCCACCGGCGGGGCAATGGCGTCCCCCTTCGCGTGGCCATGATCATGTTTTGACGCGAGCCGAGGAAGCTCTCCCGTGTTTCCCTTGGCGCGTATATCCACGGCAGGACCCCCCACTTCTCGGCGGCATGGCCGCCGGTATACAGAAGGCTTGCTTCCTTCGGTCCGGTATACCCGCGAGACTTCGTTCCGACACCAATTTTGGCGCGCCGCTAGGCCAGGTCGTGGGCCAGGTCCGTGATGTTGGCGGAGGTCAGGTTGCGGCGGAAGTGGTCCAGGCTCATCGAGCAGAGGATGCCCCACGGGTTGATGTAGCTCACGCGGTCGCCGTGGATGCCGGTCACCAGGATCTTGTGGCCGCCGGCGCCCCACTGCACGCCACAGGGCACGCTGGCGCCGTGCTCGGTGGCCTTGCGGATGGCGTCCAGGGTGGCCTCGGAGTTGCCCAGGTGCAGGTGCGCGTTGGCGCCGTTGATGGCGTCCAGCACACGGTCCACGCCATAGCCGTCCAGGCCGCCCAGGTCCCCGGGGGAGTTGCGGTAATCGTGCAGGCGGCGGCCGAAGTCCATCATGGCGGGCTGCCACAGGCGCGCGGAGATGGAACGGCGATCGCCCGCTTCCGGGTGCTGCGTGCCCGGGTAGCGGTGCAGCACCTGCCCGTTGGCCAGCTTGACCTTGCCCTCCGGCGAGGCCAGCCCCCCGATGATGCGCGCATACTCCGCCGGGTTCTCCAGCGCCGTCTTGACCTCCACGGAGGTCACGGTGCAGGTGCCGTAGGCGTGTTGGGCGATGGCGGCCGGCTGCGCGATTTCCTGGATCATGTCGGAGAGCATCTGGTTGCGGTTGATGGGCGGCTCCACCGGTTGGGTGGCGACCTGGTCCAGGGCCGATAGCAAGTCCTGGCCATCCACGTTCTTGGGCGAGTTGGTCAGCTTGCCCGTCACCAGCAGGGTTTCCAGCGCCAGGCGCGCCTGCACGTCGTGGTGCGTGGCGGCCAGCAGGTGGTCGTAGCGCTGGCGGTCCTCGGGGGTCAACTGGTGCCGGAACTTGCTTACCAAGGAGGCGTCCTTGTGGATCAACTTCCAGGCGCCTTGGTTGTGGAAGCTGCTGTTGACGTCGGCGTAGTTGGCGACGTCCTGCTGGAAGCCCTCGCGGCCTTGGCCCTGGATCCAGAGGTGGTCGGCGGCCTGGGCGAAGTCCTCCACGTCGCGCTGGCTCACGCCGGGCGGCAGCGGGTAGGTGGGGCTGTCGCCGCCCGCGGGCGGGGGCGGCTTTTGGTGAGGTTGGTGGTGGTGGTGGTGGTGCGGGGGCTCCGCACCGGGCAGGCGCAGCACCTGGCCGGGGTGGATCAGGTCCGGGTGCTTGATGAGGTCCCGGTTCAGGTCGTAGATCTCGCGCCAGCGTTTGCCGTCGCCCAGTTCGCGCTCCGCGATCGCCCACAGGCACTCGCCGGGCTTCACGGTATGGTGCTGGGCGTTGAAGTCCTGGTCCACCGCACCCAGCACGTCCGCCGGCGGAGCGTCCGGGGCATCCGCCACGTCCAGGAACCGCCCTGCCGGCGTGTCGTCGGCAGGCAAATCTGCCGCGGAAGGCGCGGCAGCGGGCTGATGCGGCACGCGGCCCTGAAGCTCTCCAGTGCCACCTGGCCTGTAAGCTGGCGGGAGGTTGCTTGCGTTGCGAGAGAGCGGATCCATGCACAGGTTATACCCGTCAAGCGGAGGTTTGCCAGCCACCGAGCGAGGGTAAAGGTCGCATGGAGGGTGACCCATGAACGTAGGCGGGACCGGCGGTTTGAGCTATGACGGCCTCGGCCGCGTGCCGAAGCCCCTGGGGGCCACCGGACCCTTGCCACCGACCACGCCACCAGGGGCCCCGCCGGCCGTGCCACCAACTCGGCTCGGCACGGACATGCTGCGTGCCAGCGCCGATCCGCTTTCCGCCGATGCCCTGGAGGCCGGCGTGCCAGCCTACCAACCGCCGCCGGATCCCAACCAGCAGGCCTTCGCGGACCTGGTGGCGCGTGCCAAGGCCGTGTCCGACCCCAGCCAGCTAGCGGAACTCGCCGGCGCCGCACGCCAGTGCCAGGCGCTGCTGGCAGCGGATCCCGACCCCGACATGAGCCTGCTAGCCGTACAGGCCGGCAGCCTGGCCGACATGTGCGACCACGCGGCGGCCGCAACCAGCACGATCGACACCGACCTGGCCGCGCTGACGTCCAGCCCAGAGGCCGCGGCGGCCCTGATGCTGCGTCCGGAAGCCCTCGCGGCCGCCGTGAAGGACCTGGGCGCGCTGGCCGGCACGCCGCTGGCCGCGGCCTATGCCGCCAAATTGGACGAATTGAAGGCGCTGGCCACGCCCCAGGCCCTTGCCGCCCGGCTGCCCGGGCTGGACCTGGCCGCGCTGTCGCCCCCGGCGCGCACGGACCTGGCCGCCTTGCATGGCGCGGACCCAATGCTGGATAGCGCGCTGGACCAGGCCGGCGTGGCGCTCTTGCAGCGCGGCGTCACGCTGGAGCAGCTGGAGGCCGACCCCTCGCTCGGCCAGGTGCTGGCCGGCTTGCAGGGCAGCCAGGACCCAAACGTGCAGCCATTGTTGCTCGATTCCACACGGAGCTGGCTGCACGCCAGCCTGGACCACGCCTGTGACGGCAAGCAGAACGACGACGGCGTGCAGCAGGCCGTCTCGGAGCACTGCGCGCGCATGCAGGCGCTGGCCGAGGCCACCGGGCTGGGCCCGGCGCTCGGCCAGAGCTTCCAGCCCGTAATGGACGAGAGCGCGGGCCAGCTGCATGACGTCTCGATGCGCGGGAAGGGCCTGCTGGAACAAGGCCTGGACGTGGTGGGCGGCCTGGTCGGCTCGCTGGGCGACCTCGTGAACAACAGCTTCCACTTCGTGGGCACCGTCTTCGAGGGCGGCGTGCACCTGGCCGGCCAGGGCCTGGGCGCGGCGCTGGACGCGGCCGGCGCGCATGACCTGGCCCATGACGTGGAAGGCGCGGCGGACGGCCTGGGCCAGGGGTTGGGAGACTTCGCGGACGGCCTCGGCGCGGGCGTCGGCGGCATGACCAAGGGCCTGGGCGAGATGGTCAAGAACCCCGTGGGCACGCTGCAGGGAATCGCCGCGCTGGTCACGGACGGCGCCAAGCGCGACGCCATGATCGGCAACCTGCGCGACGAGATCACCGGCCACGGGCTGGCTTACGGCCTGGGCTACGTGCTGGGCAACCTGGCGCCGATGGTGCTGACGGGCGGCCTGGGCGAGGTCTCGGAGGTCGCCAACGTGGCGGCCGAGGCGGCGGAGCTGGGCCGCGGCGCCTCGCTGGTGGCGCGCGCGGGCGCGAGCCTGGCCGACCAAACCGGCCTGATCGGCCACCTGGGAGAGGGGCTGCTGAACGTGGCGGCGCATGGCGACCAGCTGGCCAACCTCACGCGCGTCCTGGGCGGCGACGTCAGCAAGGTGTCGAAGTTCACGGGCCCGATCAAGGATTTCCTGGCGAACCACGGGCTGGATTTCTTGCGCGATGCGCCCAAGCCGGAGGTCCTCACGGACCTGGCGGGGCAGCCGGCGACCGCAGCCGCGGAGGCGGCGGAGCAGCCGGCGGCCTCCGCCGCCGGGGTGGCGGAAAAGCCGGGACTGCAGCTACCGGGCCCCGACGCAACCGTGCGCGATCGCCTCGCCTACACCACCGACGCCCTGAAAGCGCGCTACCAGCCCCTGGCGCCGAGCCAGTTGGCGCGGGACGTCCGGAAGTTGCGGGAGATGGGCGTTGGCGAGCTGGCCGGTGAGACGAAGAACCTCCTGGGCGAAGGGCTTACAGCGGCGCGGCGGGGCGATGCGGGAGCGGCGCTGGATGCGCTCAAGGGCTCGTCGCTGGCGCCCTTGCTGGGACGCGTGCCGCTGGCGCTGAGCGTGAAGTCGCCCATCGGCTTGCTGCGCAAGGCCGTGAACGACAGCCAGCTGGTCACGCCGGGCTGGAACCTGCTGGGGCACGAGCTGCTGGTGCCGCTGGCGCCGCCGCCAGATTCGCCCCACTGAGCCCGGGCGCCGGCACCTGCACATCCGGATGCAGCCTGGCGAAGCGCTCCGCGAGCCGGCGCAGCTCGCCCTCGTAAGGCGCGCGCATCGGCTCCGTCATGATGGGCCGGAGCTGCATGAGCACGGCGCTGGCGCTGATCATGGCCAACCAGGCCTCGATGGGGTCGGGCTGCTTGAGCTTGCGGCCTTCCCGGTCCGGCTCGCCAAGATGCAGGGCGGCGGCGCTGAAGAAGGCGTCCAGCGAGGTGCCCACCACCTCGCCGACCGTGTGCGGGAAGACTGGATCGCGTTGGCTCATGCCAGTTGCTTACCCTGACAAGCGAACGTTGTCACGGCAGGAAGGGCCGGGCGAACGCCAGCAAGGCCTGCACCTCCGGCAGCAGTGCCTCCGGGTCGCGCGCGTCCACGCGGCCGGCGTCGAAGTACAGCACCTCGCCGCCGCCCGCCGGCAAGCACCAGACCGTGCGCGCGCCCAGCGCCTGGACGCTCTCGCGGGCCTGGAAGGTCTCGTCCTCGGTGACGTCCAGGATGCCCAGCGGCTCATCGCGCTCCGCCACCCAACCCAGCACGCCGGCACTGACCGCGCCGGGCCGGAAGGCGATCGGCCGCCCCAGGCCGTCCAGCGCCAGCAGCGGCTGGAGCGACGCAGCCAGCCAGGCGCCTTGCTCCGCCTCCAACAGGGCGATCGCCGCGCACAGGAAGGCCGCCCGGCGATCCCCGCCCGCCAGCATCGCGCCCGCCAGGGCCGCGTTCCGGGCCTGCCGCTCTGCTTCCCTTCGCTGGGCAGCTTCCGCCCGCACGCGCTGCACCGCGGAGGCGGCTGCCGTGGCGAAGGCCTGGAGGAAATCCAGGTCCGCGGGGCCCAACACGGGCTCCAGGGCCTGGCGGTCCATGTACAGCACCCCGAGCGTGCGCTCCGGCACGGCGAGGGGCAAGCAGACCACGGTGTGGAGCCCCAGGGCCATCACGCTGGCCGCCTGTCTCCATGTAGGGTCTGCGCTGGCGTCCACCACGTAGACCGGCTCCGAGGCCAGCAGGGCCTGCTCGGCGATCGAGTGGCTGAAGCCGGCCTCCACCTCGCGGGCGTAGTCCAGGCCGGCGGTCACCGCGCGGCGCAGCTCGCCGCCCTCGTAGACCAGCAGGTAGCCACGTTCCGCCTGGGCCAGCGCGATCGCCCCGCGCAGCGCGGCCTGGCCGATCTCCGCCTCGTCGCGGGCCAGGGCCAGGTCGTCGATGGCGGCGCGGAAGGCGGCTGGGGCGATCGCCAGGAAGGTGCCGCCGTCGGCCGCCCTGCCGGCGACGCTGGTCGGACGGGCCCCGCGCAGCCAGGCATCCCGCGCCGCGCGCGCCTCCGGGTTGGCTTCCCCGATCCCGTGTACCGCGGCCAGCGCCTCGTCTGCTTGCCCGAGGGCCCGCAACGCCCGGGCCAGCAGCTCGCGATCCGCGTCCTCGTGCCACGGCGCGCGCCAGGTGGCGGCGATCGCCAGGGCCTCGTCCGCCCACACCCGGGCCTGGAACGGGTCGCCCAGGGCAAGCGCGGCCTCCGCGCCCAGCCGGCGGGCGGCATGGGCGGCCCACCGGTTGACGGCGCCCAGCCACGCTTGCGCCACGGCCAGCGCCCCCGCGGCGTCCCCGGCGAGGAGCGCAAGCTGGCCACCGAGGCAGGCCAAGCGGGCACGGCTCTCCGCGGAGCTGGCCTCCACGGCCGCGGCCTCCAGGCGGGCCGCCGGCAGGTCACCCAGCGCGGCCAGGGCCTCCAGCCGGTAAAGGCGCACGTGCTCCAGCAAGTAGCGGTTGCCAAGCGCCTCGCCCAAGGCCAGCGCCTCGTCCAGCTGGGCGCGCGCCTCCGCGCCGCGGCCTCCACGCCAGAGCGCCTGGCCGCGCACCAACTTGGCGGCTGCCTGCGGGAAGCGCCGGCCGAGGTTGCCCGCGCGAGCATCCACCTCCGCGGCCAGCGGGATGGCCAGGGCCGTGTCGCCGCGCTCGGCCGCGGCCTTGGCGCGGTTGAGGTCCGCACCCAGCGCGTCCGTGGCAAGGCCGGAGGCCCGGCAGAGGGCGGCGTAGGCGTCGAAAGCGTCCGCCGCCTCGGCCAGCTCGCCCAGCGCCAGGTGCGCGTTGCCCAGGTTGTCCAGGGCCAGGCCCTCGCCGCGGCGATCGCGCAGCTCCCGGGCGATGGCGATCGCCTCGCGGATCCACGCAAGCCCCTCCGCCGCATGTTCCGGGTGCGCCTGCACCCACAGCACGCCGCGCAGGTCCAGCGCCTGGCCGCGCAGGGCCCGGGCCCCGGCCGCCTCCGCGCGCTCGGAGGCCTGCTGGCAGCACGCCAGCGCCCGATCCGCCGCGCCCTTGAACAGCCGCAGGCGCGCTTCTGCCAGCCAGGCGCGTGCCTCCAATGCCGGCTCGCGGGCGGCCGTGGCCTTGGCCCGGGCGCGCTCCACCTCCACCAGTGCCACGTCGTAGGCGCCCAGGATCTGGCGGCACTTGGCCAGGCCAATGCCCGCACGCGCGCCCATCGCGGCATCCGCCAGGCGTTCCGCCAGGCCCAGGGCCAGCTCGTAGTCCGCGGCGGCGCCTTCCGTGCGGTCCGCGTAACGCGCGGCCTCGGCCCGGCCGAAACGCAGGGCCAGGGCCTCCCGGGGCGGTGGGTCCGCCAGGCGTGCGGCCGCGGCGTCCAGCAGCCGCAAGGCCTCGGCCGGCCCCCACAGGGCCAGCCCGCGATCCGCGGCCGCGGCCACCAGTTGGGCCGCCAGCACCTCGTCGTTGCCCTCCAGCGCCAGCCAGGCGGCCTGCCGCAAGGTATCCAGCGGCAACGCCCCCAGGTCCGCGCCACCGCCGGGACCCTCGCTGCCGGCCGGCCGAGGTGGGGTCCCGGCCCGGCCGGTCCCCGTCACCAGCCCGATCGCCAGCGCCGTCGCGCCGGCCGGATCGGCCTCATGCCTCAGGGTGCGCGCGAGGCCCGGCGCGGTGAGGCGCAAGCGGCCCTCCGCCAGGCTGGCCAGCCCGGCGGTGCCCAGCGCCTCCGCGGCCGTCTCCAGCGCCGCGCCCGCCAACCCGGCCACACGGCCGAGCAGCGGCACGGGCAGTGCGCCCACCTCGGCGGCCAGCGCGGCCACGCGCGCCAGGTCCCGGGCATCCGCCGGCAGCGTAGCGGCCCTGGCAGCCCACACGCCGGCCAGCGTGTCCGGCAGCGCCGCATCCTGGCCGGCTGCCGCACCGAAGCGCCAGCCTTCGGGGGCGCGCGCCAGCGCTCCGGTAGCCACGAGGTGCTCCAGGAGAAGATCTAGCAACTGCGGGCTGCCCGCCGCCAGCGGCACCAGGCGCGCCACCAGTCCGGCTGGCGGCGGCGCGGCCAACCGGGCCGTGATCAGGGCCTCGGCTTCCGCCTCCGTCAGGGGCTCCAGGGCCACGCGGCGCTGGCCGGAGGTGCCCGGCCCGGCGTCCCCGGCCTCGCCCGGCAGGACGGCCAGCACCCAGCGCAGCCCCGGCAAGGGCGCCTGGCGCAGGGCCTCGAACATGGTGCGGCTGCCGGCATCCGCCAGGTGCCAGTCATCCAGGCCAATCACCAGGCCCGCCACCTTGGCCAGCGCCGCCGCGATCTCTGCCTGGAAGGCCACCTGGCGCGCCGGCGGCTCCAGATCCACCAGCTCCTCGGGAACGCGCCCGGCCAGCCAGGCCGCCACGATCGGCGAGGGCGTCAACAAGGCCAACGCTTGGCGCACCACGGCGCGCAAGGGCGCCGCCGGCGCGTCCGCGGCGCCCAGGCAGCTGGCGCCGACCCAGGCCAGCCCTTCCTGCTGGGCGGCCAGGCGCAGCTCGTCCAGGGTGCGGCTCTTGCCGAGGCCGGCCGCGCCCTCCACCACCAGCACGGCGGAGGCCTCCGCCCAGGCGGCCAGCACCTCCGGCCGCGGGATCCAGGCGCCGCCCGAGAGGCCGCCGCCCGCGGCCGCGCCCTCGGGCAGCGCCTCGCCCAGCGCCGCCAGCACCGCAGCCAGGGCGGGTCGGCGGGCCGGCTCCTTGGCCAGCATGGCGGTCAAGAGCGCTGCCAGATCCAGGTCCTCGGCGGGCAGGGTCGGCGGCGGCACATGCAGGTGGGCGCGGATCAGCTCCGCGGCGCTGCCCTCGAAAGGCGGCCGGCCGGTCCAGAGCTCGCAAGCCAGGGCGGCCAGGGCGTAGACGTCGGCTTGGGGGTCCACGGCCGCCTTGCGCAGGACCTCGGGGGCCATGTAGGGCAGGGACCCGGCGATCGCCGTGCGCCGCTGCCCCACCGGGGCGGCCAGCCCCATGTCCAGCAGGCGCGGCTCCCCGTCGGGCGCCAATCGCAGGTTCTCCGGCTTGACGTCGCCGTGCACCAGCCCCACGCCATGCAGGTAGGCCAGCCCGCGCGCCAGCCCGGCCAGCACGGCCCGCACCCGCGCGGCGGGCCAGGGCAGGTCCTCGGGCGGCGTGCCGACCACCAGCTCCATGCTGTAGTACGGCAGCCCCGCCGGCGTACGGCCCTCCTCGTAGGCGCGCGGGAAGAGCGGGTGCGCCACGCGCTTGAGGCGACGGTATTCCGCGCCGAAGAGCCAGGCCGCTTCCGGATGCGCCGCCTGGGACGGGTGCAACACCTTGACCGCCACGGCCCGGCCCTGGGCGTCCACGGCGCGGTACACCGCACCGAACGCGCCCGCGCCCAGGGTCTCGGCGTGGCCGAGGCTTGCCGGCAGGTCCTGCGCGTCCACTCCAACCCTCCCCAGCGTGCTAAACTGGCCGTATCCTAACGCCGCTGCCCCTGGGAGGTCAAACGACCCGATGGCCGGTCCCGCCATTCCCACCGCCGACGTCGCCGCGCTGGAAGCCCGCCAAGCCGCGCAGCGCCTGGTGCGCGTGGCCACCTTCGCGGCGGAGCTTGCCCAAGCCCTGCGCAAGGAATTCCGGATGCTGTGGCAGCTCGGCGGCGGACGCGCGCGGGACCCGGTCACGGCGCGCTTCCTGGCCCGCGTGGACCAGCTGGCGGAGCAGGCCGCCGCCCTGCAGGCCTTCCTGGCGGAGGCACCGGCGCCGGGCGCGCTGGCCGCATACGACGTGGAGGCAATCACCGCCAACGCCCGCGGGCTGGAAGGCCAGGCACGGGTCTTCCGGGCCGACCCTCGCATCAAGCTCCCGAGCCCGCGACCCGGTACCGGGCCGCAGCCAGCTGCCGGCCCCGGCCGCCCCGCCGCCGGCCCGCCACGGC
>JAQBPE010000404.1 GCA_028287685.1 Cyanobacteria bacterium RYN_339 | reverse complement strand
GAGGCTTCGGGGGCACGCTCGGCTT
Source organism: Cyanobacteria bacterium RYN_339 (assembly GCA_028287685.1). Lineage (GTDB taxonomy): Bacteria > Cyanobacteriota > Sericytochromatia > S15B-MN24 > JAQBPE01 > JAQBPE01. Next base: position 7,734 of record JAQBPE010000404.1, on the reverse strand, counting down.
CTCGATTTCGTTCCGGCGCCAGGCGCTCGGGGATGTTGCGACCACCTTCCCCGCCTTCATGCCGTTCCTGGACGCGGCCCTGATGCCGGATTGCAACGCCTTTATCCTGAACCCGTTGGTCGTGGCCGAAGGCCGCGGGGTGGGCCCGCACGTGGACGGCAGCCTCGGCAACTACAGCGACACGATCGGGTGCCCCGCCTTGGTGAGCGTCCTGTACGTCCAGGTGCCCGAAGGCCTCGAAGGCGGACAGCTGCGCCTGCTTCGGCGCGGCCGCGAGCTCGCCCGGGTCACCCCGACGCCACGCACGTTGCTCCACTTCCGCGGCGACCTCTCGCACGAGGTGACGTCGGTCGCGGGCGACACACCCCAGATGGGGACCGCGCGCATCAGCCTCGTGGTCGAACAATACCGCCTTTCGGCGGCCGACTATGCGTTGGTGCGCGATTACTCGTTCAGCAGCACGGCGATGAAGAAGTACCAGCCATGACCGACCTGTCGATCGCGTTCTCGTTGCCGGACACGCCTGCCGCCGCCTTCGAGGCGCTGACCAATCCGCTGGTGCTGCGGTGCTGGTACGGCGCGCCGCCAGGCTACCACCGGGTAGCGTTGGGTGGCGCCTTCGGACTGGGCAAGTCGCTGACGATGACGTCGAAGAACGGCCTCGGCGAGCAGGTGGTCCACACGCTGACCGTGCAGGCCCTCGGACCGGCCGAGCACGCCGTCCTCGACCTGGCCTGGGACGGCGGGCCGCTGGCGAATGCCACCGCGACCTTGAGCTTCACGGCCGACGCGGCCGGCACCCAGGTGACGGTGCACCAGGGCCCGTTTGCCACCGAGGCGGACGCTGATGCTGCCGCGGCCTTCTGGCGCGCCAGCTTCGGCCGGCTTGCGCGCGTGCTGGCGGGGCAGACCCTGTCCCCGCGCGAAGAGCTGGCCAACGAGATCAAGGCCTTCCACGATCCGCTGGGCGTTGCCGCCTACGGGGTGCTCGTGGGCTTGCGCGAAGCAGGGGCGCCGCCGGAGGCGATCGCCAGCGTAGAAGACACGCTTTACAAGCACCTCGCCGAGCTGCCCGCCGAGACGGGCGACATGATCGACGGGCTGATGCGCGCTCGCCTCGCCGTGCTCGATGCGTGGCGTGCCGCGGAAGCCGCGCCCCCCCACCGCACGTAAAGGAAGCCTTCTTCCTGGGGTAGGATGCAACTATGCGCTTGTCTGCCGTGCTGCTTTGCCTGCTCCTCGCGTCCTGCAAGGTCGGGACCACCGCGGTCACGCCTGCCAAGGCGAGCCCCAAGGCCCAGACCACCAGTGGTCCGGTCGGTATCGTCGAGCCAGGCCCGGCCAGCCCAACGCCCAAGCCCGTGGCCTCCGTCGCCCGACTCGACTCCGTCGCGCTGAGCGGCCACATCACGCTGGACGCCGGCTACATCGTGGCCCAGGGCGGCGGCAACATCGTGGCGCAGGGCGGTGGCAATATCGTGGCGCAGGGCGGTGGCAACATCGTGGCGCAGGGTGGTGGCAACATCGTGGCCCAAGGGGGTGGCAACGTCATCTCGGCCAAGCAGGACCCCGCGGCGCTGGGCAGCCAGTTGATCGGCAACGACGGCGCCGGCGCGGTCGCGGCGGTATCCGCCGGCCTCATCACCAACGACGGCGGCAGCCTCATCACGAACGACGGCGGGAGTTGGCACCTGCTCGACGTGGCAACCTCCAGCGCGTTGCCGGCAGCGGGGATGGCCGTGCAGGCCATCAACCTGAGCACCGGCCGCCCGATCCTGATGGTGGACGGGAAGGGCCGCGTGGGCAAGTGGGTGCTATCAGACGCCAGCGGGGCCTACCAGCTGTTCATCCCGCGTAGCCTGGAAGGCAACGTGCTGATCCAGGCGCAACCGCCGGCCAAGCTGGCCGACCCGCGCCTGCGCCTCACCCGGCTGGCTAACGCCTCGCAGGTGGGCGAGGTGGCGGTGGACGAACCCTCCACGTTGGCGGTGGCCTTCTGCCGCAACATCCTGATCTCCAAGATCACGCCGCTCCTGTTCCCCGGCCTGGAAACCACGGTCCAACCCACCAACCTGACGCCGGAGCAGCGGTTGATTCTGGAGACCCTGCGCAAGCAGCTGGACGTGTCCCTCCAGGCCGGTGACGCCGGCTCGCTGGACGACCACCAACGCAAGGCCCTGGCCATCCGCTGCAGCGACGTGGTGCTGGCCAAGCTCCATTTCGGCGAGCTCAAGATCGATCGCCTGGTGGAACCCTTCGCGGGGCCGGACGAACCGGCCTTGGCGGCCATCGATGGCGTGCTGCGGAAGGTGCAGGACAAGGTCCGTGCCAAGCTGGACGGCGACCCGGCCTTCTTTACGACGCTGGTGCAGGCGCCCCTGGACCGGAACCCCGTGCACCCCGAAGACGCGCGCAACTACCTGCAACGCTACAACGACTGGGTCAAGGTCTACAACGCCGCGAACCCCAAGCAACACCGCGATCCGTACGACGTGAAGACCCCCGCCGACATCGGCGCCTTCATCGGCGAGGCCTACCTCGCCAGCAACGACGTGATCCAGAACTACGTCGACGGCGGCAAGATCTTCGAGGGCATCGAGATCGTGCTGAGGTCCCTGGACGACAAGGAATCCCAGTTCGACAGCGATCGCCTGCGCGCCGGCATCAACGGCGTCGCCCAAGCCGTCGGGCTCCAGTTCGCCCAGCAAATCGAAGAGGTCGGCCAGATCGTGGCCGGCAGCGGCACGCCGGAGGCCCGCAAGGAGCTCTCCGCCATGGACATCACGGTCCGCTAGCGCAGGGCCGCGCGTACTGCCGCCAGGGCTTCCGCCACGCGGGGGCCGGGGCGTGAGATGACGTCGTCCGGCAGGGTGCGCAGCTTGTGCCCTTGCACCGCCTTGAGCGCCGGGTAGCGGCCCTCCAGCGCCTTGAGCCCCTTGTCCATGTTGCGCGGCCCCAGGATCACGTCCGGGTTGGCGGCGAGCAAGGCCTCCCAGCTGAAGCTGGGATAGGACGACCGATCCATGACCACGTTGCGGCCGCCGGCCAGGGTGATCAGGTCGTTGAGGTAGCTGTCCTGGCCGGCCGTCATGAGCGGCTGGTCCCAGACCATATAGAAGACGCCGGGGCTCGTGCCGCCGGGCTTGGCGGTCAAGGCGGCCACGCGGGCTTGCAGCTTGGCGGTCTGGGCGGCGGCCTCGGCCGCGCGGCCGGTCAGCGCGCCGAGCGTGCGGAAGTTGCCCCAGATGTCGTTGACGTGGCGCGTGGGCAACACTTGCAGCCGGGCCCCGGTGAGCTTGGCGATGCGGTCCAGCCGCGTGCGATCGCCCTCCACGCTCACGATCAAGTCCGGGCGCAGCGAGATGACGCGTTCCTCGTTCAGGTGCAGTGCGTCGCCGATCTTGGGCTTGGCGAGCGCGGCGGCGGGGAAGTTGCAGTAAGTGGTCACGCCCACCACCTGCTGGTCCAGCCCCAGGGCGAACAGCATCTCCGTGAGCGCGGGCCCCAACGACACGATGCGGCGAGCCGGGCTCGCCGCATGCGCGTTGTTGGACAGCAACAGGGCCAAGAGGGCCAGGACCAGGACCACGATGGGATGTTGGACGCATCGCTTGAAGGCCGGGAGCTTCATCCGTTACTGCTTGGTGGCGGCCAAGGCAATGCGCTTGGCCCCGCTGGACTTCACGCGATCGAGGAGGTTCATCACCTGCTCGTACGGCAGGCTCTTGTCCGCCGCGATCACGAACGAGGTCTCCGGGTTCTTGCCGATCTCTTCCTGGATAGCAGCCGTCAGGGCGTCCGCGCTGAGCGGCTTCTGGTCGATCGCGATGCCCTCGCGCGTGAGGTCGATCGTGACGGACGGCGGGGTTTGATCCGCGCTCGAGGCCTGCGGCAGCTGGGCCTGGATCGACGTCCTGACTTGCGGGAGGAACGCCATGACGGCCAGGAACAGGCACAGGATCATCATGACGTCGATCATCGGAATCAGCTCGAAGCGGGGGACCCGCTCGCGCCTACTTTGCCTGGTTAGCAAGGATCTTCCCTCCGGCCGCGTTGTCGTTTTCCTTCAGCCAGGCTTCCATGTCCATCGCCATGTCGTCGTTGGCGTTCATCAGGAAGTGCTGCCCCAGGGCCGCCAAGATGGCGACCACCAGGCCGCCGGCGGTGGAGACCAGGGCCTCCGAGATGCCGTGCGACAGGTCGGCCAGGGGGTTCTGCGGGGGCGCGGCCGCGATGCGGAAGAAGATCTGGATCATGCCGGAGACCGTGCCCAACAGGCCCAGCAGCGGCGCGATGGCAGCGATCGTGCCCAGCCAGCTGATGCGGCGCTCTTGCGTGAGGAACAGCTGGCCAGCCAGATGCTCCTTCTCGCCAAAGGTCTCCAACCGCTGATCCGCGGCCTCCGTGAGGTACTGCGAAACGACGTCGTTGCCCTTGTCGACGAGCAAGGTGTCGCGCTTCTCCGGGTGGTCCCAGAGGAAGTTCAGGCGCTTACGGCCACGGCTCAGGGTCCAGGCGTGCTCGATGATGAGTGCGACCGCGACCAGCGACGCGATCAGGATGGGGAGCATCATCCAGCCGCCGGCGCGCACAAGTGTGATGAGGTTGATCATGACCGGAAAGGTTCCTCCGAAAGCCCTGAAACCCAGGAAGCACCCCGGAGTATAACATAACAAGCGTCACGCATCTGTGACGGGTGTCAGCGCGGCTCCACGACGAGGTCATCGAAGCTCACGACGTTGCCGATTCCGCGCAGCGTCAGCCAGGCGGGTTGGCTGCCCAGCAGGGTGCTCTGCACCGCCCCGCGCGGCTTGCCGTCCAGGTAGGCGGTGAAGTTGCCGGCCTTGGTGTCAACCAACGCCCCGATCCGCCGCACGTCGCCGGCCTTGGTAGCCAGGGCTTCGCCCCAGAGCTTCTTCCAGCCCTTGGCCGTTTTGGGCTCGCCGCCGTTGCACTCCCAAATCTCCAGCACGTCGGGCTTCACCACCACCTCCAGGTACTGGTTGTACTTGAGGAAGTAGAACTGCACGCCCTGGTCGCCCGTGGGCGGGTAGTTGATCGGGCTGCGGATGGGGCGCATGGCCACTTCGGCGTAGTAGGTGGCCGGCAGCTCCCCGTTGGGCTTGCCCAGGGCCGTGCCGCGGTAGCGCATGAAGCTCACGGCGGGCTGCTCGCGCACGTCGTCATGCAGGAAGACGGCGTTGCCCTTCTCGTCCGGGGCCACCTTCCAGTTGCCCTGGTAGACCCAACCCGGCGGGGCGGCAACCTCCGTCGCCACGTCCACGAAGTCGGCGGGCACGCTGCCGGTGGGCGTGTCCTCGAAGCCCAGGCGCAGGCGCAGCGGCGTCGGCGTCGGGGTGGGCGTGGGCAACGGCGACGGCGCGGTCAGCAGCATCTGCGGCCCCGCCACCGGCGAGCCGGAGGTGGTGACGACCGGCGGAACAGGCACCGCCGCAGTGGGCGGTTGGCTACAACCGGAGACGAGCGCGAGCGCGATGAGGGCAACGGTCTGATGACGCATGGCTTCGGCATCCCTTTACTACATTAGATGCCATCAGCGTAGGCGATCGGGCGGAGGATGCATTCGCCGATCCGCACGAAGCCCGTTAGCCGTTGCGACCCACAAAGGCTCCGACCATCTCGCCGATGCGCGCCAGCGCGTGCAAGCCGTGTGGGTTGGGGTCGCCCATGCGCGTGTGGTCCAGGTAGAGCACGCCCAGCCGCTGGCCTTCGTGCGTCACGGGCACGGCGAAGATCGTGCGCAGGCCCAAGGTCTGGATGCTCTTGCGGCTCTGGAAGGCCTCTTCCGATTGGGCGTCCAGCAGGTGCAGGGGCTCGCCGTGCTCCAACACCCACTGGCTGACACCGCTCGAGATGTCCGACGGCGCCGCGGCCAACGGCTCGCCCTGGCGATCGAGCGCCGCGGAGCAGCGCAAATCGTCTCCCACCAGCAAGATCACGCGATCGGCGTCGCACAACCGCACGGCCTCGGCCGCTACGGGCTTCATAAAGGCGTCCAGGTCCCGCACGCCCAGCGTGGCGAGCGCCAGACGATGCAAGATCGCGAGCTCGTCGTAGCCGTTGCGGTACTTCTCCATCCGGCGCGCGTTGCCGATCGTGATGGCGACCTGCCGCCCCAGCGCCATGCAGAGGTCCAGGTCTTCCGTGTTGAAGCGCGTGTTGATGCGCTGGCTGTCCGCCAGCATGACGCCGATCGTCTCCGTGCCGTCGTGCAGCGGCACGCCCACCATGGAGCGCAGCGCCAGGCTCTGGATCGACTCGCGCTGGCCGAACTCCTGGTGGCTCTGCGCGTCCTCGATGAAGACCGGCTCGCCGCCCCAGAGGATCTGGTAGGCCAGCCCGGAGCTGTAGGCGTCCGACTCGTCCTCGCGCATGCCATGGAAGATCTGCTGCGTCACCTCGAAGCCCTTGTACAGCAACAGGAAGCCACGTTCCGCGCCGGCAATATCGACCAGGGCGGCCAGGGCCTGCTCCATGACGGCGGCCAGGTCCGTCTGGGCGCTGACCATGGCGATCAGGTCCGTCAGGTGGTGCATCCGATCCGCGGAGTAACCCGCGCCTTCGCCCGCGCCCACATGCATGGCCGCCACGCGCTCCGGGAAGTTGATGAAATCTTGCCGCTCGGGCGGCTCCAGCCCGCCCATGAGCGCCTCCAGGCGCCGGGGGGCTTCCTGACGGTCCAGGCGGCGGCCGGCCTCCGTGGCGCCCATGCCGGCCTGGCAGAGGATTTCCAGGAGGCGGTAACCGCTGGCCTGGGCCAGCTCGTAGCCACGCTCGAAGTGCGCGAGCGCCGCGGGCCGCTCCGTGCCAGCGAGCGCCCGGCCCCACAGCTCGTGCAGCTCCGCGCCCAGGGCGGTCAGCCCGGCCTGGGTAGCCAGTTCCGCGGCCTCGGCCAACAGCTTGGCGGCCACGCCGGGGTCGCCGGTGCGGATCAGGTGGTCGGCCTGCCAGCGCAGCGCGTGCGCCAACGGCACGGCCTGGCCAACCGTGCGGGTGCGCTCCAGCAGCGCGGCCAGGCGGGTCGCCGCGTCGGGCGCGCCGGCGCAGACGGACAGGGCCGCGCGAATGCGATCCAGCTTGCCGCTCTGCTCGTCGTTGTGGGTGGCTTCGGCCAGCTCCTGCGCCTTCGCGAGCGAGGTCTCCGCCTCGAAGAAGCGCCCCAACGAGAGCAGCATCTCCGCCCGGTGGACCAGGATGCCGAGCTCCAGGTAGCGGTTCTTGATCTCGCGCGCCAGGCCCAGGCCGCGCTCGAGGCGCTCCAGGCCGGTGGCCAGCTCGCCCTGGTAGATCAGGGCGCAGCCCTCGATGGCCGTGGCGAAGCCCTCCGGGAACTTGCGGCCCTGCTGCCGCGCCATGTCACCGGCCTTGCGGGCCTGGGTCAGCGAGGTGGCGAAGTCGCCCATCTCCAGTTGGGCCGCGCCCAGGTTCAGGTGGGCGAAGATGGCCTCGTTGGCCATGCCCATCTTCTGGCAGAGCCCCAGGCACTCCTCGAAGGTGTTGCGCGCGTCGGCCAGGCGGCCCGCGGCCATGTAGACGTTGCCCTGGTTGTTCAGCGCCTCGTGCAGCTCGTAGAGGTTGCCCGAGTCACGGTTCAGCTTGACGGCCTCGTCGAGCGCCGCCAGGCCCTCGGCCACGCGGCCGGGATCGGTCGTCGCCAGCACGTAGCCATACAGGCCCAGCGCGCCGGCCAGGTGGCCGGCGGCGCCTGCCTCG
>JAQBPE010000390.1 GCA_028287685.1 Cyanobacteria bacterium RYN_339 | reverse complement strand
CGGCCGAGAGCCACGTGGACCGCTCGATCAGCGACCCCGGCGTCTTCGTGCGCACCAACGTGGAGGGCACGCTGGTCTTGCTGGAGGCCGCCCGCCGCCACGGCATCAAGCGCTTCGTCCAGATCGGTACCGACGAGGTGTACGGCTCGCTGGGCCCCACCGGCCTGTTCAGCGAGACCACGCCGATCGCCCCCAACAGCCCCTACTCGGCCTCCAAGGCTTCCGCCGACCTGATGGCGCGGTCGTATCATGAAACCTTTGGGCTGCCCGTGATGATCACGCGGTGCAGCAACAACTACGGCCCGTACCACTTCCCCGAGAAGCTGATCCCGCTGTTCATCACGAACTTGCTCAACGACGAGCAGGTGCCCGTGTATGGCGACGGCCTGAACGTGCGCGACTGGCTGCACGTGGAGGACCACTGCTCGGCGATCGCCCTGGTCCTGTTCGGCGGCACGCCGGGCGAGGTCTACAACATCGGCGGCAACAACGAGAAGACCAACATGGAGATCACCAAGCTGGTGCTCGCCAAGCTGGGCAAGCCCGAGACCCTGATCAAGTACGTGCAGGACCGCCCGGGCCACGACCGCCGCTACGCGATCGACGCCACCAAGATCCGGCGCGAGCTGGGCTGGGAGCCCAAGTACAACTTCGAGACCGGCATCGACCAGACGATCGATTGGTACCTGACCAACCGCGGCTGGTGGGAGCCGCTGCGCCAGAAGGCGCTGGACGGCACGCGCGCCGCGGCCAACCAGGTTGTCATAAACAAAGCTTAATTCAAGCTTGAAGAGGGCTTTACTCATTGTGGGGAGGTTAAGCCGGATATAAAGGTTGATGAGCAACCAATCCGGCACCTCCCTGAACCTGACCGACGGCTTCGGCGCCACCGCGCTCTGGGGCCGTCGTGCGGCGCCGATCCAGGCCGCCCCCGACCGGGCGCCCTCGATGGCCCGCGACGGCTACACGCGCCAGCGCCATCCGGACGAGCGCCTGACGCCGCCGGCCTACGCGGCCTTGCGCTCCAGCTGCACGCGGAAACGTTAGCTCTCGCCCGCCTGGTGGAACAACCCCAGGGTGGGGTTGCGTGACGTCCAAGCAGGTGTCCTAGGCGTCGCCGTAGCGGCGTCCCTGGCCGCTTGCGCGCCATCCAACCAGGCAACCGTCAAGAAACCGGCCTCCGCAGTTCCAGCAATCGCCGCGAGCGCCGCGCCGGCCGTGAAGTCCGCGTCGTTTGGCCGCGTCCTGGGCCAGGACGGCAAGCCCGCCGCCGGCGTCCTGGTCCGCGGCTTCGTGATCTCCGACCAGGGCTCCAGCCTCACGGGCTTCGTGCGCGTCCCGATCGTCTCCACCTCCGGTAGCGGTGTCGTCAGCAACAACGGCGGCTCTTGGCGGTTGCTGGAGAACGCCCCCGCGGTGCTGGAGGCCCGCACGGACGCCGACGGCGCCTTCAACCTGGTGCCCCCCGCAGGCAAGGCCATCAACGTGGAGGCAGTGCGCTCCGAGGAACTGAAGGCCTTCAAGGCCGAGGTCCCAGCGGGCGCCACCGGCGTGGAGTTGCGCCTGGACTTCACCGGCCAGATCCGCGGCAAGGTCACCACCCCCACGGCGCTCACCGTGACCAACCACGGCGGCGTGGACGTCTACGTGCCCGGCACGGGCTACGTGGCCAAGACCGACGACGACGGCAGCTACACCATCGCCAACGTGCCCGTGGGCACCTTCCGCCTGGCCGGCAGCAAGCCCGGACTGGGCAGCGGCAACCTGAGTGGCGTGGAGGTCAAGGCCCGGGCCACCACCACGGCGCCCGACCTGGCCCTCACCACCACCCCAGCCGTCCTCAAGGGCCTGGCCCCAGCCAACGGCGGGCCGGGCACGGAGGTGACGCTGACCGGCGATCGCTTCGGCGCCACGGACGGTGCCACCTTCACCGTCTCCTTCGGCGGCGCGCAGGCCACCAGCCCCACGCGCGTGGACGATCACACCATCAAGGCCCGCGTCCCGGCCAGCGCGGGCAGCGGCGACGTGGTGGTGGCCGTCTCCGACATCCCCAGCAACGCCAGCCCCTTCACCGTCTTGAAGGCGCTGAACCTGGCGTCCACCATCCTGGACTTGCGCGCCGGCGCCATGGAGAGCTACGAATTAATGGTCTCGGACGCCGCCGGCAAGCCGGTGGAGGCTCCGGTCGTGAGCTGGGCCTCGTCCGGCCCCGCCGCCACGGTGGACGGTCAGGGCCGGGTCAAGGCCGGCGCGGCTGGCGACGCTACCATCACCGCCTCCAGCGGGGACCTCAAAGCCACGCTGGCGCTGCACGTGGCCGCAGGGCCCGTCATCACCACCATCGCGGGCGCGCTGCCCAAGGTGCCGGTGGCGCTGGCGGACGGCGTGGGCGAGCTGGCCCAGTTCGTGCGGCCGGCCTGCCTGGCGCTGGCCACCAATGGCGACCTTCTCCTCGCAGACGGGCCGGCCCTCCGGCGCATCACGCCTCGGGGCGTGGTCAGCACCGTGGCCGGCAGCATGCAGCAGGGCGAAGGGCTGGGCAAGGGCAAAGACGCCCAGTTCCAGCTGCTGGTGGGCGTGGCCATGGACGAGGCCGGTGCGGCTTACGTCTCGGATGCCACCACCCTGCTGCGCAAGGTGCTGCCGGACGGCACCAGCCAGGCCTTCGCGGGCCAGGCCGTCCGCGGCATGGACGACACCAAGTCGGTGGACGGCAAGGGCGCGCTCGCGAGCTTCCGCGGTCCGGGCCCGCTGGTTTTCGGGCCGGATGGAACCCTGTACATGGCCGATGGCTCCCGCGTGCGTGCCATGACGGCGGACGGCACCGTCACCACGCTGGCCGGCGCCGCCTCGCCGGTGGCGAACACGATGAACGCCCCCTTCATCGGGGCCGACGGCCCGGCCGCCAGCGCCACCTTCGGCTACCTTTCGGGCCTGGCCTTGCTGGGCCAGACGCTGTACGTGGCTGACGGCCCAAGCCTGCGGGCCATCGACCTGGCCGGCGTACAGCACCCCGTGACCACCGTGGTGGGCGGCGTCGATCCCGGCTCGAACGTCGTGTCGGACGGCGCCAAGCTGTACGTCTCCAGCCTGACCCAGAACGCCATCCGCTCCTGGACGCCGGGCCAGGCTGCCCTGACCACGCTGGTAGGCGGGGGGACCAACGGCTTCGCCGACGGACCCCTGGCCACGGGCCGGCTGGCGGGCCCCTTCGGGATGGTGGCTGACGGCAAGGGGCACCTCTACGTGGTGGACCAATACAACGGCCGGATCCGGCGGGTGGATTTGTAGGTGAGCGAAGAGCAGCACTTCGTCCGCGGCCTCGGCCTGCTGGACGCCACCATGATCGTGGCCGGCTCGATGATCGGGTCCGGCATCTTCATCGTATCGGCCGACATCGCGCGCGAGGTCGGCTCGCCCGGCTGGCTGCTGGTTGTCTGGCTGATCACGGGCTGCCTGACGCTGGCCGCCGCGCTCTCGTATGGGGAGCTGGCCGCCATGATGCCCAAGGCGGGCGGGCAGTACGTCTACCTGCGCGAGGCCTACGGGCCGCTGTGGGGCTTCCTCTACGGCTGGACCCTGTTCATGGTGATCCAGTGCGGCACGATCGCGGCCGTGAGCGTGGCCTTTGCCAAGTTCCTGGGGGTCCTGCTGCCCTGGGTCTCCGCCGACACCAAGCTGCTGGGGCCGGTCTCGTCGCAACAGGCGGTGGCGATCGCCGTGATCCTGGTCCTGTCCGCGACGAACATGGGGGGCGTGCGGGCCGGCAAGCTGATCCAGAACACCTTCACGATCGCCAAGCTGGGCGCGCTGGCGGCGCTGATCGCGCTGGGCCTGTTCGCCGGCCACGCCGCGGCGCCCGCGCTGACGGCGCCGGGCTTCTGGACGCCAGCCGTCGGCGGCTGGGCCATCTGGACGGTGGTGGGCACGGCGATGGTGGGCTCGCTGTTCTCGTCCGACGCCTGGAACAACATCACCTTCACGGCGGGCGAGGTGCGCGATCCCAAGCGCAACATCCCGTTGGCCCTGGCCCTGGGCACGGTGATCGTGACCGGGCTCTACATGCTGGCGAACCTGGCCTACCTGAACGCGTTGCCGCTCGCTGCGATCCAGCACGCGCCCCAGGACCGGGTCGGCACGGCCGTGGCGCTGAGCGTGCTGGGCCCCGCGGGCTCCGGGCTGATGGCCGCCGCGATCATGGTCAGCACCTTCGGCTGCGTGAACGGGTTGGTGCTGGCCGGCGCGCGCGTCTACTATGCCATGGCCCAGGACGGCCTGTTCTTCAAGGCCGCGGGCAAGCTCAACAAGCAGGGCGTGCCCGCCGTGGGCCTGGCCTTGCAGGCCGTCTGGGCGGCGGCGTTGACGCTCTCCGGCAGCTACGGCAACCTGCTCGACTACGTGATCTTCGCGGCGCTGCTGTTATACGTCCTGACGGTCGGCGCCATCTTCGTGCTACGCCGCACGCGCCCGGAGGCGGAGCGGCCCTACAAGGCCGTCGGCTACCCGCTGGTGCCGGCGCTGTATATGGTGCTGGCCTCCCTGCTGATGCTGGACCTGCTTATCTACAAGCCGGGCTACACCTGGCCGGGCCTGGGCATCGTGCTGGCCGGCTTGCCCGTCTACTTCATCTGGCGCGCCAAGGCAGGCTAACCGTCAGGGCGCCTGGGGGTGGTAGACCCCGCACCGGGGAGCAAGCGAGCCGGCCGCCCGGGTGGTAAAGTGGGGGGTGCCACCCAACCAACCAAGCCTTGGAGCCCGCCATGCCCGTCCGTTTCCTCCGGTCCAGCCTGCTCGTCGCCCTGGCCTTGGTGGCAGGTTGTGCGGCACCGGTCGCGGCCCCCTCCGCCCCGGCCACCACCGCTCCGGCCCCGGCCGTGACCGCGGATGACGGCGCGGAGGTCTCCAGGGGCCTCGGCGGCGCCGGCTTCAACCTCCCCTTCGACGTCAGCAACGGCTTCAACTTCGCCAAGGACAAGCAGGCCAACGTGGGCTACATCTCCACGCTCGCGATCGGCGGCGTGACCCTGACCCCGGCCATCCAAGTGAGCCGTCCGGACGGCACGCAGGCGACGGTGGTCGCCGTGCTCTCCGACTTCTCGTGGGACGGTAGCAAGGGCGGGGCCCTGAACTTGTTGGCGCGCATCGATACGGCGAACCGCCAGAAGGTGGCCGCCTACTTGCTCGCGCCCACGTCCACGGAGGCGACGCTGGCCTTCGAAGGCTGGAGCTACGACCCCGTTGCGAAGAGCTGGTACCAGGCGATCGCCCCGCAAGCCGCGCCGCTCGGTGCGTTGATCCAGAAGTCCGGCGGCGAGCTCGACCTGGCGGTCACGGATGCCAAGTCGAACGAGGTCGCGTCGCCGGCCAACTTCGCGCTGACGATGGCGCTCGTGCCGGCCGCCAAGGCGCAGGCCCTGACGATCGCCACCTCCAGCAAGGCCAAGCTCACGAAGGCCTGGGGCATCGCGGTCGCGCCCTAGCGCCTGCACGATGACCGACGGTCGCCCGCCCGACGACGAGGATGCCCACGCCGACGCCATCTTCGCGGCCCGGCGGCGGCGCGGCATGGGCGTGCCGTCCGAGGTCTCGTTGCCCGGCGACGTCCCGCCCGCCAGGCCGGTGGAGCGACCCACCGTGCTGTCGGCCTTGCGGGCCGTGATCGACGCGGCCCGCGCGGCGCCCGCCCCTCCCGCCGGGCCGTTCCGGCCGGTGGAAGCCCGCCAGGCGTTGACCGGCCTGGGCGAGGCCAAGCTGGCGCGGCTCACGGCCAGCATCCACAAGCTGGTGCCGCTGGCCCGCGAGGGCACCAAGCAGGCGGTCATGAACCAGTTGAACCCGGCGATGGCCGTGACGATCGCCGCCGGTGAATCCGCCGCGCGCCTGAAGGCCCTCAAGGGCTGGGGCACGCTCGAAGCGCGCGACCGCCTGATCCACGTGACGGGCCTGTTCGCTAGCCTGGCCGACATCGTGGGCGCCCTGACGCCGCCGCCCGCCAACCTGGCGGCGCAGGCGCTGGGGGCCGGCATGTCGCTGGTCATGCTGGCCGCGGAAGGCGGCCAGGCGCCGGCCCCGCGCCAGGCGCCCGGCAAGCTCGAGGAGTGGGGGGACAACCTCGGCCACAACCTGCTCGATCGCTGGCAGTCGCTCACCGCCCGCCTGCCCCGGCGCCGCCCACCGCCTGATTGACAGGCCCCCCGGCATGCGGCACAGTTACCCCTTCGGAAGGAGAGCCCCAGCTTGTTTCTAGATCACCTCACCCCGCGGGAAAAGGAAGGCTTCTTGGAGCTGGCGTTGCTCGCCATCCGGGCCGATAACACGATCTCCGACGAGGAGGTCCAACAGGTCGAGGAGCTGCGGCTCGAGCTGGGCATCGACGAGGCCACCTTCGTCGCCGCCGTGAAGCGTCAACCCAGCTACGAGCGCGCCGTGGCGGCCTTCACCACGCAAGAGGCCAAGCGCCGCGCCTTCCTGGAGCTCGTCGCCCTCACCTTCGTCGACGGCGAATACGACCCGGCCGAGAACGCCTTCCTCCAGAAGGTGCAGGCGTCCTTCCAGGTGCCCGACGGCGTGCGCGATCGCTGCTTCGCCTGGGCGCTCCAGATGGTCAAGCTGCGCGACGAAGCCCTCGCGATCATGGTCGACTGATGTCCAGCCCGCTCCTGATCCTGATCGACGGCCACGCCCTGGCGTACCGCGCCTACTTCGCGCTGATGCGCGGGAACTTCAGCACCAAGGCCGGCCACCCCACCGGCGCGATCTTCGGCTTCACGAAGATGCTGCTGGAGGCGATCGTGAAGCTGAAGCCGCAGTGCCTGGCGGTCTCCTTCGACCTGGCCGGGCCCACCTTCCGCGATGAGATGTTCGACGCCTACAAGGGCCACCGCGCGCCCATGGAGAACAACCTCGTGGTGCAGCTCGACCCGATCCGCGACGTGGTGCGCGCCTTCGACATCCCCATCTACGAGCAGGCCGGCTTCGAGGCCGATGACGTGATCGGCACCGTCGCCACGCGCGCCGCCGCCGAGGGCTACGACGTCTTGATCCTGACCGGCGATCGCGATGCCTTCCAGCTCGTCACGGACAAGGTCAAGGTGCTCTACCCCAAGAGCGGCGCCAGCGACCTGGAGGTCTACGGCCCGGCCGAGGTGCTGACGAAGATGGGCGTGCGCCCGGACCAGATCCCGGACCTCAAGGGCCTGATGGGCGACAGCTCCGACAACATCCCGGGCGTGCCCGGCATCGGCGAGAAGGGCGCGGTCAAGCTGCTGCTCGAGTTCGAGACGATGGAGAACATCTACAAGCGCCTGGACGAGGTCAAGGGCAAGGTCCAGGACAAGCTGCGGGAGCACGAGCAGCTGGCCCGCCTCAGCCTGACGCTCGCCACGATCGACACCAACGCGCCGGTCGACGTCGACTTCCACGCCTGCAAGCTGAACATGCCGGATTTGGCCAAGCTGACGGCCGAGCTCGAGAAGTACGAGCTGACCAGCATCTTGCGCCAGCTGCCCCAGACGCTTGGGTCGTTCGGGGGCGATGCCGCCCCGGCGGTGCGGGCCAAGTCCGCCGACGCCCCGACCCTGTTCGACGTCCAGCCGTCGCAAGCCGAAATCGCCGCCGCCACCGGCTCGCGCCCGCTCAACCTCGACGTCACGATCGTGGACACGGAGGAGCTGCTGGAGGTGCTGAACGGCGAATTGGCCGCCGCGCCCCAGTTCACCTACGACACGGAGACGGATGGGCTGCAGTCCGTGCAGTGCGCGCTGGTGGGTGTGGCGATCGCCGTCGGCGGC
This sequence comes from Cyanobacteria bacterium RYN_339, assembly GCA_028287685.1. Classification (GTDB taxonomy): domain Bacteria; phylum Cyanobacteriota; class Sericytochromatia; order S15B-MN24; family JAQBPE01; genus JAQBPE01. The sequence goes on along the minus strand of JAQBPE010000390.1, from coordinate 2,166 downwards.
CCCGAAGCCAAGGACTGCCGTTGCTTCTACGTCCCCGTGAAGCACGAAGGCCATGCCTCGTTGCCCTGGGAGCGCGTGCGCGCCGTCCTGGCGCCACACTTCGCGGACCCGAACAAGACCAAGGTGGCCCACAACGCGAAGTTCGACATCAACGTGTTGATCCGCCACGGCCTGCCCTGCGGCGGCCTCACCTTCGACACCATGATCGCCGACTACCTGGTCTACTCCGGCCGGCCCAGCCACGGCCTCAAGGAGCTGGCCTGGGAGCATCTCCGCTACGAGCAGACCGACATCAAGGCGCTGATCGGCACCGGCGCCAAGGCCATCACGATGGACCGCGTGCCGGTGGAGAAGGCGGCCCCCTATGCGGCTGCCGACGTGGCCGTGACCACGGAGCTGCGGGCCTTCCTGGGCCCCAAGCTGCCGGAGCTGAACCAGGAGAAGCTGTTCCGCGAAATCGAGCTGCCGCTGATCGACGTCTTGGTCTCGATGGAGCAGAAGGGCGTGCGGCTGGACGTGGGCTACCTCAAGGACCTGGGCGATCGCCTCGGCACGCAGCTCCAGGCCGCCGAGGCCAAGATCCACGAGCTGGCCGGCGAGAAGTTCAACATCAACTCGCCGAAGCAGCTCGCCGTGATCCTGTTCGAGAAGCTGGGGCTGCCCGTGATCAAGCGGACGAAGACCGGCATCAGCACGGACGCGGAGGTGCTGGAGGAGCTGGCCGACAGCCATGAGATCGTCGCCTCGATCCTGGAGTTCCGCCAGCTGGGCAAGCTCAAGAGCACCTACGTGGACGCGCTGCCGCTGTCCATCAACCCGGCCACCGGCCGCATCCACACCAGCTATAGCCAGACCGTGGCCGCCACCGGGCGCCTCAGCTCCAACGAGCCCAATCTCCAGAACATCCCGATCCGCACGGAGCTGGGCCGCGAGATCCGGCGCGCCTTCGTGCCGGGCTCGCCGGGGCGGGTCTTCGTGGCGGCGGACTACTCGCAGGTCGAGCTGCGCATCCTGGCGCACATCACGCAGGACCCCACCTTCGTGAAGGCCTTCCGGGACGACATGGACATCCACGCCGTCACGGCCTCGGAGATCTTCAACGTGCCGCTCGCGGAGGTTACGTCCGACCAGCGCCGGCGCGCCAAGACCACCAACTTCGGCATCATCTACGGCCAGAGCGACTTCGGGCTGTCGAAGGCCCTGCGCATCCCGCGCAAGGAGGCCAAGGACTTCATCGAGAAGTTCAACGCCCGCTACCCGGGCGTGCAGCACTACATGATCCGCACGATCGCCGGGGCCAAGCGCCAGGGCTACGTGGAGACGCTCTCCGGGCGCCGCCGCTACATCCCGGAGGTCAACAGCGCCAACCGCACGCTGCGCGACTTCGGCGAGCGCATGGCCATCAACGCGCCGATCCAGGGCACCTCCGCCGACATCATCAAGATCGCCATGGTGCGCCTGCAGCCGCAGCTGGCGGCCTTGGGCGCCGACATGCTCTTGCAGGTGCACGACGAGCTGGTCTTCGAGGTGGACGCGGACAAGGTGGAGGCCCTGACGGCCCTCGTTCGCGAGGTCATGGAGAGTGCCTTCTCGCTGACCGTGCCTTTGAAGGTCGACGTGCATGCGGGGGAGAACTGGCGCGAGGCCAAGTGATCTGGCCATGCGATCTTCGTCACAACTCACCCTAAAGGTCCGCCTGCTTCCTGCCGATAGATGAGATAAAGCACCCCCCTGTGCAGCCCTTCCACCCGGAAGGAGGGACCGGCCATGCAAATCGGCAACACCCAACCCGCGTTCAACCCGTCCGAGCTCTTCGCCGGGCCGCTTGTCCTGCCGGCCAGCACCGACCCCGGTCGGCTGATGGCCTCGCCCACCGTGGAGGAGCTGCAAGCGCCTCCTGACGACAAGTTGCTGGGCGAGAAGGTGAAGCAGGCCAACGACGCCATGAAGGCGGGGGACGAGGGCCTGCAGTTCAGCGTCCACAAGGGCTCCGGCCGCGTGGTCGTGAAGCTGGTGGACCACCAGACCAAAGAGGTCCTGCGGGAGTTCCCGTCGGAGAAGTTCCTCGACATGATGGATAAGCTCCAGCAAGTCTCCGGCTTGCACGTGAACGTTACGACCTAGCGGTTTGGGGGGCGGCGCTGGTGTGCGCCGCGACCGAGGAGG